>JBNRMN010000066.1:0-45341 GCA_050309605.1 Anaerohalosphaeraceae bacterium
ATATAGGCTGCTCTTTCAGAGCGTCGAGGCGTATGGCGTGTGGCCGATCTAACCCAGGGCGTTGCCCTGGGCTGGGATATGCCGCCCCTTCGGGGCGGCACCAACGCGACACACCAGCGCGGCGCAACAGCGCGGCGGCGCAAGCCGCCCGATACGGGGATGCGGATAAATGGGGCGTTTTT
This sequence comes from Anaerohalosphaeraceae bacterium, assembly GCA_050309605.1. GTDB lineage: Bacteria > Planctomycetota > Phycisphaerae > Sedimentisphaerales > Anaerohalosphaeraceae > T3Sed10-213. The sequence continues at coordinate 183 of JBNRMN010000066.1, forward strand.
CCAAGATGCCACATGATCCGGCCGCTTGCGCGGCTCGGCTGTTGTACGATGACGCGGCGCAACATCGCGGACAATAGCGCGGCGGCGCGAGCCGCCCGATCAGGCGTTACGCCGTGGGTATCGCAATCCGGCCGCTTGCGCGGCTCGGCTATTGTATGCGGCATTATCCGGCTCACTTGTGCGGCTCAGGTAAAATGGCCTTTCAGGCCGAAAAAGTAAACATTTTCGGCCTGCTCCTGAACGCGGTGAACGCTTACGATTATTTGATAGTGCATAAACAGACTAATATTGTCAGTTTTTTTCTTGATTTTGAGGTCTCATAGTGCTATCATTTGGTGGTTTTCGGAGTTGTTTGAAATGAAACAGGGGGTGTATTTGGGTTATTGTTGGAAATGACCTGAACCGTCTGCCATCATGGATGTCAATCGAGATGTGGGTGATGGACCTGCCTTGCCGTCAGTATTGTAAGCTGTCGGAGGCCGGTTAGTGATAGAAATGAAAGGGTGATGAATCATGAACAGGTTAACCGTCATTTTTGCAATCGGTGTGTTTGCATTGGGTGCCGCAGCCCAGGCAGATTTGGTAAACATTGATTTTGATGGACCGGCGTACGTGGCTGGCCAGTTACCCCCGGAACCGTGGTTGCAAGAGTACGACGGTACCGACCACAGCATTGAAGCCGAGGTGGGCTACGAAGGCACGCAAGGATTGGTGATTACCAGTGCCGAAAATTGGGCGGGCGCGACTTATGTCTTTCCATCGCCGCTGACCTCAGAAATGGGGATTGTAAAAATCTCGGTTTTGGTGAATCCAGCCACACCGGGCAGTGGGGACCTTTTTGGGAGTTATGGCGGAATACAAGTTGGCCGTGGACAGCAACGTTACGGCACGGCCAGTTATTTGGGTTTAATCTTTCGAATCAATAACGGCAGCAGAGGGGTCTATGGTCCCGGCAGCATGTGGGGCACAAATCTGGGACTATCTTGGAGTTCAGGCCATTGGTACGAGGTCACATTTGAACTGAGCCAGGACTGGCAAAATATGACCATCAGCACCCGCCCCATCGGCGGCCAAGCGGTGTCAGGCACATTCGCCTGGAATGGCGGCGACATCACGCGTCTTTGGGCCAGCTCGCCGAATATCAATTCAGCCATCTATGACAATATAGTCGTGACAGTTGAAAGCCAGAATCCGACGGGTGATTTGACTGGAGACGGTTTTGTTAATCTGGCGGACGTGGCGGTTGCAGCTCAATGGTGGGCGGCGACGTGCAATGCAACGAACGGCTGGTGCGAGGGGGCTGATTTGGACCAAGACGGCATGGTTGGCATTGAAGATCTGCTCGTATTGGCCCGGCATTGGCTGGTGGACATGTAAGACACTGCTGTTCGAAATTGACAAACTACAAATCGTTTCGTTTCAGCGAACATCCGGCTCAGGCCAAGCCGGCGAACCTAAGAAGCGTTAGTCGTTGGCCCGCTTTGAAAGCCAGCATTCGCAAAACAGCAGCAAATCCGCCCAATCGACGGTGCCGGAACGATTCATGTCCATCCCGCAGCAGAAGTCGTTGTTTGCATCGCAATCGCTTTGCAGCCAATACTGCGAAAGCAAAGCAAAATCAGCCAGGTCAGCCTGTTCGATCAGCGGCCCCTGCACAACGCCGAAATCAAACGGGCCGTAGGTGGTGTTCGGGTCCGCATCGACGAGGTATTGATAACCCTCCGCTGGGCCTGGGGTGGTCTGTGACCAGCCTTCCGGCACCATCAGACCCAGGGCATACGTTTCGGGCGCGTCGAGATACTCAAACCGAAACAGCCCGTTCGGATCAGCCGGGGCGTTCGGCTCGGACGGCTGATAGACGCCGTCCTGATTCAAATCCAGAAAGGCCTGCCAGCCCGGCAGAAACGGCTCGCCGTCGTCCCGTCCACCGTTGGCGTTAAGGTCGTGGAAGATATACCCGTCAATGCGGGACGTGGTCTGTTCAAGCGGCGGGGCGGTATAAATCTGCATATACAATCCGGCCCAGGGATTTCCGCCGAACCAAAACGAAGACCATCCCCACCCCCACATCCAGTCATACCCATACTGCCACAGCTCATTGGCATTGCCCGCTCCGCCGGAGGCCAGCGCCAGTTGTATGGTATTGCCGGCACATTCAATCGAATAGCCGAATGGGCCATTGGGCAGGACAAAGCGGTCTGCTTCCGGGAAAACATACTCATAGGCCTGAACGTTTATCCCCGTCGCCGGCAGATGGGTCAATGTAACCTGCTTAATCAGATAGCCGACGTCATAATATGCAATGCCGATGTTTTGGTAAAACCGCACACGCACGGTCGGCGTCACGTTGGAAGGATCGTGATAAGCAAAGATAAACCGGCTGACCAGCCCGCCGGGACTGTCGCCGTAATCGAATATCTCAACGTTGTCGCCCGGAGTAAAGAGATACCCCGAATAGACGTCGTTGCTGTAAATCCGCGTTTCGGCCTGAACCACCGACAGCCCGATCAGCACAGAAAACACCCCCGTCAGGCTCGGCGTTCGAAGAGAAAAGGTCATCATTACCCTCACTTTCCTTCGGGTTGGTCCTATAATAGTTAATGGTGCAATTGTACAAATCCATTTGGCCCTTGTCCAGAAAATTCGCCGAAACAAAATTGAACGCATAGCCGCTTATTGTCCGATGATATCTTGAATAAATCCTTTTTCGGCGGTAAGATGCGCAAGAATCATAACTCCGGATGGCTCAAATGAACCCATACACCGGCAAAAAATATCATTTTATCGGTATCGGCGGTATCGGTACCAGCGGACTGGCCCGATTGCTGATGCGCCAGGGGGCTGTGGTCAGCGGATCGGATATGTGCCAAAGTCCGGTCACCGACCAATTGCAGCAACTGGGGGCGACGGTTCGGCTCGGCCATACCGCAGAACATCTGGCCGACGATGTCGATGCGGTGGTCATCAGTGCGGCCGTGGCCGCGACCAATCCGGAACTGGCACGGGCATCCGAGCTGGGCTGTCCGATTCATAAATACGCTGAGATGCTCGGCAGGTTGTTCGACGCCTATTGCGGCATCGCGATCAGCGGCACGCACGGCAAAAGCACCACCAGTGCATGGATTTCGTATCTGCTTTCAGAATATGGACTTAAGCCCAATTATATCATCGGCGCCGCAGTGCCCCAACTGGGCGGCTCCAGCGGCGCGGGCAACGGGCGGTATTTTGTCGCCGAGGCGTGCGAATACGACCGCAGCTTTTTGAACCTGCATCCGCACATCGGCGTGATTCTTAATATCGAGCAGGATCATCTGGATTATTATCGAAACGAAGACGAGATTGTCGATGCCTTCAGCGAATTCGCTTTCGGGGTCAAACCGGACGGCGTCCTGATTGCCAACGGGACCGATAAAAACGTCGCCCGCGTCCTGCGCCGGCTCAAAGACCGTCGGCGCGTGATTACGGTCGGGCCGGAGCCGGGGTGCGATTATACAGCCGAGAATGTCCAGCTTGTCGAGGGGCTTTATGCGTTTGATCTGGTCCGCAGCGGCCAGACGCTTGGCCGGACAAAAAGCGGCCTGCCGGGTCGGCACAATGTCTATAATGCCCTGATCGCCGCGGCGGTATGCCTTGAAGCGGGCGTACCGGAATCGGACGTTCTTGAGCAACTGGGACAATTCGAGGGGATCGACCGCCGGCTGATGTTCAAGGCAAAGCTCAACGGCGTGACCATTCTGGACGATTACGCTCACCATCCGACGGAGATTCGCGCGTCGCTGGCCGCGATTCGACAACGGTACGCCCCGCGGCGGCTGTGGTGTATTTTTCAGCCCCATCAGTACAGCCGAACCCGTTTTTTACTTGATGATTTCGCGGAAAGTTTTAAGCTTGCCGATATGACCATCGTGCCGGAGATTTACTTCGTGCGGGACACCGCCGAAAGCAAAAGCACGGTCAACGCCGAGACGCTGGTCGAACGGATTCGACAGCAGCAGTGTCAGGCGCTGTTTATCAATGAGTTTGCCGGTATTGTCAACCACTTAAAACAACACGTCCGAGACGGCGATCTGGTCGTAACCATGGGCGCCGGGACCATTTGGAAAGTTGCCGATGAGTATATTCAATGGCTTAGAGAACATCGTTAAGGAAAATGTACCGCTGAAGGACCTGACGTGGTACGCCCTGGGCGGACAGGCCGAGTATCTCGTGCGTCCGCAGACCGTGGAACAGCTTCAGGAGGTGGTGCGGCGCTGCGGGCAGGAACAAATGCCGATGCGGGTTTTGGGGTTTGGCTCCAATCTGCTGGTCAGCGATGAAGGCGTCAAAGGGGTGGTGCTCAAACTCGACGCCGAGCCGTTCACCCGCGCCGCCTTTGAACAGACCTCCCTCAAAGCCGCCGCGGGAGCCAGTCTGAACAAGCTGGTCCTTGACTCAGTGCGCAAAGGGCTGTGCGGCCTGGAAGCGTTGACGGGCATTCCCGGCTCAATCGGCGGGGCCATCCGAATGAACGCCGGCGGCAACTTCGGCGACATCGGCTCGTGCACGCAAAGCGTCACCGTGATGGACATCAACGGCGAGATTTTCGAAAAATGCAAACCTGAACTGGTGTTTGATTATCGCTGGGTCAATATCACCGCCCCGATCATTCTGGAAGCGACGCTTGAACTGACGCCGTCGGACCCCGATCAGATGCTCAAGACCGTCAAGGAAGTGTGGATTTACAAGAAAAACACGCAGCCGCTGAATACGCGCAATGCCGGATGCATCTTCAAAAATCCGCGCGGTATGAGCGCCGGCGCCCTGATCGACAGAGCCGGACTGAAAGGCGCCCAGGTCGGCGGTGCGGCCGTCAGCGAAAAACACGCCAATTTCATCTCCACTGAAAGCGGCTGTACGAGCGCCGATGTCAAACAGCTCATTGACCTGGTCCGCGAGAAGGTCAAAGAAAAATTCGACGTGGAACTCGAACTGGAAATTGAAATATGGTAAGCAACATTTAATTCTTAATTCTTAATTCTCAATTCTAAATTCAGAATGCCGAACACCCAAAGAAATCGCATAAAAGTTGCCGTCCTGGCCGGGGGGATTGGTTCGGAACGTCAGGTCAGTCTTCAAAGCGGTCAGACGATCTATTCGGCCCTGCTGGAAGCGGGGCTGGAAGCGGTGCGGGCGGATATAACGCCGGAGCAGACGCAGATTCTGGACGATGCGTCGATTGATGTATTTTTTCTGGCACTGCACGGACGTTTCGGTGAGGACGGCGGCGTCCAGGAGCTGCTGGAGCGGCGGCAGCGTGCTTTTACCGGCGCCGGCGCCGCGGCCAGCCGAACGGCATTCGATAAAATCGCAAGCAAGGCCGCCTTTGCCCGGGTCGGGGCAAACGTCCCGCGGCAGATCATCGTTTCGCCGGACGATACGGAGTCAACGCTTGTGCGAAAGCTGAGCGGCTTTGCCCGGCGCGTCGTGGTCAAGCCGGTTCGCGAAGGCAGCAGTGTGGGCGTGAACATCACAGCCGACGCGAAAACGGCCGCACAGAAGGCAATGCAGTGTGTTCAAACCTTCGGCGATTGCATGATTGAAGAGTTCATTGCAGGACGTGAAATCACCGTCGGCATCGTCAACGGACAGGCCCTGCCGATTATTGAGATTCGCAGCAAGGCCGCTTTTTATGATTACAACGCCAAATACATCGCCGATTCAACCGAATATTTGTTCGATACCATTACCGAGACCGCACTGGTTGAACAGATTCAAAAAACGGCGCTGGATTGTTTTAATGTGCTGGGCTGTCGCCATTTAAGTCGGGTTGATCTGATTTTAAGCGAGGCCCAGGCGCCATATGTGCTGGAGATCAATACGCTGCCGGGCTTTACGAGCCATTCACTGCTGCCGATGGCGGCGCGAAAGGCGGGGATTCCGACACCCGACCTGTGCCGCCGGATCGTCGAGGCGGCCTGGCGCGATCATTGCGCCGCCGTGAAACCCTCATCATTGGAAGGGGTACCCGCACAATGACTAAACGTAAAAAAACAAAAAAAGCCGAAAACGCCAAAGGCTGGTTCAGCTTTCTGAAGCGCGACGGCAAAAAGAAATCTGCCGCCAAGCCCGCGCCGCGCAAACGCAAGAAAAAAGACGCTCCGCGCATCGGCCCGTCGCTGCGAATCACATTGACCATTGCAGGGTTTGCTCTGCTGACTGCGGCCCTGGCGACCGGTTTCAGGACGCTGGAACGATATGTCAAAAACCAGCAGCAGGACAAGATGCCTACGGGCCCGTTGAAACTGGTTGATCCGCCGATATGGCTTGGTCAGACATGGGTGGATCATCTGATTCACATCCTTGGCGGCAACTGGTTCGTGTTGAATGAAACCACCGCTCGTACCGTCAGCGAAAAGGCAAAGCAGATTCCCTGGCTCTCCGATGTGCACGTGCACGTAACGCCTTTGCATGTGGAGCTGTCAGCAAGCTATCGTCGGCCTCTGGTGTCGGTAACCATTGATGGACGGCGGTATTATGTGGATGAGAAAATGGTTGTATTTGATGCGCTGCCGGTCACGAAGATTGCCGTTCCGGAAGTTATCGGGTTTACGTCGCGTTTGGCGCCCTCACCGGGAACGGTCTGGCGGGCCGAGGATGTTCGCGCCGCGATGGAACTGGCTCATCGGCTGGCCTTGATGGATCAGCTCATGGCCGCGGCGGAAGAACCTCTCGTCAAACCGCTGCTGGATGAGATTGCCGCCATTGATGTGTCCAACTTTTCCGGTCGTCAAAGCACGGCGAAGCCGCATCTGGTGCTGAACGTCAAAGACAGCGATACAAAGGTTCATTGGGGCGCTGCCTGGGGACAGGCCGCTCGCCTGATGGAAGCCGACGAGAAGGAAAAGGTGGCCACGTTATACCAGTTTTATGTTGAAAATGGGCACACGCTGAAGGGAATCGCCAAATTCATTGATTTGACCCAGCCGCGAAGTCTGGTTCCGCGGCTCTGATCGCCACAGCATAGAGCGCAGCACAACACCGCAGCGCAATAGCACGCACAATAGCGCGGCGTAATAGCGCGGCCGCGCGAGCGGCCCGATCAGCGATACGGATAGATGGGGCGTTTTCCAAGACGCCGCATAATCCGGCCGCTCGCGCCGCTCGGCTATTGTTATGAATCCGGTTCACTCGCGCCATTCGGCTGTTATAAACTCTCCCCCTGTCAAGGGGGAGTACCGCGAAGCGGGGAGGGGGTATAAAGCAAAAAAGATTCCATGGCCGCAGTGTGGCCAAATGAGAAGCATAGGCAGCAACGACGAATACGCACGGGGGGACGCAACCACCCCTGTCCTGCTAACGCAGGACGTCCCCTCCTTGAAAAGGAGGGGAGCCAAACAACAGCACGCACAATAGCGCGGCGCAATAGCGCGGCCGCGCAAGCGGCCCGATACGGGATACGGATAGATGGGACGTTTTCCAAGACGCCACATAATCCGGCCGCTCGCGCGGCTCGGCTATTGTTATGAATCCGGTTCACTCGCGCCATTCGGCCGCTGTCAAGGGCTGTTCAGCGCGGTTTTCAAGTCCATATAATAATAGGACACTCGAAATTGCCGGCAGAGGTGTTTGAGCTGCTTCAGCGCCGCCTCGGTCAGATCGCTTTGCGCCGCGGCGCTGCCGCTGCATTGAAAGATGCGGCATCCGGCAAACCGCCAAGGATAGACGCTGCATCGTCCGTCGATACGATACGGACAAGCCCCGTCGGTCATGGGCTTTAGAGGCCGTCCGACGTGATGGGCAAAATACAGCAGTTCCGGCGTCGTGATATAAAGCCGATGGCCGAATGCCTCAAAATCACAGCATCTGCCGCAGGCCCGGCACGATGCGGCCTGATCACTCGCACCGACAGCCTCATCAAGCCGCCGGTAGAGCGCGGCGACCTCTTTGAACAGCACCCGACAGGACGACAGACCGGGATGATAATCGGACCATGAAAACATCACCGCCCTCACCTCTGCCAGAATTTCTGTTTGCGAAGACGCTCAATATCCTCAAACGCATACAACCGCCCGCGATTGATGCCGGGGCACTTGACCGCGGCCCTATTCCAGTCATCCGGCGAGGCAAGATTCTCATTCCAGAACGGCCACGTGCGGCACTGATTGGGGCGAACCGAATAGATCGCACAGCCCCGGCAGCCGTTATTGCTCGGCGTCAGAAAGATACAGTCATTGGTCATCGGATCTTCGATGATGCTCAATCGAAAACCGACGCGGCGAACGTATTGTTTGCGCACCGCCTCGACCGACATCCGCAGGTGCTCGGCCAGCCGCTCAATCTCGCGGGTCGTGATCCAGATATAGCCTTCTTCCGGCCCGGCGCAGCAGCGGCCGCAGCCGGTGCACTCAAAATGCAGCCCGCAGGCGTACCAGCATTTGCTCTTGATCATTTTGTCTATCATTTTCGATTCTGTTCCATAACGTATTTTGCCATTTTCGGCGGACGACCGAGCAGCTCGGTGAAGTGATAAATCAGCACCCGTTCCGCCTCGGCCGCCACAGCCGGCGGCGTGTTGTCAAGCGGAACCGAACGATTCAATGCCGCCACGCAAGCAGCGCTGAGACGGCGTTTGTCGGTAAAACTCGGCTCACAGCCGGGACAGAGCAACCCGTTGGCGGCACTGCTGAAATACAGATCTTTCGGCGTCGTGGTAACGGCCAGACCGCAATTGACACACGCATCCAGTACCGGCGCGATACCGACCTCGGCCAGCAGCGTCAATTGATAGTCCATCAGCACGGCCATCACACGTGCTGCGCTATCGCACTGCTCAAGACGCTCCAGCGCAACAACCAGCGCATCAAACAAGGCCGGGTGCGGATCGTACTCGCGACAGAACGCCTCGGTCAACTCCAGTGCAAACAGTCCCGCATACATCGCCGTCAGATGCGAATGCAGCAGGCGAAACCGCGGTATGCGAACCAACTCGGTCAACGTGGCCAGCGTGTCTGTCGGCGAGGCGATAAACATCACCTGCCCGAAGGCAAACGGCTCAATCGCGCCCTCAAAGGCGGACTTGGGACGCCGCGAGCCTTTGGCCATGGCGGCAATCTTGCCGTGTTCGCGCGTCAGCAAGGTAACGACCTGTGAGGTCTCGGAATAATTCACCCCGCGCAGGGCCACCGCTGTATCTTTAATCTTTGTCATACGGACACGTTCAGCCGGTCTTCTTTTCCGGCGTCAGTTTGCGGATACGAAGCCGTTTGATGCTGCGCGGGCCGGCGGCTTTAATGGTAAACGCCAAATCTTGATACACAAAGGACTCGCCGGCCTTGGGGATATAGCCCAGATGCGAGAACACAAATCCGCCGACGGTGTCGTAATCTTCCTCGTCCGGCAGGTCGATTTTCAACTTGTCATTGACATCGTCAATGTACATCCGAGCGTCCACTTCATAGGTCGTCTCATCCAGCTTGCGGAACGATTCACTGACGGGCTTTTCATATTCGTCGGCAATTTCGCCCACGAGTTCTTCAAGAATATCCTCAATCGTCACGATGCCCGCTGTCCCGCCGTATTCATCAAGCACGACGGCAAAATGCAGCTTTTGATTCTGGAATTCGTGCAGCAGATCGCGCAGCGGCTTGCTTTCGGGCACAAAGTACGCCGGACGCATCCGTTCGCGCACACAAAAGGCCGCCTCGTCTTTGCCGATCTCATCCAGCAGATCCTTGGCGTAAATCAGTCCCACGATGTTGTCAATCGTACCCTCATAGACCGGCAATCGCGAGTGTCCTTCGCGCCGAATGACTTCCAGCACCGTCGGCAAATCGGCCTCGACGCTGACGGCGATCAGGTCGGTTCGCGGCGTCATAATCTCATCGGCCGTAGTCTCATCCAGTTCAAGCACATTTTCAATCATCTCCAGCTCTTCTTCATCGACGACGCCTTCCAGCCGGCCCTGCTCGACGAAACTGAGAATTTCTTCCTGTCGTTCTTCCTGCTCCTGTTCGGGATCGGCCACCGGCACCCCCGCCAGTCGGCGCACCAGTCGATCATGCAGGGAAACAACAGACAACACCGGACGCATCAGCCACATCAGCAGCTTCAGCAGTCCCCACGTTCGGGGCAGAATGGACTCGCCGGCGTGCTTGGCCCAAGCGTGGGGGATGATGAGATTAAAGATTTCCAGGATCGCCAGTGCCGCCAGAAAGGTCAACAAGTAATGACGGTCGGCCAGCCATCGGGCCAGCAGCAGAATAATCGCGGCATTGGCCGCGACGCGAAAAAAACCGCACGTCAGCGTCATCGGCTCAACATCGCGCAAGAACTGTTCAAGCATTTCTTCGCGGCCAACCCGGCGAAACCCCTCCTGCAATTTCATCCGCGAACAGGAAGCCAGCGCCACTTTATGCAGTGCAAAAAACAACGAAACAAGTGTCAATCCACACATCAGGACAATCGACCAACCCACGTCGTCCACGATATTCTTTCCTTTCCATTAAAATCGTTATCCACTCATTGTCGATTCTGTTCGGCAAAGACCGGAAATCATCCATCCGACTCGGTGTTCTGCTTTCGGCCGTAATAGATACCGCCGAACCCCAGCGTTTCCAAAACGGCCTCTTCGGTCCGGTGCATTCGGGCGGCCTCACGGGGCGTGCCGTCGTCAAAGCCCAGATTGTGCAGCAATCCGTGAATCACATACAGCGTCAGTTCCGCTTCGGGACTGTGGCCGCGCTGCTGAGCCTGCACAACCGCCAATTCCGCGTTGACGATCAGATCAAAAACACACGTCTGTTCAAATTCATCGGTCAAATCAAAACTGATCACGTCGGTCGTCGTGCTTTGATTCAGAAACCGTTGATGATAGTAACGCATCCGTTCATCGCCGACGATTGTAATCGTCACCGTTGCCGACTCACAGCGATGCCGATGCAGGACCGCCTCTACCGCTGTTCGCAGCGTTTGAATAACCGTCGGCGGGCACTCAACCTCCGGCTCAAATTGAATATCCCATCGGGGATCGGTCATCAACGGCTGTCCTGTTCGGCAAGTTTAACCAGATTCTGATCGTTTCCGTTTTTGGTCGCGGTCGGTTCATTGAGTTTGGGGTAAGCGATTCGGCCGTGATGGTGTGCGGCCAGCGATTTGGACAAACTGGCCTCGATGCGGCTCAGCTCGCGCAGCGTCAGCTCGCACTCGTCAAACTGGCCGTCCTGCAGACGCTTCATCGCAATATGATGCACCATCGATTCGACTTTTGTCGGGGCGGCGTCGGTCAGCGTACGGGCGGCGCTTTCGGCCGCATCGGCCAGCATCACAATCGCCGCTTCTTTGGAACGCGGTTTGGGGCCGGGGTAACGAAACTCCGCCTCGGTCACGGGCGTTTGCCGTTCATCCTGTTTCTTGCGGGCTTCGTTGTAAAAATACTCCATCAGCGTCGTCCCGTGATGCGTCTCGATGAACTGCCGCAACACCGCCGGCAGCCCGAACTCCTTGGCTATTTCAATGCCGTCTTTGACGTGTCCGACAATCACCAACTGGCTCATCGCCGGCGAAAGCTGTTCATGACGACTGGCCAGTCCCATCTGATTTTCCACAAAATAGGTCGGCTTGTTGATCTTGCCGATATCGTGATAGTACGCCCCGACACGACACAGCAGACCGTTGGCGCCGATGGCCTCGGCGGCGTTTTCGGCAATCGAACCGATCAATAGACTATGGCTGAATGTGCCCGGCGCATCCAGTGCCAGCTTGCGCAGCAGCGGCTGGTTGGCGTCGCTGTAGTCCAGCAGCGTCATACTCGTGGCGATACCGAAGGCCGATTCGATAATCGGCAAAAACGCCTGAAGAATCACACCGACGGCAAACGTCGCCCCGGCGGCGACACCCGATTGAAACAGCGTTTGACGCATCGGCAGGCTTTGAATCACACCCAGCGCCAAGGCCGTAATGAAAACGGCCAGGGTGGCGAAAAGGGAAACCTCGATGAGTTTTTTGCGGGTGCGAATTTCGCGCAGGCTAAAGCAGCAGACCATAATCCCGGCCATCATCGTCAAAAACAACTCCACTGTGGCGATTTGTCCCACGGCAAAACAAGCCAAAATCGCGTAAAACATCGTCATCCCGATGGCAAACCGCTGATCGTAAGCAATCGTCAGCACAATCGCACAGGCCACCGCCGTGCCGGTGGCCAGATACATCCATTTTTCCGACAGCGACAAAAACCGCGTCGCCGTCAACAACAGCCAGAACAGAGACGCCAGTGCTACCGCCCGTATGGGACGGGCGATGATCCGCGGCTGATAGGCGTGAATGTACACCGCCGCGCCGATGGCGATGATTCCGACGATCACGCCCAATGCGGCGATCTGCGGCCAGGGCCGAAAGACCCTGAATCCCTGGGCGTAAAACTCCTCATGGCCGGTATCCAGACCCAGAATCGCCAGCGTTGCGGCGATAAAACACGCCAGAATCAGCAGCCCCGCCGGTATCGAGCTGTTGACCACACTGCTGAGCCGCCCGAATCGCTCCGAGGCAATCGTCTCACGAACGCGCTGGCGGCGTGCGTTGACTTTTTTCTTGGTCATACCCACACATCAATCCCCACGCTGCGACGGTTTACCGTGCTTCTTATCGTCGTAGGCCTGAACGATCTTGTGGACAAGTTTATGGCGAACGATGTCGGCCTTTTCCAGTTCCACCGTACCAATGCCGTCAATGCCGCCGAGTGTTCGAATTGCATCCACCAATCCGCTGACTTGTCCGTCCTCCAGATCCACCTGCGTGATATCGCCGGTCACAATCATTTTAGACCCGCGTCCCAGCCGCGTCAGAAACATCAGCATTTGCGAGGTGGAGGTATTTTGCGCCTCATCGCAGATGATGACCGCCTCATTGAGTGTACGGCCGCGCATAAACGCCAGCGGAATGATCTCGATGATGTCCATTTCCATAAACTTGCGCATCTGGCCGAATTCCATCATATCTTCGAGGCTGTCAAACAGCGGTCGCAGATAGGGATTGACCTTCGCCTGCAGATCGCCGGGCAGAAAGCCCAGCCGTTCGCCGGCCTCGACCGCCGGACGCGCCAAAACGATCTTTCGAATTTGTTTTTTGCGCAGCATCGACACCGCCACCGCCACCGCCAGATAGGTCTTGCCGGTACCCGCAGGACCGACGCAAAACGTCAGGTCGTTCTTGAGCATCGTTTCAATGTAGCGAAGCTGTCCCTTGGTAAACGGTTCAATGACTCCCTTATGGGAATACACCTCGATGACATCGGCTCGAGTCGGGACAATCTGGTTTTCAGACTGGCTCATCAACTCGCGCACGTCCGACTCACTCAAGACGCCCCGTTCAATCAGCCGCTTTTGCATCCGGTCAATCACATCGGCGGCCAATCGGACCGCGGTCGCCCCGCCGTTCAAAATCACCGTGCCGTTGCGCGCGCCGATCTGCACATTGAGCGTCTCGCGAATCAGCCGCAAATGCGCATCGGCCCGGCCGAACAGCTCCTGCCGCTGCGCGTCAGATTCCAGTTGTATTTTCAGTTCCAAATAGGTTTCCTGTAACATCCACTTACAATAACCACATCAACACCGCAAAGGCCGCCGGTGCGGTCGCCAGCGGCGAATCGATCACATCCAGCAATCCGCCGAAGCCCGGGATGCTGTTGGACGAATCCTTGGCCGCCGCATCGCGTTTAAGCATCGACTCGACCAGATCGCCCAACTGCCCCAGCACGCCGAACACCGCGCCAAAGGCCACGGCCTGCAAAGGTGTCATTATAGCACAAAAAAACGAAAATCCAAAGGATACCGCCGCCGCAACCGCCGCCGCACCGGCCAGCCCCTCCCACGTCTTGCCGGGGCTGATACGCGGACAAAGCGTGTGCCTTCCGAACAGCCGACCGAATGCGTAAGCCCCTATATCAGAAGACTTTATGGTAAAAACAAAGAACAGCAGAACCACTGCGCCGAACTGAATGCGAATCGCAACAATAAAGGCACTGAAAAGTCCTAAATAAATAATCGAAAAAAATGAGGCCGAGATGTTGCGAATTGTCCCTTCCGTGCCGAATTTCAAGGCCTGAGCCAAAAACAACGACACAAATAATAATATCGGCAAACCCACAGCGTAAAGTGCCAATACTGGGCGGGCAAGGTGAAATTGTGTCCAGTAATACGCTATCGAAACCAAAATAGTCGCAGGAATTGTAACGATCTTAAACTGATGCGCCCCTGTCTGTTTGATCAGATTTCCCATCTCATACTGCGCTGGAATCACCAGCAGCACAATCAGCAACGTAAAAATCGTCGCCTGAGTCGGCTTTTCCGGCAGCACATCGCTCAACGAGCCGTCCAGCCAACCGTCCAGCAGCACCAGCCCCACAAAAACAAATATCATTAATGTCCCGAATAACAGGCGATGTCTGAGCATGGCTGCCCCTTCAATGTGTTTTAGTGCGGCTTGGCGGCTTTGATATCGCCGAAGCGGCGATTGCGCCCGGCATAGGCCAGCACGGCCTTGTCCAGTTCTTCCGGCGAAAAATCCGGCCACAGCGTCTCGGTGACGTAAAATTCAGCGTACGAAATTTGCCAGAGCAGAAAATTGCTGATCCGCATCTCGCCGGATGTCCGCACGACCAGGTCCGGATCGTTCCAGCCGGCGGTGTTCAAATGGCCGCTGATACAGGCTTCGTCAATCTGCTCCGGCTTGAGGGATCCGTCGCGGCATTGTTCGGCGATGGCTTTGACGGCATCGGTCATCTCTTCGCGCGCGCCGTAGTTCAGCGCCAGACCCAAAATCATCCCGTCATTGACGCCGGTAATCTCCATCGTTTCATCCAGGGCATCCAGCAGCATCTGCGGCAAACGCTCGCGCCGGCCCAGATGCAGCAGCCGCACATTGTCCCGCATCAGGTTCGGACGAATGCCTTCCAGATACGCCGCGATCAGATGCATCAGGAAGTTGACCTCTTCTTCCGGCCGCTTCCAGTTCTGCATACTGAACGAATACAGGGTCAGATATTCAATGCCGATATCGACGCAGTGCTGGGCGACGATCTGGACGGCCTTGCCGCCCTGTTCGTGTCCGCTCATCCGCGGCAGTCCCCGCTGCTGGGCCCAGCGTCCGTTGCCGTCCATAATAATGGCAATATGCCGCGGGATGGCATCGGAGCTGATGCCCAACCGTTTGGCGGTATCGCGACGCTTGTCTTCAAAATCGGCTTGGCTCACGATTCAGTCCCTGTAAATGATTTGGGTGCGTTTGGGGCCGACGCCGAGCATCGTAATCGGTGCGCCGACCAGTCGTTCCACCGTCGCTACATAGTTTTTGACCGCATCAGGCAAGTCGGCATACCGCTGAATTGCGCTGAGGTCTTCCGCCCAGCCGCCAACGGTTTCATAGACACATTCAGCGCGGCTCAGCCGATCCGCATCGTTGGGGAAAAACGTGGTTTCTTTGCCGTCAATGCGATAGGCCCGACAAATCTTCAGTTCCTCCAGTCCGGCCAGCGTATCCAGATGCATCATAGCGATCTGGTTGATGCCGCCCAGGCGGGTGGTAAACCCAACCGCCACCGCATCGAACCAGCCGCAGCGACGCGGCCGACCGGTCGTGGTGCCATACTCGCGACCGCGGTCGCGAATCCATTGGCCGGTCTCGTTGTCCTGCTCGGTCGGAAACGGCCCGGCGCCGACGCGCGTCGTATAAGCCTTGACCACGCCCAGGAAGGTATCGACCCATTTGCCCGATACGCCGCAGCCGGGTCCCAGCCCCAAGGCGCTGGCGTTGGAGCTGGTTACATACGGGAACGTGCCGTGATCCAGATCCAGCAAGGCTCCCTGAGCGCCTTCGAACAGAATGTTTTTCTTCACGTCCAGTGCCGAGTACAAATATTCGGTGGTGTTCACGATATAGCCGGACAACGCGTCGCTCCAGCGGCGGCATTTCTCGAAAATATCGGCGGCATTGATGGGCGCGGCGTTATAGAGGGCGCCGAACAGTTTGTTTTTATAGGCGACAATATCATCCAGTTTTTCACGCAGTGCGGCTAAATTGCGAAAATCAGCCATTCGCACCGCATAGCTGCGTCCCACCTTATCCGCATAACAGGGGCCGATGCCGCGGGCGGTCGTGCCGATTTTGTGTTTGCCCAGCGCTTCTTCACGAAGACGGTCTTCCAGCTTGTGGTAGTCCAGCACGACATGGGCATTTTCGCTGATCAGCAGGCGTCCGTCCAGCGTAATGCCCTTCTCGGCCAGTCCGTCGATTTCCTCCAGCAGCACCTCCGGATCGACCACAACGCCGTTGGCAATGACACAGACCGTCCCCGGCCGCACCGCACCGGACGGCATCAAGTGCAGCGCAAAACGCGCGTCGCCGATGATGACCGTATGGCCGGCGTTGGCCCCGCCGCCGTACCGCACGACAAGGTCGCTTTTTTCGGCCAGAATATCGACCACTTTGCCTTTGCCCTCATCGCCCCATTGCAGACCCACCACGCAGCAATTCATCGTCTATGTGTTCCTTTAAGCCTATCGGCGCAAGCCGAGTCCCCGTGTCTTGTTTTATAACTTTTGATTGTCTTGGATTTAACTGATTTTGGCGACGACATGATCCAGCACCGCCGGCAGATTGTCATACGTACGGTCGCTGAGCTTCAGATCGCGGCTTTGACCCTGCGGGTCTTTATGCGTAATCACAAAAAAGCCTTTGCGATCAAAATGCGTCTTGTCAATTTTTTCAATAGCGTCGTATTCGATGGTCTTGCCGTCAGCATACAAGGCAGTGTCATCGGCGACAACTTTTTTGTTGCGCACCATAAAAAAATAAACTGTCACTAAAACTGCCCCTATTAAGAAAAAGGGAGGCGAATAACGGTTAAAGTTCATTGTACCACTCGGCACGCCGTCATTTTGAATTACATGCTCTTCGTAAAAACTATACCTTCCCGACCATTCATACTGACTAAGGTACCCGTCATATGCAAATATAATGGTTGCAATTGTCAGCATTCCAATCATGATGAAAAGATTGTGTTTTTTGTAACGACTCAGGGGCGCTTCGATGTTCATGGTTTTCCTTCCTGAAAAGGCCTTATCGTCTTTGCGCAATGGCGTTATTGATCGGCTGCACAAAACAGGGAATGATCTTATCAAACATCATCGCTTCGGCCAGCCGACACTGCTCCAGAAACGCCTGAGCGGTCTTAAAGCCCGGTCGGGGCAGCGGATACTGTCGAACCGTAAAGTACAAACTGATCGGCTCTTCGGATTTGTACTTTTCATTGCGCACGTCGAAGGCGGTCGTGCGGGATTCGACCGCCACCCGCGCCTGCTGACGGCAGTCCTCTGACAACGACACAATAAACGACGGACAGCACCCGATGGAGCGCGTGCCCGGCATCTCCAGCAACGCAGCAAAACTCGACCCGCCCAGCAGCGCATCGGCGATGACCTCATCATGATTGCCCTGATAATCAAAGTCCATCGAGAAGGTCACGTCCAGCGAATCAATATCCAGCGGACTGACCCCAAGCATATAGGGAATCAGTTCAAGCACCGCAACCTGAAAACCGTAGGCGTCTTTGAGATTCTGCGGCTCGGCCCAACCGGCGACGATGCGGTCCAGCTCCAGGCTGACCCAGCGCACACGCTGGGCCTGCTCTTCCTGCTCGAGCGAATATTCGCCGGTTTCGCGACGAAGAAAATTGCTCATTTGAGGAAATTGCTTCTGTATCCTCTCGAAAAAAGCAAGAATAGTGTCGCGCTGCGTCGGCAGATCGAGCTGCGTATTGACACACATCTCCACATAAAAGTCGTCACAAAACGACCCGAAACTGTTGGTCATAAGTCGTACTCCACTATTACTTCACCACAACGCCCCTATTGTCTCATAATCGCAGTGCAATTACAAGCAATAAACCCAGGTTATTGCGGCCATAATCGCACAATAAGCGGCAAAATACTTCAATTTTCGACGTTTGGAAATACGGATCAGCAGTTTCAATGCGACCACCCCGACTATAAACGCCGACAGCATACCCGCTAAGGCATACGACAGGCCGACCGAGCCGTTCAGCAGGGCGTCGGAATTTTTGACAAGCTGAATCACCGTGCCGCCCAGAATCGCGGGGATAGAAATCAAAAAACTGAATTCAATCGCCCAGCGTGTCTTTAGCCCCAGCAAAATGGCCGCACAGATCGTCGCCCCGCTGCGGGAAATGCCCGGCAGAATCGCAAAACCCTGAAACAGGCCGATAATAACAGCCATTATAACCGTAAAATCACGCAATCCTTTTTTTCCGTGTCGATAATCCGACGCCAGCAGCAGCGCAGCCGTAACCAGCCACATTGAGGCGACCACAGGCAGGCTGCGCGCCGCTTCAAGCGGCCGCTTGAAAATAACATAAAACACGGCTGTCGTAAAGGTGGCAAGAAGCGCCAAAGCTGCAAACCGCAGGGCGGGTTTGAGCATCATTCGGTCGCGCCACGGCCCGTCGCCTTGAACGGAAAGGGCAAGATGGCGAAAAAAACGAATCATCGGCGTCCAGAATACAACCACGATCGATGCGACCGTTCCCACATGCAGACACAAATCAAAAAACAGCATTTCCGGGGTGTGCGTATCGACCCCATCGGCAAAGGATTCAAAAAAGACCAGATGACCGGAGGACGACACCGGCAAAAACTCTGTCGCCCCCTGCACAACCCCCAGAAACAAAGCAAACCGTGCGCTCATGCCTTCCCCCGCGCCAAGGGCATGGGCCATTGCCCCGACCGAGGCGTCCAGATGTCGGCCCACAATCCAAATCGCCGCGGCCCATAAGCCGGCCGCCAGATCGTCGGCCAAAATCCCCCACCCGTCGGAGAATTGCTCTAACCGCTTACAAGGCCAGGGCTTAAAAATATCAAAGACGCGAAACAGCCCGAATCCCACCGCCGCGGTCAGGCAAAACCCGGCATTCGGCGCCAGCAACTGCATCAGCAGCAGCGCCAGCGCCGCTCCGGCAACCTCATCGCTGACAATCCGTCCGGGGTCTTTGGAGCCGGTTGACGCAATCACCTTCGGCGAGAAGAGCACGGTCACCACGCATCCGACCGCCAGCAGCACCGCCATCGTGCCTATCGCGGCCCCATGCCCGAACCATAATCCGGCCGCCATAAACAAAACCGCCGGCGGCAGTGATCCCCACGTTCCCGGAGCCATCGGGATTCGCCCCAACCCCAGCGAGGTCGTGAGCCATTCTTCTTTGGTCATTTGGATTTTGAGCATAGTTGACCTGAAAATCTGTCTTGCCTTCTCGATTGTAATGAACGAAAGGAGCCTGTTGGTCTAAAACACCATCGTCAGCGTGATTGCACCGTAGCTGTCCGGGCGGCTTTGTTCCTTAAATGTCTCTGTCATAAAGGTTTGCATATAAGCCAGTTCAATGTCGTCCCAGCGGCAGGCCAGGCCGACCTGCGCGCGACCGGTCAGCGGTCGAGGCGTCAATCCGGTCAGAAAACGGTCGTGTTGCACCGCCCTGCCGCTGAGCCGCGCAAAAACATAGACCGACCGCGTGTTTTGAAGATCCATCGCCGCGGCTGAGCTGGGCAGTTCCAGCCGTCCCGGCCCGAAATCATCCGGCAGATTCACCCCGCAACGCAACATCACGCCCGCCTCGATATGACGATGCAGCGAGCCGGCGGTAAAACCAAAATCGGTAATCACGTCGGTATAGTCGGTCGGGGCCAGCCACCCGCCCGTTTGGCGCTGCCGACGCACCCACGTCACATCCGCCGCCGGTTCATCGCCGATCTGCTCATCCCAGCCGACCGGCCGGCCGGAGCGCAGTACCTGATGGATGCAGTGCTGCGTGCGGTGTGCCCGTGCCGACGGACCGACCATCCCGACGTTCAGCTCAAAATGGTCCAGCAGATCCGCCTGCCGGCGCTGAACGAATAGACCCGTATAAAGCCAGCCGGCAAAGACGTGCTCTTTATCGCCGCGCCGGGACGGTTCATCGGCGTGGTCGGGCGTGTAGATATTCTGTCCCAGAAAAAAACCGACCGCCGGAGCAACGGAGGCCGGTTGCGAAAACAAAGAACTTTCGGAAAAATCCATCAGCCATTGCCAGTCCGGCTCAGTGGAATAGACCAGCTTTGTGCCATGGGTGTAGTGGCGATCCGTCGCGCCGTTGGGTTTGAGGTAGCGGCTGTCGTTCTCAAAATACATCGAAAACATCCCCCCGCCCGCTTGGGCGGCGGTGAGCATCACCACACACGTACCGATCAGACGGCCATGCGACGTAAAGCGTTTTTTCATTGTCCCCGTCCTGATTCAATTCCCGTTTTATACAGAATATAAGTCAAATGTCCCCCGATTGTATCGGCCAATGATACCATATGCTTTACATCATCCTTCATATAATACGTTTCCGTAACGATCGGCAAAATAAACAATATAATTCATCATGGATTGAATCATTCCCATTCAATGGTTGCGGGGGGTTTGCTGGAGATGTCATAGACCACGCGGTTGACGCCGCGGACTTCATTGATGATGCGTCCGGCGATGCGTCCGAGCACCTCGTGCGGAATATGCGAAAAATCCGCCGTCATAAAATCGGTCGTCTCGACGCAGCGTACGGCAATGACATGCTCATAACTGCGTTCGTCGCCCATTACGCCGACCGTCCCGACCGGCAGCAGCACCGCCAGCGCCTGGCTGATCTGCCGATAGAGGCCGGCGGCTTTGATCTCCTCGATGAGGATATCATCGGCCTGACGCAAGATCTCCAGACGCGGCTCGGTGACCTCACCCAGCACCCGCACCGCCAGGCCGGGGCCGGGGAACGGATGCCGCCAGACCCATTCTTCCGGCAGACCCAGATACTCGCCGACCAGCCGCACTTCGTCCTTGAACAAATCCCGCAGCGGCTCGACCAGTTCAAAACCCAATTCCTCCGGCAGGCCGCCCACATTGTGATGCAGTTTGATATTGGCGGCCAGATTGCCGTCTTTGCTGCCCGATTCTATCACATCCGGATACAGCGTGCCCTGAGCCAGAAATTCAGCATTCGGGATTTTTTTCGCCTCGGATTTGAACGCTTCAATAAATTCAGCGCCGATGATTTTGCGTTTTTGCTGCGGCTCGGTAACACCGGCCAGCTTGGCCAGGAATTGGCGTGACCAATCCACCACATGCAAATCGATATGAAAATGCCCGCGAAACATCGACTCGACCCCGTCGCGCTCGTTTTTCCGCAGCAGGCCGTGATCGACGAAGATGCACACCAACTGATCGCCGATGGCCTTGTGCAGCAGCGCCGCGGTAACTGCCGAATCCACGCCGCCGGACAATCCGCAAATTACCGTCGCCTTGCCGACCTGCTTTCTGACCTGGGCGATGGTCTCTTCGACAAAATCGCGCATTTGCCAGTCGCCGGTACACCCGCAAATATCGTACAGAAAATTTTTAAGGATGTCCGTGCCGCGCGGCGTATGGGTCACTTCCGGATGAAACTGCACACCGAAGAATTTGCCCGACGTGTGCCGCACCGCCGCAATCGGACAGGTCTTTGTCTCGGCCAGCGATTCAAATGCGTCGGTCAATTGATTGACCTGGTCGCCGTGGCTCATCCATACGGTGGTATGCTCGCTCAGTCCCGCGAACAAATCCGACCGGTCGATGAGGGTCACATCCGTGCGGCCGTATTCACGGCTCTTGCCCGGCGCGACATCGGCGCCGAGAATCTTGCAGCCGATCTGCATCCCGTAACAGATTCCCAAGACCGGCACACCCAGCTCGAAAATCCGCGGATCGCACGTCGGCGCATTCGGCGCGGTCACGCTGGCCGGCCCGCCCGACAGAATAACACCTTTCACGCCGATCTGGGCCAGGGTCTCAATCTTGACCGTCGGCTGATAAATCTGGGAATAAACCTTGTGCTCACGTACCCGTCGAGCGATCAACTGACCGTACTGACTGCCGAAATCGATAATGGCGACCACTTCTCGCGACATACAACCTCTCTATTTGAATGATTTTGATCGTTTGCAGAAAAATCTTACTCCTGTTTGCCTTTTTTTGCAACCATTCTCAACGAAAATTGCGGTCGTGCCCCGACCGGCCTGAGTCGTATCCGGCGGTGCGGAAGGAATATTCAAGCAAACGCCCTGAATCAGCCGAATTGAATGATAACAAATGCGGTCGAAAAACTTATTGTATGATATACTATAACAGCACAGTCGTTCGCTTGAAGGTGTCTTATGAGTCAAATTGAACAGCTCAAAGCCGACCATGTGGAGCAGTGTCTCAACCATATCGTCCAGACCGCCGCGGCCGGTACCCTCAGTTTTACAACCAACGGAAAATGGCATGTCTTTGAGATGGCCCTGACGAAGGTCTCGCCCGACGATCTTCAGGTGGACATCAAAACAGACGACCGGCAAGCCGCTATCCTGAAAAAAGACCAACCGGTCGGCATCTGCCTGCACTGTGCCCATTGTAAATATGTGTTTGAAAGCGTTATTACAGAGCCGCCCTGTCCGGAAAAACCCGGACGAGTTCATCTGGACCTGCCCGATCAAATCGAAATGGTTCAGCAGCGCGTCTATGAGCGGCACGCGGTCCCGTCCAGGCTCAACGTGCGCGCGATGTTTTGGCATCGCGGCTATTTGAACAATAACCTTGCCCTACCCAAAGAGGAGTGCTGGCAGGGCAAGCTCGAAAACATCTCCGTCGGCGGCGCAATGATTCGCGTCGATCCGGCGCTGCGGGATTGCTTTTGCATCGGGCAGATTGTCGGGCTTCAATTCACACCTATGCCCTATCAAAAACCAATTCTTCTTGAGGCCGGCATCCGCCATCTTCAGGCCTCCAGCGACGGCTGCGGTCTTCAGGTCGGCGTTGAATTTCTCGGCCTCGAAGCCGGTTATGAAGGACGCCAGTTGCTGCACCGTCTGCTCGACGTCATCAACGCCTACGAAAAAATGAACAAATAGCACCGCCATTTACAGGATCGACCCACGAGCAATGATACCCTGGTGGACACGTCGTTCTTGGCGCGGCGGAGCTGCAATCCAATTCCAAATACGAATCTCGAAATCCAAAGCAAGTTCAAATGACTAAAAACACTATGCTCCCAACCTCAATGAACTGAACTCGTCGGGTTTCTTCGCGACGTGTGTGGTCAAGAAAGCGTCAAATGATTGTGCTCGGACGTCTATGGTCGATAGTCGCGTTTGGCCGGATGGGCGGCAATGTATTCAACCAACAGCGCGATGGTACTTTCCACATCGTCCAGCGAAATCACCTCCACCGGCGTGTGCATATAGCGGTTGGGAATACTGATCAGGGCGGTGGCCGCCCCGCCGCGACACAGTTGCATGGCGTTGGCGTCCGTACCGGTGCCGCGGGGTTCTGCGGTAACCTGATAGGGAATCTTGTGTTGTTTGGCAATCTTAAACAGCCAATCCTCCATCACCGGGTTGATATTCGGCCCGCGGTGCAGGACGGGGCCTTTGCCCAACTTGACCTCGCCGAGACTCTTGGGGTCGGTATCCGGATGATCGCTGGCAAAACCGACATCAATCGCGATACCCGCCTGCGGATGAACCGAATAGGCCGAGGTCATCGCCCCGCGCAGTCCCACTTCTTCCTGAACGGTGGCCACCCCCGCGACAGAGATATTTAACTTCTTTTTTGACAGGGCTTTAAGCACTTCAGCCACAATGAACGCCCCGATCTTGTCATCGGTCGCGCGGGAGACGACCTTATGCCCGTTGAGTCGGCGATACGGCACATCAACGACCATCGGATCGCCAATGGACACGCGCTTCAGGGCGGCTTTTTTATCGTCGGCGCCGATGTCCACCCAGATATTTTCCATCTCGACGGTCTTTTTGCGTTCGTCCGGCTTCATCTGATGAATCGCTTTACGTCCGATAACACCGAACACCTCGCCCTTTTTGGTCATAATCTTGACCCGCTGGCCGATCAGCAGCGACGGATCCATTCCGCCGATCTGTGCGGTATAGATATAGCCCTTGTCGTCAATATGAGTAATCATCAGGCCGATCTCGTCAATATGCCCGGCCAGCATAAACTTAAACTCAGCCGCCGGATTCAGCACCGCAATGGTGTTGCCGTGCACATCCGGAATCAATTCATCGACAAAATCCTTCACATACGCCCGCCAGCAGGCCGCGGCCGGCTGCTCAAAACCCGATGGACTGGGCGCCTCCAGCAATTGCTTCAAAAACGCTTCTGATGTCTGATTCATGCGTCAGTCTTTCGTCTTCAATTGTCAACTCAAGTTCAATAAAAATAAACAGTTACGCCGTTTTCAAAAACTCGGCAGACGCAGCAGCCCGCACGCCGGCTTGGGTCATTTGTTCAATAGCCGTCTGATAATCCCGCTCACAAATCGGTCTGGCGGCATCGGTCAGCAGGACGGTTTGAAATCCCAATTGCCGCGCGTCCAGGGCCGTGTATCGGACACAATACTCCCCTGCCAGTCCTGTTATCACAACGCAATCGACGCCGTGGTCTTTCAAAAACCCGCCCAAACCGGTTGTTCGTCGATGCAGATTATCATAAAAAGCGCTGTAGCTGTCAATGTCGGGGTCTGTTCCTTTTCGAATAACGGCCTGCACGCGGCGGACATCGAGCGACTCGGCCAGCTCTGCCCCTGGGCTGCCCTGGACGCAGTGATCCGGCCAGAGGACCTGCTCGCAGCCGTTCAGATCCATGGTTTCCAGCGGTTTTTTGCCGGGATGCTGGGAGGCAAAGCTGCTGTGGTTTTGCGGATGCCAGTCCTGTGTGGCCACGACCAGATCAAAATGCCCCTGCAAACGGTTCAGCAATGGAATAATCTCATCGCCGCGGGGAACGGCCAGTGCCCCGCCGGGCAAAAAATCATATTGTATATCTGTTATAATCAATGCATTCATTGTTCAGCTCCCTATGGTCTATCTTCGATGTCGGGCAATCAGATCGTCCCGAAGGGCAGTCAATTTCGGGCTGAGACCCACTTTGTAGAGATGCGGGTACTCAAACCGTTTGTATTCGTCCGGCAGACGGGCCAGCCGCTGCCGCGCATAATCAGCCGCCGCAGCGACGGAAACCGGTTCACGCACACGGCGTCCGCCGGACATGACCTTGACAAGTAATTCTTCGTATTCCAGCCCCGACAGTTCGAATGTTTTATGCGGCTCGGTCGGATGAACCATCGACTCAACCTTAGATTCATCACCAAGGACGACGGCATCAGCGGCAAAACCGCCCTGCCCGTTGACATAACGCAAAATGTTCTTGACGCCGGGAAGCGTGGCTTTGCTCAGCGAATCGGAGACTTTCAATCGCGGGATTCCATTGGCCATCGAGAGTTTGTAAACGCCGTCCAGCATCCCGTCCGGATCGCCGATGACCAGCCGCGTGCCGACGCCGAACAGATCAATCGGCGCACCCTGGGCAATGAGACTGCGAACGAGATACTCGTCCAACTGATTGGAGGCGGCAATCTTGACGTAGTCCAGTTTTTCCGCGTCCAGCATACGACGCGCCTGTTTGGCCATATAGGCCAGATCGCCGCTGTCCAGCCGGATACCGAACAGCCTTTGGTTGTTCGCCTCCATTTCTTTGGCAACGCAAATCGCATTCGGCAGACCGCTGTTGAGCGTGTCATAGGTATCGACCAGCAGAATGCAATGATCAGGACAGGCCGCGGCAAACGCACGAAACGCCGTCAATTCGTCGTTGTAGCTTTGTACATACGAATGGGCCATCGTGCCGACTGCGGTCAGGCCGTACCGTCGGGCCGCGGCCATATTCGACGTGCTGTTAAACCCGCCGATGATCGCCGCACGGGCAGCGCCGATGCCGCCGGCGCCATGCGCACGGCGAAAACCAAAATCACTCAGCGACGTATCATTGCCGGCGGCAAATCGAATCCGGGCGGCCTTGGTTGCGATCAGCGACTGAAAGTTCAGAATGTTCAAAATCACCGTCTCAACCAACTGCGTCTCGATCAGCGTCCCTTCAACGCGAAGGATCGGCTCATTGGCGAACACCACCTCCCCTTCGCGCACCGTATGAACCGTTCCGCCGAAGCGAAATTGCGAAAGATAGTCCAAAAGCGCCGTGCGATAACCCTGCGCCTGCAAAAAATTCAGCGCCGCTTCATCGAACCGAAACGCCTCCAGCGCCTCGAGCACATCCTCCAGTCCGGCAAAAACCACATACCCCCCGCCGAAAGGCTGAGAGCGGAAAAAATAATCAAAACACGCTGACCGCTCGTGGATGTTGTCCTCCACATACGCCTGAGCCATCGTAAATTCATATTTATCCGTCCACAGCCCGGACAATTGCTGCTGCATAATCAACTCCGTTTGTGATTATGTGAATGTGTTCACATACACAAGAAGGCTCGAACTTGAATATCACAAATTACAGCGATTCCGCAGCCGTCAGTCCAATGCGCTCGGTCAGGCGTTCAAAATCGTCCAACGAGTAATAATCAATGATGATTCGGCCGCGATTGCCCTTCTTTTTTGGCTCGATGCAGACCTTCGTTCCCAGAATAGATTGTAGTTGATTTTCAAGGTCTATTATATACGCTTCCTTGCTTTGCTTTTCCTCAGCGGGTTTTTGTTTTTCTTCAAGGAATTTTCTCACCAGCCGTTCCACTTCCCGCACACTAAGCCGCCCTGCCATAGCCCGATTGGCCAATTTCCGGCGAAGCTCATCCGACGGCAGCGCCAGCAAGGCCCGAGCGTGGCCCATCGAGAGCTGCTTGCCAATGAGCATATCCTGGATGTCTTTAGGTAAGTCAAGTAGCCTCAAGTGGTTAGAAATAACCGTCCGGTCTTCACCCAGCTTCTGTGCGGCCTCGGTCTGGTTTAGAGAAAACGACTGAATAAAGTTTTGATACGCCCTGGCCCGCTCAACGGGGTTTAAGTCTGTCCTGTGAATGTTTTCAACCAGTGCCAATTCGAGCATCTCTTCGTCGGTCGCAGCACGCACCAAGGCCGGAATCATCTCCAAACCGGCCTGCGAAGCAGCACGAAAACGGCGTTCACCGGCGATGATCTCATAGAATGAGCCGTTTTTTCGAACAATAATCGGCTGGATGACCCCGTTTTCACGGATGGAACGGGTCAACTCATCCAAATCCTCCTCATTCCAGACAGTTCGAGGCTGATAGGGATTGGGTTTGATTTTCGATAGAGGAATCTCAAATCGGCTCATGTCCATGTGAACGTCCGCCGCAAACTCGGTCGCCCCGTCTGCTTTGTGAGAATGGGCCGATTCTTTCGCAATCCCCACAGAGGCGGTCTGGATAGGCCCCAGAAGAGACTCCAGGCCGCGTCCCAAATGCGCCCGCTTTGTTTTTTTACTGTCCGACATAGCAGCCTCCAAAAATAGGTACGCCATCAGTTCTTTAAGGTAGTTTCGGCAGTTGTATCGAAATGACTCCAGAAATTCCAGTAAAAACCGCGCGATTTCGATGTTTCACGTGAAACAACTCATAAAAACGCCTCCGGATAAAATAGAATTGGCCGGTGTTTCACGTGAAACAACCCGCCGGCACAAGAAACGTCAAGTGGTGTGTTGACGCTGCTTGGAGATCCTTAAGAAACATAATGACTGATTTACGAACCATTGAACCACGAAGGGCAGGAAGAAACACGAAGAATTGAGTAATAAAAGGATTTCCTTCGTGATCTTCGCAGTGAAAAACAGTCAACTTATTGTTTACGGCTCCTTAGCATCGGGGCAAGTCGGGGCAAGGGTAGGCCGTACTAATTTGAGTCAATATAAGCCATCTCAGAGATGCCGTAAAGCTGCCTGACAAGCTGGTTGGTCATCGGCAAAGAGGCCTTCGGAATGACCACGGTCGGGGACTCCAGTTCGAATTCCACGACGTGATAGGGCGACTGCGGGGTATTTGACATGGCCTCGACCATGTGCTCAAGAGAGCGTATCTGCATTCCATTAAAAGACTTAACGACAAGACGGCCGAGCTGGTGGTAACCCAGATTGGCCTCAATCGGCAGCACATAGCTCAGCAGCACAATGTCACTTCGCTGCTCAGTAGGGCTAAAGGCATGTTCACGGTAGTACTGATATATGTGAGGAGGCACACGACCCTGCCAGCCGTCGCCCCACATCGTCATATAATCCCGTGTTAATGTTTGGAACACAAACCCGCCGATCACAAGATATTCAGGCCGTTTGTCATAGAGGTGGTAGGGAACAAGCATCTGATCGGCCTTTATATCCGCCACTTTTACCTCTACAGACTCTTCTTTTCCACTTCTAAAAATCTCAAACTTCATCGTCTCGCCGGCCTGTGCCTGAGCAATCAGATGTTCAAAACCAATCCGATCATATCGCTCATGGCGATACCGGCCGTAAGGGTTGATCGGATGGGAATTGATACTTAAAATCACATCGCCGGCAGCCAGCTCCGAACTGCCGGTACCCATTGTATAAACTGAATTTACATAAACGCCGTGCCGCATTTCGTCGGGCATTTTCAGATAGCGTCGAACCGCCGGATCCAGCAGATTTGAGGTCTCAAATCCGACCGCACCAAAGCCGCGGTAGGGGGGATTTTGGGCATTACGGAGGAAACGGTTGATCGATTCGGCCGGAATCAGCCCCACCTCGGAATCGCTGCTCCAGCAGGCCATCCCTATCGGCTCATCATCCAGACAATACACCTCGCCTGCGCCGGTCGATCGCGATGGATTGGTCAGCACATATTGCAGTGTCCTGACAAACGAGACGGGAGAATACCGCACTTCAGCCCGATCCAGGCTGGCGCGCGCTTTGGATATATCGCCGCCGAAATCCAGCCGATATGACCACAAGTCGCTTCCTTTACTGAACTTATCAACAAACTCAAGCGGTGTAAGGGCAGTCTCCAGCGACGCGGAATCCAGTTCCAGCAGACAAAGATTATATTCATAATCGATCACTTTAATCCGAGCGGGAATATATTCATTCTGATCATAGCGCCGCGCCCGCACCGAGGCGGCATTGGCAAGCGGTCCGGCGGTGGTCAGTACTTCATACGGCCCGACCGCATTCCCGTAGGCGCCAACCGTATTGATACCGGTTTGACGCCACGGCTGAAGCTGCTCCCACGAGGCGCCGGAGACCTCCAGATGCACCAGCGAATCGCGCATTGACTCGGACAGATCCGATGTCGATTCGGCAGCAAGCAGGGGGGTAATAACGGCGATAACTATACTGATAACTGCGATTTTACTCATTTTTTCCCTTGTCAATTGGACGCGGCAGGGACGTGGTAATGCCGCAAAAGATCGTCATGGCCTCGGCGGGCCTTCTGCGCATCAATAATCATCGGGCTGTCATTGTTCATAAACCGCACGATCCAATACCCGTCGATATCTGTTTCAAATGCCTGCTGAAGATCGGCCAAGGCATGGATAGTCATCCCGTTGACGGTCTGAACAACCTGATTTTTGAAGCCGGCCGCATACGCATTGACCTCATCCGGCAGGATTTCGGATAGGACGACAAATTCCCTGCGATTCGGGTCATCAACCAAATAATTGGCGTGCATAAAAAGGTATCTCAGCGAAAAGGGAATTTCGCTCGGCCAATTCCGACCCCATGACTCCAGAAAATTTCGGCTGACCGTCACAAAGGTCAACCCTGCATAAATCCGATATTTTGGCTCCTGATCATATTGTCGCGACCATGCCAGCACGGGCGCATTCAGCGCAACTTCCAGCTCGGCGGTCTGAGGCTTGCCATCTCGGTAAAACTCAATCTCGACCGTTTCACCCAGTTGTTTTCGATCAATCGCCTCGGCATATTCCAGACGCAGGCCGTAGATACGAATCATCCCGTCGTTATCAATGTTAAAATCGTCAATTCGCGTCAGCACATCGCCTTTTTGCAGGACACCCTCAGCGGTTCCGCCGCGGATCACTTCGGTAACGACTACGCCGGCTGCCTCCGCAGGCACGCCCAGATAAGCCTTGTACGCCGGGTTGTGCAATCCATCAAACGTCGCAAATCCCGTCGTACCGAAACCATCATAAGTCCCGCTTTTCACATCAGTTAAAAAATGTTCAATAACGGTCGTCGGAATCATATACCCGATGTTGTCGGCCGATTGCAGTCCCTGAAAGGCCACGCCGACAACCTTGCCGTCCTGCAGCACCGGACCGCCGGAGTTGCCGGGGTTGATCGCGGCGTCGGTCTGGACGATGATATGCGTATGAGCCTGGGTATGGCTGTACGACCCATATTCGATGCGAGAGACAACGCCTTCGGTAATGGACAACTGCCGTCCGCCGACCGGAAAACCACAGGTGTGAACCGTGGAATTGACCTGCGGAAGGGAGCCAAACGACAGCGGGACCGTATCGTTAAAAAATGACGCATCGTCCACCGTCAGCAAGGCCAGATCGCAGTCATGCCCGACAAACTCCACTTTGGCCGGGTAGCGCCGCGCTTCGTACTGTTTGATGACCTCGATATAGCGGGCATTGGCCACATTATGGGCATTGGTCAGGATGCGATTGCCGTCGATGACAAATCCGGTTCCCACCCCCCGCGACATCGGCAACTTTTTCCACGGGGTCACATAGTCAAAATCCTGCCGCACCGTCATAATCATCGCCACGGATTTTTCATAAGTGCTTAAAAAATCAGCAATTGTAATTGGGTCATCAGGGTCCGGCCTGAGCGTCTGAGCCGGACAAATCGCCGCCGCGCAAACAATCGCACTGAAGACCACCGCGTTGAGTTTGTTCAAACCGGTCATTGAATTTTTGAACCTTCACAAAATGCAGGGTTAATGGGGCCAAACGCCGCCGTTTACTCAAAGTCGTAGTGTTTACGGACCGGCTTTTGGACTTTCCAGATACATTTCAGGCCATTCGGAAAGACCACATAATCACCTACACCGAACGAAACGGAATGGCCGGTATCGGGGAGATCGGTCACCGTCACCTGTCCTTCAAGGAGCAGACATTTTTCCGTCTGGGTGTACTCCCACTCAAATTCGCTGACATCACAGCTCCAAATCGGCCACGTTTCGCACATCGCCTTCAGTTCCGAATCCGGTTTTTGAACCGTTACGTCGTTGACAGTCGGCATTGCTGACAACCTCCATTATCAGTCCTGATAATTTGCATTTGCTCTGCCGCGCGAGCGGCCTGCTTTTCATAATACCCCAAAACAAAGCGGGATACAAGGAACCATTTTGAAGGGATGATCACAGGGCCGGGCAATCAGATCCAATCGATCCCCGGTTTGGATTTGCGGGCGAGAGGACTCGAACCTCCACGGGATATCCCACCAGAACCTAAATCTGGCGCGTCTGCCAGTTCCGCCACGCCCGCTGATACATTGAGGATGGTCAATCGGTTATGAATTTTCAAAAGAGAACTTCGTCGGCATCGTCGGCGTTCTGGTCGCCATCGATGGCGGTGTCTTGATCTTCTTCGGGTTCGCCGGTTTCGGACGATTCGGCCGGGGGAGTCGTCTCGGACTGCGCTCCTTCGTGTATGATCTCGATCCGTTTTTCGGCATCCTGCAAAATCCTGCGGCAACGGGCAATCAGTGCCATGCCCTGTTCATACTGGCGCAGACTCTCTTCCAGCGGGACCTGACCGGTCTCGATCTTTTGAACGATATCGCTCAGTTTTTCTATCGCCTGTTCAAAAGTTACATTATCCAGCGCGTTTTTATCTTTTTGCATTTTTTTTGCCATCGCATCATCAATCCGCTCGGGTCACCGTGCTTTCAAGCCGTCGGTTTTCAGCCAATTCGGTTATCATCGCATCGCCGACGGCGATTTGTTCGGGTCGGGTAATCACTTTGCCGCTGCGGTCGCGTGTAATGCTGTAGCCCCGACTCAAGACCGAACGGGGGTTCAGCGCGTGTACTCTATTATCCTGCGCGGTTAATTGCAACTGCTTTTTTGACAGGATTGCCAGGATGGCTCTCTGGCTGCGGCTTTCCAGTTCGTGGAGCCGAAGCCGCTGGACGGCGACAAATCGGCCCGGCTCAATTTTGGCAACAGCGGCGGCCAAACGTTCCACGTGCCGCGTCCCGTTGCGAAGCCTTTCTTCCATCGCATCGGTCAAGGCGTCGCAGACTTCGTCCAGATGCTGGGCGGCGATACGCACCGGGCCGTAAGGCATCCGAAAGACGCTGCCGGCCAGGATGGTTTCCAGCCGCATTCGAGAATGCTGAAGATGCGCCGCGACGCTGCGCCGCAGTCGGGCGGCGTCGCTGTCAAGCCGCTGCACGACTTCCCGCCTGTCCGGTACGGCAATCACCCCGGCACGAGTCGGCGTCGAGGCGCGGGCATCGGCGACCAAATCGGCAATCGTCATATCCACTTCGTGCCCGACGGCGCTGATGACGGGAATCCGGGACGCATAAATCGCGCGGGCCACCGGCTCCTCGTTAAACGCCCACAGGTCTTCCATCGATCCGCCGCCGCGTCCGACGATCAGTACCTGCAGGCCGAGCCGTTTTTGCAATCGATTGGCCCGGCCGATCGCGGCGGCAATTTTCTCAGCGGCCCCTTCACCCTGCACCGGCACGTCAAACAGGCATAACCGCGCGCATGGCCAGCGATGAAAAATACTCTCGGCAATGTCCTTAATCGCCGCTCCCTGTCGGCTGGTCACCACGCCGATCCGCATCGCATACGGCGGAACAGGCTTTTTATGAGACTGGCGAAAAAGCCCCTCCGCTTCGAGCCGTTTTCGCATCTGCTCAAAGGCCAATTGCAGCGAGCCGATGCCCGCCGGTTCGAGCTTTTCGGCGTAAAACTGGTATTGCCCGCGGGGCAGATAGACATCCACTGAGCCGGTCGCAATCACTTCGATGCCGTTTTCGCAGGAAAATTTGAGCTGACGGGCCTTGCTGCCCCACATCACACAGGCAATCTGCGATTGGGTGTCCTTGAGCAGAAAATAACAATGCCCGCTGGCATACTGTTTCCAATCGCTGATCTGGCCGCGCAGCAGCAGACGACCGGGCAGGGTATTTTGCAGTGCCGCCTTGACCGTCGCGTTAAGCTGAGAAACGCTGAAAACGACATTTTTAGTAGGTTTCGCCATTGGGCGACGATTGTATCATATCATTCGCATTTTTCGACAACGAAAACGACCTTATGAGATTTTAATAAACTCCCGTGCCGAGCGTGCGTATAATAGGGGCGAATCTGGCTCTCTTGCGGGATGAGTCCGTCAAGAATTAAGTGTTTTTTTGTCTCTAAAGTCAACATTAAAAAGAGTGGTTTTTTAAATTTGATCGGGTATAATTCGAGCCTCGTTGATTCAGTCTATCTTACTCCAAGACAATAATTCCGCTGATTGGCGGGTAACTCTATATGGAACAGCAATTAGACAAACAAAGTTATCTGGAAGAGGAAATCTATCA
Source organism: Anaerohalosphaeraceae bacterium (assembly GCA_050309605.1). Lineage (GTDB taxonomy): Bacteria > Planctomycetota > Phycisphaerae > Sedimentisphaerales > Anaerohalosphaeraceae > T3Sed10-213. The sequence goes on from JBNRMN010000066.1 coordinate 33,603, forward strand.
GATTTCCACGCTGGTGGCCGGCAATTTTGAGTTGCAGGAAGTGCTTGACCGGCTGGCTGAGGCGGTGGTGCGCATCACCAATACAACGGCCTGTTCGATCCGTCTGTTGGATGCCGAGGCCGGCGATCTGAAAATGCGCAGCACCTACGGCCTAAGCGACGCCTATCGCAACAAAGGACCGGTCACCAAAGATGAACCGGTCATCCGCGAGGCCTTTGAGGGCAAGGCGGTGGTGCTGGACGATATGCGCGTGGATCCGCGCGTTCAGTATCGCGCCGAATCCATCCGCGAAGGGCTGGTCAGTCAATTGACGGTAGCCATGTTCTTTCACGACAAGCCCATCGGTGTCCTGCGGCTGTATAGTCCGGAACCGGCGCGATTTGACGCCGACGCCATTCGCATCGCGCGGCTGGTTGCCAGCCAGTGCGCCATCGCCATCACCAACGCCCAGTTTTACAACCAGGGGCTGGAAGGGGCGAAAATGGCCGAGCAAATACGTCTGGCCGGCATTATCCAACGGCGAATGATACCCGATAAGGCCCCCTGTATGTGCGGGCTGGATGTGGCGGCGGTCTATCAGCCCTGCTTTGAAATCGGCGGCGATATGTACGATTTTTTGCAGGTGGACAACCATACCCTCGTGACCGGCATCGCCGATGTCATCGGCAAAGGCGTCCCTGCCGCGATTATGATGAGTATGTTCCGCGGAACGGCCCGGGCCTATGCCGACGGCGGCTATGCGCGCCATTCCATGGAAGAAATCATCCACAAACTCAATCGCGTCGCCTGTCACGAATGCAAGGACGGCGAATTCATCACGCTGTTTATTGCGCGGATTGATACACAGGCCAATACGCTGACGTATTGCAACTGCGGCCATGAGCCGGGCATCCTGCTGCGTAACGGCGAGATCATCGAGCTGAACGAAGGCGGCCTGGTGCTGGGCATTACGCCGGAGACGCATTACAACACGCAAACGGTTCCGTTTGAGCAAAATGACTGTCTGCTGATGTACACCGATGGATTGATTGATGCGATGAATTTTGACGGCCAGACGTGGGGGCGTCAGCGTCTGCTGGATGTGCTGCGCGATCAGCCGCCGAACTGCGCCGAATACTTGGTACACAACATTCTTGCCTATCGGCGGCGGTTCGTGGGGCTGGCCAGTCAAACCGATGACACGAGTATCGTCGCCGTTCGCCGCGATGTCAACGCCAACCCCCACGGCATCGATTGCGGGTGCACACAATAAAGCACGACTGATTCGGCCGCCCGGCGGTGCACGGCGGCCGCACCATTCGGCCATCGGGCGTTCAGGTGACCACGGAGGCGGCTCTTATTTGGGCCAGCCGGCGTACATAATCAACGCAGCGAACAGAACGGCGACAACCCCCCATAGCCGATACATCCAGAGCGGCCGCTGCTGCTGCCAGTGCATCATCGCCTGCATTTTTTCGGGTTTGAGCGTCAGAGCGATAATGCTGCCGCCGGCGGTCAGGATGCCGATAACAATAATCACCCAGGAAATGCGGCTTGCGGTCGCTAAAATCAAAAAGACCACGCCGACGACCACCTTGACCGCCGCGGCCAGACGCCAGCGATTGCCCGCCGCCATGAAGGTGATAAACCGTTTCATCCAATCCGGTTTCAGCACCGCTGAAATCCCCCACAGCGCAATCAACGCTCCGATGATCCAGATTATGTGTGCCATTGCTGATTCTCCTTAATCGCCTTGCGGTTTTCGATAATCACCTCATTGCGGCAGGTCAGTCATCGATTTTTTCGACCATATCATAATCAATTTCGACGCTGGCCGCCTGGCCGAGCATTTCGACCTGCAGCACCAGTCGGGTTTCTTTGGGGGTCTGTACGATCAGCCCTTCGGTGCCCATCAGCGGCCCGGCGATGACGCGGCAGCGCTGGCCGACCTTGAGATAATCGTGCGGCACGACAGGCTTGCCAAGCTGAAGGACGGTTTCAATCGGCTGCAATTCCCGCACCAGCCGAACCTGATCCACCACCGGGATAATCGCGGCGGCGCGATTGGTCTTGAGTGCTTCAAGCCGTTCGGTCTGGCCGCCGCAGAAAAAGACATATCCCGGAAACAGCGGCAGCAGCGAGCGAAGCGTCCGTCCGCTTTTACGGGAGACCTTCCAGGTCATCGGCAGAAAATAGGGCACCCGCTTACTGACCAACTGCCAGGCCATGGCTTTTTCGTTGCGGGCTTTGGTATGGGCAACCCACCATGTGCCGACAAAATCGGCGATCGATTGATCTTCCGGCCAGACCATTGGCGGGTTTTCACTGACTTTCAGCACGTTTTCTCGACTCCTAAGAAAAGACACAAAAACGATCTTACATTTCTATAAAACATTGTATAACAAGCAGACCGTCACGTCAAGCGCATACAGAGACTTGTGTCATCGGGGTTACAGGGTTACGGTTAAGTACTCACAATCCCGCTTAAACTGAAGTACGCCTTCATACGCCGCGGGGACGAGCAGGGTTTGTCCCGCTGAAAAATCGACCGGCTCGGTCGTTTCAGAGATGATGGTTCCGCTTCCGGTCAGGATCAGCAGGACCCGCATAGTGCCGGCCTTGATCAGCACTTCGCAGCCGGGCGTTTGATGGCCTTTATCGACCTTAAATTCCGCGGCGTCCACGAGCCGGCCAACAGTGGTCGGCTCCAGCGGCGGGGCGGCGTCAAATCGGATGCTTTGCAGCGCTTCGTCAATATGCAATGGCCGCGGCCGGCCGGTGGTCTTGTCGATGCGATTCCAGTCAAAGACGCGATACGTCGTATCCGAGGGCTGCTGAATCTCGGCGATGACCAGTCCCGCCCCGATGGCATGACACATCCCCGACAGCAGAAAATGACACTGACCGACCTCGACCGGTACCCGATTGAGCAGCTCGGCGCACGTGCCGTCGTGTATCGCCTCGGCAAACGCATCGCGCGTCGTGCCGGGCTTGAGGCCTTTGTAAATCACCGCGCCGGGCCGGGCATCCACGATATACCAGCACTCGGTTTTCGGCTCGCCTTTGCCCATTGTTCGGCAGGCCTCGGCGTCGGGATGGACCTGCACACTGAGCACCTCCTCGGCATCCAGCAGTTTAATTAACAGGGGGAAAGGTCCGGTAAAATCCGGCTTTCCAGTAACAGCAGGGCCGTGCTGCCGTAAAATAGCGGTCAGCGTTTGTCCGGCCAGCGGGCCATTGGCGGCAACCGAACGACCGTTGGGCAGATCCGCCAGCTCCCAGCTTTCGCCGATGGGAACGGCATCGGGCAGGGCCTTGCCGAACAGCTCGGCCAGCCGCCGACCGCCCCAGATCCGCTGCTGGAAGATCGGTTCAAACGTTAATGGATAATAGTTTATCTGCATCATAGATTAAGATGATACCGCAGACGGGGCGCAGTGTCTTGAAAAAAATGGAACATTTTGCCGTTTGCAGTACCGTCGAAAGACGGTTTAATATCTAACCATTAAAAGAAAGAAACGTTGACCCGCAAGCGTTGGAGACGAGTTGACAAGCGAACGACACAGACCACACGTCGAGGAACGTGAGCATCAAAAGGCGCGATCTCAGTTTCAGTCCCTGCTGACGGATTGCCGGATCGACACGCCGCAGGGCCTGCGGCTGCTTGAGTTGGGGTTCAAGCGGGGCGATTTTTTGCGAATCTGCCGGGATGCGGGGATGGATGCGGTGGGCCTTGAGGTTGAGCCGGGCTATTACCAGCGACTGAAGCGCGAATGTCCGGATTTGAATTTGATTTTGTATGACGGTCGGGCCGTGCCGCTGCCGGATGCGTCATTTGATCTGGTCGCGTCGTTTCAGGTGCTCGAACATGTCGGCTCGCTTGAAACAACGCTGGCCGAGTGCATTCGTCTGCTCAAACCCGGCGGCCTGATGTATCACGTCCTGCCCAATTATCACTCGTTTTATGAGGGCCACTACCATCTGTTCTGGTGGCCGTTTCTCAATCGCGCCGGCGGACGGCGGTATCTCAAACTGCTGCGCAAGTACACACCCTATTACGAAACGCTCAATCTCGTCAAGCCCAGGACATTGCGAAGTATTTTGCTCCGACGTCAAGACGCCATTGAGGTGCTCTCGCTGGGGCAAGACGAATTCAAGAAGCGTTTTACGCCCGACCAGATCGCCAAGGTCAACCACCCACTGCTTCGCGGCGTCCTGAACGGTATCTATCGGTGCGGTTTTCTTAAAGGAACGTTGACAGGGCTGATCAGTGGATGTGAATTCTATTACCCGATTACATTGATTGTCCGTAAAAAGGAAGCCGACACCGAGCCGGACCACACAGAGTGCCGCGGGGGACGCTCCAACTGAAAACGTGAAAAAGGGTTGCAGATTGGCAACCGAACAGGTTTAATATCGACTATGTTTAAGACGGTAACCATCATCGGAGACGGCGGCATGGGCAGCGTTTGTGCAATGCTGCTGTGTGAGAACCATGTGCGTACAACGCTGTGGGGACATGAGGCGGCTTATGTGGCCGAGATGACCCGCACACGTGAGAATATCCGGTTTTTGCCGGGATACCCGCTGCCGGACCGTGTGCGGCTCGAGGCCGACGACGCCCGGGCGTTTGACGACGCCGAGCTGGTCGTCTCGGCAGTGCCGTGTCAGTTTTTGCACAAGACCTGGCAGCGGCTGGCCGAGTACATCCCGTCCGGCGTGCCGGTCGTCAGCGTGACCAAAGGCATTGAGATCGGGTCGCTGCGACGTCCGACGGAGATTTTGCGTCGGGTACTGGGGGCGGATCGACGGTATGCCGTCCTGAGCGGGCCGACGATTGCCGATGAGCTGGCCCAGCGGCTGCCGGCCACGGCGACGGTGGCGTGTGAGGATATCGAGCTGGCCTGTGCGATTCAGCAGACCTTCAATACCGCGATGTTTCGCGTCTATACTCACGACGATTGTGTGGGCGTGGAACTGGCCGGGGCGATGAAGAACGTGATTGCGATTGCCGCCGGAGCGATTGACGGCATCGGCGCCGGCGACAACGCCAAAGCGGCGCTGCTGTGTCGCGGGTTGGCCGAGATCCAGCGACTGGGCGTGGCAATGGGAGCGCGGGAAAAGACCTTCACGGGACTGAGCGGTCTGGGCGATCTGGTCACCACCTGCATTTCGCCGATGGGACGCAACCGTTCCTTCGGCGAGCGGCTCGGCAGGGGAATGACCGCCGATGACGCACTGGCAGCCACCCAAAGCGTCGTTGAGGGCGTTCCGACATGCAAGGCGGTGCTGGAACTGGCGCAACGACATCACGTCGAGATGCCCATCACCGAGGCCATCGATGCGGTCATCAGCGGCACGAAAGATATTCGCAGCGCCATCGCCGATCTGATGGGGCGGGAGCTGAAGGGCGAGTTTTGACTTTACGATGGTTATCGCATCCGCCGTTACAAAAGCATCTCTTTGGGCGGCTATGACGCCATCGTCTTTAACCTTTGTTCGTAGCGCTCCATAAGCCGTCGGGTTGTTTGGCCGGGTGTGCCGTCGGCGACGGTGTGGGCCTCGACGGCGGTTACGGGCAACACCTGCATAATGACATTGGTCAGAAAGACTTCCTCCGCTGCCAGCAGGTCATCGATGCGCAGGGAGGTTTCGGCCACAGCGACGTTGTCTTCGGCGGCGATGTCCAGCACGGTCTTTCGGGCAATACCGTTCAGCACGGGCGTCTCCAGCGGCGGGGTACACAGCGTATTTTCGCGCACCAGAAACACATTGCTGACACATCCTTCGGCCAGGGCGTTCTCGGTGGTGAACCACAGCGCCTCGGCGGCCAGTTTCTGGTGGGCATCGCGCAGGGCCGTCAGCCGCGGGCCGTAGCAGGTGGTCTTGTGTCCGGCAAAGGGATCTTTCGGGTTTTGGCGATAATCGGTCAAAATGACCCGCACGCCCTTGTCGTAATACGCCTTCGGATACGGCGTCAACGGGGCGGCGGTGATCAGCAGGGTCGAGGCCGCGGCGCCGTCGGATTGGATCGGGCCGTTGGACAGCGACAGACGCAGCCGTGCGTCGGACAGTTCGTTGGCCTGCAACAATCCGTCAACTGCGGCGGCGATGTCTTCGTCAGTGTATCGATTGCAGATGGCCAGCGCCTTGGCTGAGGCGTTGAGCCGGGCCAGATGATCGGCCAACCGAAAGACGCGCCCGCCGACGGCCCGCATTGTTTCAAACAGGCCGATGCCGTACAGAAAACTGCTGTCGGTGATTGGAATCTGCGCGGCCTGAGCGTCGATGATTTCGCCGTTGAGAAAGACTTTTTCCATTGTATTATCCGCCGTTCTATCGGGTCTGTTTGTGTGCTGATGCAAGCGTCAATGAGCGGTCAGTTCCGCTAAGCGTGCATGGCCGAGAGCAGACTGTTCATTCCTGCAGGCGTCAAATTTCTTTTATGGCGGTACTTGGCCACGACGCTTGCGGCCAGCGGCCCGGCGGTGGCCGGACAAATCAGCTCCAGCCCGTCGCCCGACAGCCAGCTTCCGCGCATCAGCGTAAAGGAAATCATAAAAAAGGTCATTCGCCGCATATCGCCGCCTTCCAGGTCGGAGATATCAAACGGCAGCACGTCTTTGACAGAATCGACGGCGGACGGGCCGTACAGACCGAGCATGGCGGTCTTATCGGTTACATCGCTAACGGAGATATTATGTCCGGTGCTTTGGGCATAGCACCCCAGCGCCTCGGCGGCCCCCTCGGCGGTTCCGGGCGGAGTAAATACAAAGACCTCGCCATTGAGCCGACCCAGCCGACAGGGCAGGTTGATCCCCGTTTGGCTCAGTGTGGCCCATTTCCACCGCTGGTCAAAGAGTTTGCCTTTTTCGAGCAACCTGTTTGCGCAAGTTGCGGCATCGGGGCCGCTCAGCGACAATCGGCCGAAACTGCTCAAATCCACCACCGCGCAATGCGACCGCAGCGCGTTGGTCTCGATTGAAGCATCGCCGAAATCCGCCGGCAGCGTCCAGCCGTCAAACTCGTCAAACCGCGCCCCAAGCTGCTTATGCACCGTATTGAACGGGCTTATTTTTGCCATACAAACCTTTTACGTCCTGTAACACCAAAATGATTCTGCAAAACAGACTCATAATTATACCATAAGCTCGTGCATAGGACAAGTTCTGTATGTGGACTATAGGACAATCGGATGAAAAATGGTCGATCTGTATTGTCTTGAATAAATACCAATACAAACAAGGGTTTGTCATGTTTTCTGTGGATCCATACGCCTGATTCATCATCGTGGCAGGGCAGGTCAAAAATCGTGAGGTGACTCTGTCATTTTCAGCAGAAAAGTGCAAAAAAACAGATCATCGTTTATAGCGAACGCGGCCAATTCAGACGATAATACAATAGACCCCTGTAATCGTGTTTTTTGTCGGGGTGCGGGACGGTATTGATAATTCTATGCGAAAGATGAGGTTATGGCAAAATTGGATCCGCTGACGATGAAGGACTGGCAGATTGCCGAAGCGGCCGAGGAGAACATCAAGCCGCTGTATCAGTTGGCTCGCGATTTGGGGCTGGCCTATGGCGAGCTGCTGCCGATGGGCGAGAAACTGGCCAAACTGGACTATGCTAAAATTATGGATCGGCTGCGCTACGCTCCGACCGGACGTTATATCGACGTAACGGCCATTACGCCGACCCCGCTGGGTGAGGGCAAAACAACCACCACCATTGGGCTGGTGCAGGGTCTTGGGCTGCTCGGCAAGCGGGTCGTCGGCTGCATTCGCCAGGCCAGCGGCGGGCCGACCTTCAACATCAAAGGCTCCGCCGCCGGCGGCGGACTGAGCCAGTGTATCCCGATGGTGCCGTTCTCGATCCGACTGACCGGGGATATCGAATGTGTGACCAACGCCCATAATCTGGCGATGGTCGCCCTGACGGCGCGGATGCAGCACGAGCACAATTACGACGACGCCCGCTTGGCACGCATCGGCTTGAAACGGCTCAACATCGACCCCGAAAACGTTCAAATCAAATGGGCGATTGACTTTTGCGCCCAGGCACTTCGCAATATCACCATCGGCAAAGGCGGCAAGATGGACGGCTTGGAAATGGATTCCGGCGCCCAGATTTCCGTCTCCAGCGAAGTAATGGCGATCCTGGCGGTGTCCACCAGTCTGGCCGATCTGCGTCGGCGAATGGCCAAAATCGTCGTGGCTTACGATAAAAACGGCAAGCCGGTGACCACTGCCGATCTGGAAGTCGATGGCGCCATGACAGCCTGGATGATCGATGCGATCAACCCCAACCTCGTACAAACCATCGAAGGCCAGCCGATCCTTGTTCATGCCGGCCCGTTTGCCAACATCGCCATCGGGCAAAGCAGTATCATCGCCGACCTGGTCGCGACCAAATTATCGGACTTTGTGGTTACCGAAAGCGGATTTGGCGCCGATATCGGGTACGAAAAATTCTGGAATCTCAAATGCCGGATGTCGGGGCTAAAGCCCCATGCGGTGGTCATTGTGGCCACGGTGCGTGCACTCAAGATGCACGGCGGCGGCCCGGCCGTCAAACCCGGTGCGCCGCTGCCGGAAGCGTACCGAACGGAGAACCTTGAGCTGCTGGAAAAAGGCTGCGAAAATCTCATCGCTCATATCGACATCGTACGCAAGTCCGGCGTCCGTCCTGTTGTCTGCGTCAACGCCTTCCACACCGATACGCCCGCCGAGCTGGCGCTGGTGCGTCGGGTTGCCGAGCAATACGGGGCCGAAGCGGCGGTCTCGCAGCATTGGCTCAAGGGCGGCCAGGGGGCGATTGAACTGGCCGAGAAGGTCGCCGCCATTGCCCAGGAAGAGCGCGACTTTCACTATTTGTATGATCTGGAGATGCCGCTGAAAGAACGCATCGAGCTGATTGCCACCGAAATCTACGGCGCCAAAGGCGTCTGTTATAGTGATAAAGCCCTGACCAAAATTCGCAATATTGATGCGGATCCGGCCTTGCGCGGGTTGGGTACCTGTATGGTCAAGACCCATCTGAGCCTGTCGCACGATCCGGAGCTGAAAGGACGTCCTGTCGGCTGGGAACTGCCCATCCGCGATGTGATGGTCTATGAGGGCGCCGGTTATGTCGTGCCCATCGCCGGCGATATCAAGCTGATGCCCGGCACCGGATCCAATCCGGCCTACCGCCGGATTGATGTCGATGTCAAAACCGGTAAAGTACAGGGATTATTCTAAACCGGCTCACGGTGATTGGCGGCAGCGCATCAACCGGTTTGCCGTTGCGTGTGAGGGCAGTTTTATTCCACATTGGTGCGCGGCCAGTCCTCCAGCGGGCAGCCTGAACAGAGGGGTCGGGGTTTGCAGTAGGTTTTGCCCAGACGCACCAACAGGGCGTGAAATTCGTTATAAAGCTGCACATCGCGCGGCAGATGGGATTCAAAAAACTCGCGGATTTCTTCATAGCCGGCTTGCGGCCAGATCATCCCATGCCGTCCAAGAATTCGTGCGGTATAGGCATCGACCACAAAGACGGGTTTTTCGAACGCATACAGACAGATGGAATCGGCGGTTTCGGGCCCAATACCTTTGACGGCCAGCAATTCGTCCCGCAAACCGTGGGTGGACAGCGCAGCTGCGCTGTCCACATCCCCGTCGAAGCGGTCAAACAGCCATTCAAGAAAATGACGCAAACGCCCGGCCTTGACATTAAAGTACCCGGCCGGTCGAATCAGTTCCGCCAGACGCTGCGGCTCCAGCGCAACGAGTTGTTTCGGAGTCAGGACGCCGGCGTTTCTGAGGTTGGCGATAGCTTTTTCAACATTGGTCCAGTTGGTGTTCTGCGTGAGAATCGCACCGACGATGATCTCAAATCGCCCGTGCCCCGGCCACCAGCCCTGCGGCCCGAAACGCGCATACAATCGGTCATATAACTGCGTTACCGTCGGTGTGCTCATCGTCGAATCAGTCGGTCAATCGGTTGACTTCTCTGCGCGTTCCTGTTGATAGGCAGCCCAGAGCGCATCCAGATCCAGCCCTGTTTCCGATTCGAACAGTTCATCGCTGTAGTTTTTGTTGCGCAGTGCGGTGTTGAGCTTGTTGACAATTCCCGGCGCCCGGTCGGACTCCAGCCACAGCAAAAAACCCGCCGTGACCTGATACCCCTGTCGATACCCATCCGGCCGATTCGGCAGGGCAAACCACGACAGCGGCTTGGCTTCATAAATCGCCCAGCGCAGATAATCGGCGATGCCTTCGACCAGCCAGCCCTGCCGCGTCGGGCCGTAATTCTGGATCACGTGCACCAACTCATGAAAGACCAGGCCGATATCTTCGGGGCGTTTTTCGATCCAGCCCGAAGAGACACGGATATGGGCACCGGCCGTATCGGCAATGCCACGATCCGATTTTCGCAGGGTAATTTTGACCTCTGTCGGCGGCTCAAAGCCCTTGGTCGGTATCAGATTAACGATTCGCGGATACCATTCTTCGACAAGGGCTTTGGCCTGTTCGCCCCATTCCCGAAGCTCCGGCACCGCGGAGGTATCCAGTTCGACTGTGACTGTTTTCGATTCCCCGCAGGCCCAGCAGCCGGCCAGCAAGACGGTCCCGACCGCACATAATCGGTGTACTGAATTCATTGTCTGCCTCCATTATCCAATCGGTATTTTCAGCGTAATGGGGGCATTGTAGGCGGTCGGATATCGAAAGGCAACGGTTTTTCACGTACCGGCGGGTATGAAGCGGAAGAGCTGCTCGCGTGTAACGGATAGACGGGCCATTTGTTTCGGCCATTCGGGCCGAATCACGATGGATGCGGCTTGCAGTGCGCCGTCGTTAAAGAATCAGGCTTTGGACGGCCAAAAGGCGATTCAATAGGCCCGTTCGCTGTCGTCGCTGTCTTGGCGATAAGCGTTCAATTGGGCATAGACTTGATCGGCGGTCTGGATTTGCGCCATCAGGTGTTCGGCTTCATCGTGGCGCCGGGGCGAGTCCAGGCAAGGCTCCAGCACCTTGCGGGCATACGCATAACGCCCCTCGACCAGCGACCGACGGGCCGTTTCCAGACGTGCCTGATCCATCGTCTCTTCAAACCGCATCTGCGCGCCTTGTTTTCGGCTTGCGCTCATATCGCAGCCTGCCATCGTCAACAGCACTGCGGCCACTATTGCAAACAGTGTGGTTGTTGTTGTTTTCATGACTTTTCCCTCCGGAATCTGTCTGTTTTCGTTTCCAAAACAGCCTTGTCCGAGTGATGCCTGATAAGGCCACACTTAAAAAGATACGATATAACTTGTCAGGATGTGAAACGTTTTTTTCACGGCCTGCGACTTTCCCTTAATTAATGGCTACCGGTATTTTCGGTCTGTGTTCAACGGTTTCTTTGAGGTTTTTCAGGAAAAAACAGGCAAAAATGATAAACCTTTTTGTTTGATTTTAGAGGCGTTTGCCGCCCCTTGCAGCGATACTGATAAGGGGGTTTTTATGAGGCATAAAGCTGTCCGTCCCGGATTCGAAACCGTCATCTGCATGTCGCCTCCTCATATCCATTATTATTGCCATTTAGCGGCCAAAATACGCTCTTTTAGTAAACGTCGCCAGACAGTGATTTATTGCCGTAAAATTTATTTTATGGCTCTTCTCCAATAAAGTTGGTTGAAAATGCTCTTTGAAAACTATAAGTATTTTGGATTTAACGCTTTAAGACACCAGCATGGTAGATTATAATACCTCTGCCATAGGGGAGGATAGGGCAACG
>JBNRMN010000067.1:0-212135 GCA_050309605.1 Anaerohalosphaeraceae bacterium
GGTATCTGCCGGGCGTGAAATATGCACTGGAGCATCTGGGCATCTGCTCCGGCTACGCGGCCGAACCCCTGCGCGGCCCCTCGGCCAATCAGCAGCGAAAGATCATCGAGTTCGTGGATGCCTTTGAGTGGAACCAGGACAATCATCACGAGTTAAAATCGTTACGGAAAATAAAGATGCGATAACATCGAAATGACGGTGAACAAATTGTTTTGCGAGGGTCGAAAATATGATTGAAGTTGAATAAGGCACAGAATGGTTCAGTGATATTGAGGTTAACTTTTTACGAGAGGATGGATGAGCTATGAATAAAATGAATATCTCATTGGTTATAATGGTAATTGGGGCAATGCTTACATCCACAACATTTGGAGATGTAACGGCCTATACCGGGTTTGATTATTCCGGTACAACACTGACAGGGCAATCGTCTATCAACGATATTGGTCTGGCAGATTCGTGGGCGGGCGGAGCTGTTGGAATAGCCCCCGGAAGTCTGGATTATCCTGAAAGTTCAGGTTTTTCCGCTATCGGCAATCGGATCCGTACGCAATCCGGCAGTAATCTGGAAGGCACCAGAATGTTTACAGCGGATGCCCAGATTGATATGGATAAAGACAAAGACTATTATTTTAGTTTCCTTATGCGTTCTGGCTCAAATCGGTATATGGGACTCGCATTAAGAGGGACCGGTGTTACAATTATCGAGCTTGGCATCGGTTCAGAGGGTCGTTTTCGAATCTGCTATGGTGCGGGATGCTCCACAAATATATTGATTGAGCACAATACGACCTATTTGGTTGCAGGTAAAATTGAGGCGCGAGCCGCAGGAACCGATAGAATTGCCCTGAAAGTCTATAAAAGCACAGACATCATAGACAGCATCGAACCTGACACCTGGACTATCACACGATCGGGAACGTACACCGGAATATATACTCAGCTCGGAGTTCGTGGCGGAAATAACAATATTTGGGAAATCGATGAAATTCGTTTCGGCGAAAGCTGGTTCGATGTTGCCTATTTTTCATATCAGTCATACAGTCCTTCTCCGATTTCCGGAGCTGTCGGGGTGGAGATCGCCCCGACATTAGCCTGGAAAGCCTCTTCTGAAGTAACCGCATTTGATGTCTATCTGGGGACGGACCCCAATGCATTGAGCCCGGTGGCTTCTGACTTGACTGACACGGCACTGACGGTTGAATCTCTTCAGTTGGGGACAACCTACTATTGGCGTGTCGATTCTATTGCCGGCGGAGCGGTGACAGTGGGTGATGTCTGGATGTTCACCACGGCAGGCAAAGCGGCTTCGCCGCAACCACCTAACAACTCCGGCAATAATGCCACTGTCCCCCTTCTGGGGTGGCAGGGAGACTTTCTTGCCGAATCGTACAATGTGTATTTCGGAACATCTCCGGACGCATTAACACTGAGGAGCACGACAGCGGAGCCGCAATTCCAGATTGCTGATGCACTGGAAGAGAACAGCACGTATTACTGGCGTGTCGATCAATTGGACGGCAGCGGTGAGCCGATTATGAGCGGTGATGTATGGAGCTTTTCGACGGGCGGCCTGTTTGGGCACTGGAAATTAGATGAAGCCTCAGGGACCGCTGTGGTCAATGCGGTCTCCGGCGGGCCGAATGGTACCATCGTTGCCCAACACAACGATTATTCCCGGACATCCGGTGTTGTAGACAGAGCTATAAAATTTGACCCGCTCTATCAATTCAATGATGAGGGGCCGCGAATTGAGTTAACAGACATTGGCGGTCATGCGAACATTAATACAGATCAAGCAACGATAGCAATGTGGCTTCGTCCCGATGGACCGCAACAGTCCGTCGTGGGATTGTTTGTGAATCGTTTTCCGGAAATAGCACCTGAATACGGGGCCGGCATTCAGCTTGAAGGAGGCAGTGTTCGATATCTCTGGAATGGCACCCATTACGGATGGAACAGCGGCATTACTCTTCCCATTGATACGTGGGCGTATCTTGCGCTGGTGATTGAACGGACGCAGGCGACACTTTATCTGATTCAGGACGGCCAGGTCCATTCTGCGGTTAACACCGCCACCCATTTTAATGAAACGTTTGGTGGTGCGACTCGTATCGGCGCAGAAGTGCTGCCGCGTGAGCGATTTTTCCGGGGCATAATTGATGATGTGCGCATTTACAATCGCCCCCTGAACGAGGCTGAACTGGCAACGATTTATGACCAAAGCAGTCTCGCCAAGTATCCCGATCCGAGCAACGGACAAATCAATGTCACAACAAGCCCGGATTTACAGTGGACGCCCGGTGTTGAAATGACATCGCAAAACCTCTATTTCCGATCTGATCCGAACTTTGCCGACGCCGTGCCCGTGGCAACTGATATAACGGACAGTGTTTGGCCGGTCGGCAGTGAGCTGGAACTGGATACGACGTACTATTGGCGCGTGGATACAATTACCGATGCCAATGTGATTACCGGTAATGTCTGGAGCTTTACAACGGTGCCGCCGAAAGCGTATAATCCGGCGCCTGGCAACGATGCGGTTGAAGTGAGTCCCTTCGGGACGATGCTGACCTGGAACCCCGCTCCGGGCGGACCGTACACCCATCAAGTCTATATGAGTACCGCAGCCAGTGATGTGGTTGAACGGCGACCGTCGGCTTATCAGGGAGAGTTTGAAAACGCTGTCTTTGACCCTGGGACATTAGACTGGGATACACGGTATTTCTGGGTTGTTGATGAATTTGATGGACAAAATTTATACGCCGGCGATCTGTGGAGCTTCACGACGATCAGTCCTGTGTGTGATCCTCCGTTACTGATGGATGCCAATGGCGACTGCGTTGTTGATATTGCAGACTTTGCAATACTGGCGTCTGAATGGCTGGATTGCAATCTTATTCCGGCCGAGGCATGTCCATAGGCGCTTTTGAAAAATGACGGATGTTATGCTAATCGTAACAGGCGCAGCGGAAGATCCGTCCGCTGCGCCTGTCCAGTGAAAGGATTGTATATGGGAAAAACAACAGCTCAAAAAGGCTTTACATTAATCGAGCTGCTTGTGGTGATTGCCATCATCGCGTTGTTGTTGTCAATTGTTGCACCCGCTCTAAGAAAAGCCAAAGAGCATGCTCGTATGGTTATCTGTTCGACTCGTCAGCGCGGCGTCGTCCAATCACTGCAAGCATACAGCACCGACAATAACGGAAAACTTCCCCCCAGCACTCAAGGCAGAGATTTAAATGGGAACGGAATTCATGGTGAAATTGATGACTGGTGGGCAATACCCATTCGGATTAAATATTATTCCAATCGCCCGGACTCTGCTTTTGGGGGCGATATCCTGAGATTTTTGGGTGCTTACGTCCGCGATCCAATCTATTTTCACTGCCCCATCAATCCTACAGAACCGGAAGACCTTGAGCGATTTTATGATGAATACAACTCCGAAGTAAGTACGTTCTTAAATTGCTCTTATATGCTGCTGTGGAACTATCGGGGGTTTGAGAAATCCGGGCACCGTTTCAGCCCCATCGACGGAAAACATCAGCTCATGATTTCTGATCTATGCTATATGGATAATGGCGTAGTGGGGCCTGCGGAACATCGCCCATTGGACAAGTGGATCGCCAATCATCGAATGCAGGGCGCCTACAGCCACGGATTCAATCAGGGGGTTGACGGCGCCGAAGATCAGTTTCAAAAGTTTTGGATGAAACCGGATTCACGCAATAATATTCCGCGTATGCGGCTGAACTCCGGCTATCTTGATGGCAGTGTTCGTCAAAGCGATACACACACCAATGTGATCGGATTGGATTTGTTCAACGGAAGTCCCCAAAATACTTTTTTACTGCCGATCGAATGGCGCTAACTCGACTGAATGACAAACCAAATCAAACTGAAAGAGTATTGCCTTATGAGACAGTCTGTGTCTGTATTAATGTTCTTGGCGATTTCAATATCAAGTCAGATGGCAGCGGAAACGTCTGCTTCGTCTTATGAAAATTCCGTTGGGATGACCCTGCGCCGTGTGGAGGCCGGCAGTTTTCAAATGGGACAATCCAACGGCGAGTGGGATGAACAGCCCGTTCGGACGGTAACGATCAGTCAATCGTTTTATCTGTCCGAAACGGAAATCACAAATGCCCAATACGAACAATTCGATCCCGACCATGCCGCGTTTCGCGGAAAACATGGATTGTCAAGCGGTGATGATGAGGCGGCTGTCTATGTCTCCTGGCATGAGGCGATGGCTTTCTGTGAATGGCTCAGTCAAAAAGAAGGCGTCCCCTATCGGCTGCCTACAGAGGCCGAGTGGGAATATGTCTGTCGAGCAGGCACAGCGACAGCGTTTTTTACGGGCGATACACTTCCTGAGACATATCATAAAAATCAAAATACATCGTGGACGCCTGTAGCCGGCATTAATCTGACGGTTGGGCAGACTCCCCCGAATGCATGGGGATTTTATGATATGCACGGGAATGTTGAAGAATGGTGTCTGGACTGGTATGGGCCTTATCCTTCATTTGATCAAACCGATCCGATCGGGTATGGAGAAGGCATCGCGCGCGTAACTCGCGGAGGCAGTCATTCGACGCCAGTGCAATACCTGCGTTCAGCCAATCGAATGAGTACGCTGCCGGAAGATAAGCATTGGCTGATCGGATTTCGGGTCGTTCAAGGGCACCTGCCGGAAACGGCTCTCTTGCCTTGTCCGACTCCGCCGCGGTGGGCGCAGCATGTAAGCCAGGAATCTTATGACTGGTCAGAAGGACCCGATACACATGAATCCTATTTTAGAGGACCGCGTCAATATGTTTTTGTGCCGCCCAACTCAAACGGTCCATTGTATTCACGTCACAATCATCAGCCCGCCATTACGGCTTGTCCCAACGGTGATTTGCTGGCCATCTGGTACACCTGCAATACGGAACCGGGCCGAGAGTTGGCTGTAGCGGCCAGTCGCTTGCGCCGCGGCGCCGAGTCCTGGGAACCGGCTGATTTGTTTTGGGATATGGCTGATCGAAACGACCACGGAACAGCCCTGTTTTGGGACGGTGACCAAACCATTTATTTTACAAATGGATTATGTACCGATGCGACATGGGGCAAGTTGGCGTTGATATTGCGGACCAGCACGGACAATGGAGTGACTTGGTCCACGCCGCGAATCATCAATGACGCGCATGGTTTACGAAATATGCCGATTGCCGGGTTGTTCCGGACACAAGAAGATTATTTAGTGTTGCCATGTGATGCCGTTACCGGCGGCGCCGGCGGCAGTGCAGTGCACATCAGCAAAGACGGCGGTCAGACGTGGATCGATCCGGGACGTGGACGGCCGTCTCCGTCTTTTTCAGAAGGCTCGACCGGTGCATGGATCGCAGGCATTCATGCGGCGGTCATTCAGCAAAATAACGGGAATCTGTTGGCTTTTGGGCGTGGCAATGACATCAATGGAAAGATGCCGATAAGCGTCTCTTCAGATATGGGCGAAAACTGGACGTATTCGGCCTCTGCGCTTCCGCCTTTAGGCGGCGGCCAGCGTGCCACGATTCTGCGGCTTAAGGAAGGGCCGTTGTTTATGGCGACGTTCTTTCCGTCATTGAAGATTCAAGATGCCGCGGGCCAAGAACGAGCCGTTTCAGGATTAGTGGGAATGGTCAGTTATGATGATGGACAAACATGGCCGCTTAAACGATTAATTACCGACGATGGTCCGCCGCGTTTAGTGGATGGCGGCGGAAATACGGGATGGTTTACCCTCGGCCCGGATACAGCCGAACCCAAAGGGTATCTGGCCTCAACCCAATCGCCCGACGGGATTATTCATTTAATAAGCAGTAAACAGCATTATGCCTTTAATCTGAAATGGCTCCAGACGCCAATGCCGGAAGGCCCCGCTGCGCCGACATTGACGATGAAACAATATATGCAACGAATTTTCAATGCGGATGTGACGCCTGCCCAGGCTGAACCCGAATGGTTTTTCACCGGCAGCGGTATGACAGAGAATCAAGCCGTTCAACTTTCAACGGCTGGTCACATGACAGTGATAACCGGTCCGAACCAGCGAGCTCGATGGTTCAATCAGAGCGTTGATGGGTTCGCGGCAGCGTCGCCGGAGACGGGTCTGACCTGTGAAATCCGGATGCAGGTCACGCGCAGTACCAGTCCTACTCGCGGTGTGGATTTTGAGGTCTATCTGGGGGATGGAAACAGTGTGCATCGTCGTTATTTTTTATCGGTGACCACAACAGGAGTTTTTTGGTTCGACGGCGGAACATTTCGTCAAATTGCATCACAGGTGGATAACGCCTCTGAGATGCATGCCTATCGGCTCAGTATTCGGCCGGAAGGCGATTGTCTTGTCTATCGGGACAATGAATTTCTTGCTGCCGTCTCTCCGTCGGCAGGATTTGACAATTTCCTGAATCCGGACGGGCCTTATTTGCAGTGGGGCGAAGGCGCCGGTGCCAGCGAAGCCGACTTTATTGTTGATTATATTGCATGGGATATGGCCGGTGCTTTTCGGCCTGCGGTTCTTGACCCGAAGGACGGCCGGACAGATGTCGATCCACTGACACATCTTGAATGGCCTTCAGAATTTGACTGTCTCTACACCTATGATGTATGTCTTGGGGAATCTCCGGACAATCTGGTGCGTGTTGCTTCCGGTTTGCACGAAAACACCTATAAACCGAATCCATTAAAGTGGGGGGTGTCCTATTATTGGAAAGTTACGGCATTTGATAATAACTCATCCAATCCAGGGCCGATGTGGACCTTCACCACCCAATCCGCCGTGTGCGGGGAACCGTTAAGGATGGATGTCAATAACGATTGCGTGGTTGATATGAAAGATTTGGTTTTTTTTTTAGAGGAATACTTGTCTGATGCTATTCCTTAAACAAGCATAACATCACGGCCAATCGCGCACCTTGCGGGCGGTGTCAAGAAGTGTCACACTGTTGGTATCGGCGCTGAATCAGGCCGTTGCCGGTCATTTTTTTTAATCAGTAAAATGTTATCGATCCAAACTGCCGTTTGGATCACCTTCAATTCGTTTCGCTTTCCCTGTTTTTTGGATACTTCCTGTCAGGTTTTGGTTAATTCTTTTCGGCTTGGGATTTTGAGGGTTTATCGGTGCGTTGACACCCATGGGATGATCACAATATGGTGGTGCGACTGAGGGATCTGATAAAATTAAACAAACCTCAATATATTGCGTTTTCCAGTTCTCTTATTCGTATATATAGTCAGTTCTGACCAGTCCAGCCTGGTGATCAAGTCGGTGGAATCCTAAAAAGTTAAACATATTTTCAGAAAACGCCGATTTTTAATTGACAGAATGTGGTACAGAATGATACCATTCTCCCATAGCTGTGTTGCCATGTGGGACTAAATCCATGTTAATGTTAACAGGTGAATACGAGCATACGATCGATGATAAGAATCGCCTTTTCATCTCGAACAAGCTCCGCAGTCAAATTGATACGGAGCGATACGGCAGCAATTTTTACTTGGCGATGGGTCCCAATGGTATTTTGAGTTTGTATCCGGAAAAACAATTTGAGCAAATCGCCCTTGCCGGTGCCCCAGGGACGGGCGCCCCGGACGAATCGGTCACGTATGAGCGGTTGAGTTTCGCTCTGGCCAGCAAGGTTGAGTTGGATCGGCAGGGGCGATTACTCATCAATGAAAAATTGCGAAAACGCGCCCGTTTGGGCACGAATCTGACGCTGGTGGGTGTGCGGGACCATATTGAGGTCTGGAATACGGAAGATTGGGAGCAGTATTTGTCTGACAATCTCAATCTTTATCAGACCCAGGTGACCCATGCCCGACAAGAACAAATCCTGCGTCAGACACGAAACATAGTTGAATAGCCATTTAGGAGGGCTTGTTATGGTAAGCCACAATGACGCTATTGATATTGTTGGGCGGGCGCTGGCCGGCCGGCAGAAGACCGACGATCAGACGCTGGCTTCGGCGGATATATTGGCCGAGCGGCTGGATCGGGTCAATCGGCTTGGCGGCGTGTTCGAGCAGATTGCTTTTTCGCCTCAGATGGAGGCTATGCTTGGGTTACGGCAGCCGGCCGGTGCGGCCGGGTACGCCGCCGTGTGACCATGAGCGACGCTGCGGACACATCGCATCTCAGGGACGACTCGGATGTCCCGCAGCATAGACCGGTTCTCGTTGAACCGTTGTTGGAACGGATTGACCTTCCCACGGATGGGATTATGGTCGATGCAACCGTCGGGCATGGAGGCCACAGCCGGTTGTTCGGCCGAATGTTAGGCCCTGAGGGTCGCTTGCTCGGACTGGACGTGGATCAAAACAGTATCCAAAGGGCCTGGCAGAACTTACGCGATCTTGCGTGCCGTGTGGAACTGATTCGGGACAATTTCGACCGAATCGCCGAGTTGCTGGCCGAACGCGGCATTGACAAGGTTGATTTGATCATAGCGGATTTGGGCTTCTGTTCGGCCCAACTGGATGATGTACAGCGAGGTCTGAGTTTCCAGACCGCAATGCCGCTGGATATGCGGCTGGATGACCGGCTCGGAACCACCGCAGCGGATTTGGTGAATCGGTTGAGCCAGAAGGACCTGGCGGATCTGATTTATCGCTACGGTCAGGACCGGGCATCACGGAGGATTGCCCGGTTTATTGTCGAGCAGCGCAAACGCGCAAAACTGACTACAACAGCCGAACTGGCGGCGGTGGTTTGCCGTGCGTTGAAGGCCCCGTCGCGGGGGCATAAGATTCACCCGGCGACGCGCACCTTTCAGGCCCTGCGGATCGCGGTTAATGACGAGTTGAATCGCCTGCGGCGTTTGCTGGAGGCAGCGCCGGACCTGCTCAAAGGCGGCGGTCTGATTGCGGTGATCAGTTTTCACAGTCTTGAAGACGGGATAGTCAAAAATGATTTTCGTCGAAATAAAACAGAGGGGGTTTACGACGTGCTGACCAAAAAGCCGATTCAGCCGACGCGCGAAGAAATCGTCGCAAATCCCCGCAGTCGAAGCGCCAAACTGCGAATTGCAAAACGGTTATAAGAATATGGAAAAGGGAGTTGTCCAAATGACTGCTGACGCCAAAGTAGGGTTGCTGCTGGGGTTGGTTTTTATCGTCCTGATCGCCTTTTTAATCAACGGGCTGCCGTCGTTTTTGCAATCGGCCTCGGCTGAGGATGTGGTCAAAACCACCTCAATTGTTGCACCGTCCGGCCCTGATCTGGTCATTGATCATCGGGTAACGGAGACGGCTCAGCGTTTGGTCGGCGATGTTCCGCTGCGTCAAACCGAACCGCCGCAGGACGTGATTATCCTGGACAGCGCCCCGCAGCAGGCGTCCGCTCCGGTCACCGCCGCCGCAACACCAGAGCCGCACTCGCCGACGCCGTCGGTGAGTGCCGAGCAGGTCAACCGGATTGACCTGCCGCAGCCGTCGCGTTCGCAAGGCCCTGCCGTGCGTGAACACATTGTCCAGCGCGGCGAAAACCTGGCCGTCATTGCGCAACAATACTACGGCACGGAAGACGGCAATCGACGTGCGGTGATCCAAAAACTGTACGAGGCCAATAAAGACGTGCTGACCTCGCCGGATCATGTCGTCGTCGGCAGCCGACTGGTGATCCCGCCGCTCAAAGAACACCAGGCCGACGCAGAGCGTACCCGGACATCAGCCGCTGAGGGTCTGCTTCAGCGATTTTCGAATTTTTTTGAGCGATCGGAGGACGCACCGAGTCCCCCGCGACCGGCCGCTGCTCCGCGAACCGCTGAGTATGTTGTCCAGCCCGGCGATTCACTCTGGAAGATTGCCGAGAAAACTCTCGGCGACGGGCATAAATATAAAGAACTTATGGACCTGAACAAAGACCGTCTTAAAAGCCCTGATGATGTCAAGGCGGGAATGAAACTGATTATTCCGGCATCCTGACTTTTGTGAGTCCTTGTCGATGTCGCGCGGGCGATTTATCTATTGTGTCTTTTTTGTGACGGCGATGTTGGTCTTTACCGTTCATTTGCGGACCAGCTCGGTACGTTTGTTCAATCAATATCGTTCGGCGATCGTGGAGCAAAATCAGAGTACCCAGCAGCTTCGGCAAAAGCAGCTTCATTTTGAAAGTTTAATCAGCCCGGCCGGCCTGACGCCGCCGACGGAATCGAGGCCGCAGGACTAATCTTATGAAACGCCAGTGCACTACGATTATCGCAGGATTTGTCTTGGTCTGCGTCATCTTTGGTCTTTTGGTTTGGCGTCTGTTCGATCTGCAGTACGTCCAGGCCGCCACGTTTGAGCAATCCAGCCGACGTCAGCAAAACGCCGTCATTCCCGAACGCGCCCAGCGCGGTTTTATCGTCGATTCGCGCGGTCGTCTGCTGGCGGCCAGTAATATCAGTTATACCGTTTTTGCCGAGCCGCGACGTTTTGAAGATGCCGAAATGATTAAAGTCGCCGCTTTCACGCTGCATGATTTGCTTGAGGTTCCCGGGCATGAAATTTGTCGGTTGATCGACAGCGCCTCCAATCCCGGATACGCCCCTATCTTGTCGGATGTGGATACCCTGACGCGCGACGCCGTCGTCAACGCCCGCCTTCCCGGCATCGGTGTCGAATCTCGCTGGAAACGCTACTGGCCGGCCGGCAGACTGACCGGCCATATCATCGGCTTTATCGGGACTGAGCAGACCGGGCTGGCAGGGCTTGAATTGCAGTACGACGGCCTGCTGCGCGGCTCGGAGGGCAAAAGCGTCTTTGTGGTCGATGCCCTTCGCCGACCGATCGCCGCGGCGCCGGCTGACCGGGTGGAAAGCATCGACGGCCAAAGCCTGATATTGACGCTCGATGCAAGCATTCAGGAATTCGTGCGTTCGGCGCTGCTCAGCAAAATGCGTGAGTATGAAGCCGAGGCCGCCGTCGGCGTCGTGATGAATCCCTCTACCGGGGCGATTCTGGCGATGGTCTCACTGCCGGATTTTGATCCGGACAACTTCTCCCGCACCGATCCGGAATATATGAAAAACCGTGTTTTGACCGATGTGTATGAGCCGGGCAGTATCTTCAAACCCATCGTCGCCGCGATTGCCCTGGACAGCGGAAGCATCGGATTTAACGAGAAATTCGACTGTGAAAACGGCTATTTCGCACGCTATCGCATCGGGGAGTTCGGCAACAAACGCTACGGCCTGATGAGCGTGCGCGAGATTCAAATCCACTCAAGCAATGTGGGCATGGCCAAAATCGGCCTGCAAATGGGACAAAAAACCCTGTACGACGGCCTGCGGATATTCGGGTTCGGCCGGCGCACCGGCGTGGATCTGCCGGGCGAAGAGCCGGGCATACTCCATCCGCTCAATCGCTGGAGCGGCTGGAGCGTGACGCGCATTCCCTTTGGGCATGAGGTTTCGGTGACGGCGATTCAGATGGCGCGGGCCTACTGTATGCTGGCCAACGGCGGCAGCCTGGTTCGTCCGCACATCGTTCGGGCGGTGGTGGACCGCAGCGGAAAGATCACCGAATTGCGACAGCCCAGCGCCGGGGCCGGCTACATTCTCAAACCGGAAGTGGCCCGGTGGATGGTGCAAAACGCCCTGACCGGGGTGGTGAATGAGGGCACCGGCGACCAGGCGGCGCTTGAAAACTGTCAGGTCTGGGGCAAAACCGGCACCGCCAATATTGCCCTGCCCGGCGGCGGCTACGACACACGAAATTACGTCTCGTCATTCGTCGGCGGCGCCCCGGCCGACAAGCCCGCCGTGGTGGTGCTGGTCTCGATCATCCGTCCCAACCGGGCACTGGGCAAGGGCTACAGCGGCGGCCGTGTGGCCGCACCGGTGGCGCGGGAGATTCTCGAAAAAACACTGCCCTATCTGGGCGTCCTGGAACACCCCAAACCCCAATCTCCGAACACAGCCCCTTTGCAGACACGCCGATAAGAAGATAACCGAATGCATCACCGGCGATTGAGCATCACCGACAGACGGGTAATGATTTATTTTTGGCAGAAGGTCTTGCATTTGAAGAATTCCAGGGTATAATTTTGCGACGCTTTTTGAAGAAGACATTCGGGGTCTCGAAACAGCCCCGCACAAACAGCAATGATAAGAACAGGAGATACCCGTGAAAAATCATCGGAAAAGTTTGGTCAAGCGTGCCCGCAAGAGCGGTTTTCGTGCTCGTCAGCGCACGTCAAAGGGCCGCGCCGTCAATAATCGCAAGCGCCGCAGCGGCCGCGTCGTCAACGTCAAACCCAGCTTCACGTAATCGACAAGGCTGCTCTCTTTCCCCCTACCATTCGTAGCCGCAATAGTTGCAGTAGTATCGCGGCGCAGGATTGGGCTGCGCGCCGGTACGGATGACCGCCCGTTTGGCCTGTACCCGACGCAGCAGTTGTTCATCCATCGCCGCGGGATTATAGACGATCTCGGCAATGTCCGTCGAGCCGCACTTGGGACAGCGCAAACCGGACTGATCTTCATCTTTCATCAATAACCTGTCTTCTATTGTTTGTCAGCGCCGTATTGGTTGAACCAGGCGCGTTGTTCGAAGGGCATTTTGGTCGGCTGCTTATATGTTTCGGACGGAATGCCGACCGGCAGCAGGACGCCGATGCGCTTCTCGGCGGGCAGGTTGAGCAGTTGGCCGATGGCCTCGGCCCGGCCGTCCACGCGGAGCCAGCCGTCCACCCACACACTGCCGTAACCGAGTGCGGTAATGGCCAGCAGCATATTTTCCACCGCCGCGGCACAATCTTCAACCTGAAAGGACATCTCCTGATAAACCGCTTTTGGCTGTTTATCGACGATGCAGGCAATAAAGGCCTGAGCCTGCCGGAAGGCCTTGTTTTTCTCGTGCATCCCGGCAATGGTGCGCACCAGGTTCGCATCATCGACGATGACAAACCGCGTCGTCTGAACATTGCACCCGGACGGCGCATCCAAACCGGCCTGGACGATTTGTCGCAAATGGTCGCGCGGGATGGGCTTGTTCTCAAACCCGCCGCGATACGAATGACGTTTCTTAATCGCTTCAAATAAATCCATTGAGCTTCTCCAATTGAACAACAGCTTCCAGCTATCAGCTTCCGGCAACTGGCGGCCGGCAGCCGGACGCTGATTTAGACATCAACGCGGCGAATCTTCGCCCCGACGGCGTTGAGCTTTTCCTCGATTTTTTCGTAGCCGCGATCAATATGATAGACGCGATGCACGACCGTTGTGCCATACGCAGCCAGCCCGGCCAGCACCAGTGCCGCCGAGGCGCGCAGGTCCGAGGCCATCACCGGCGCGGCAATGAGCCGCTCGACACCGGCCACGATGACGCTGGGGCCTTCTTTTCGCAGATTGGCGGCCATGCGGTTCATCTCGGCGACGTGCATAAAGCGATCCGGGTAAATCTTTTCCGTAATGACGCTGTTGCCCTCGCCCAGTGCCAGCAGTGCCATAAACTGTGCCTGCAGGTCGGTCGGAAACCCCGGATAAGGCTGGGTGGTAATATCGGCCGGACAGATGGCGCCGTATTGGGCGGCCTCGCAGCCGTCCTCGGTCGGCTCGATGACGGCGCCGATGCTGCGGAGCCGATCCACCACAGCCACCATATGATTCAAGTCGCAGTTGCGAAGGTGCAAGCGGCTCTTGGTAATGGCGGCGGCGACCATAAATGTGCCGGCCTCAATGCGGTCGCCGATCACCGGCCAGGACACCGGCTTCAGTTCGCTGACGCCCTCAATGACCAGTCGCGGCGAGCCGATGCCGCTGATCTTGGCGCCCATCGCGTTCAGACAATGGGCCAGATCCGCCACCTCCGGCTCACAGGCCGCCGCCTCAATGACGGTGGTGCCTTTGGCCAGCGTCGCGGCCATCATCACGTTGTCGGTGCCCAGTACGGTTGAGCCGAACGGTCCGCCCAGAAAAATCTGCGTCCCAACCAGTCCGCCGGGCGGGGCCTCGGCGACAATGTAGCCGTTTTCCAGACGGACCCGCGCACCGAGAGCCTTCAGCCCGCGCAAATGAATATCGACCGGCCGGTCGCCGATGGCACAGCCGCCGGGCATCGAGACCTTGACTTTTCCGCAGCGGGCCAGCAGCGGTCCAAGAATGCAGATACTGGCGCGCATCTTGCGCACGATATCGTACTGGCCGACGGGGTTGTCAATGGTCGCTGCGTCAATGTGCAGCGCCCCGCTTGCATCGCGGCTGACCTTGGCTCCCAGTTGCGACAGCAGACTCTCAAACGAGTGAATATCCGCCAGATTGGGCGCGTTGGGGATGACCGTTTCGCCGGCGGCCAGCAATGACGCGGCCATCATCGGCAAGGCGGCATTTTTTGACCCGGCCACCTCAATCGTCCCGGACAGCTTGACCGGTCCATCAATTTCAAAAATATCCATACGTCCATTCCTTGCTAAATTTGTTTGAATGTACTATAACACGAGCGATTATAAAAGGCAAACGGTCTTCACGAAAGTATCCGATGAGCACGATATTGGCAAGCGGGTTGAACATAGCGGACATCGCCTCTCAGGCAGCCGAATCGGTCGATATGACTTTCGACCGGACAACATTCGTTTTTTGCGCGGTCGGGGTGGCTGTCCTGGTGATATGGCTGCGGCGATACGGCGGGCCGAGAGCCTTGGCCGCGGCGCCGGTGCGACGGCATAGCCTGCCGCTGAGCGTACCGTTTTTGCTGTTTTTTGTATGGATGCTGTTGCTGACTCAGTTGAATGTGTTCGTTGGCGTGCTGTATCACGATGTCCAGGCCGGCGGCGATGTGGCGGCGCGGTATGTTGCGTTATGTGTGTTGAATGGACTGATTATCGCGGTCATTTTATGGACGGGTCGGTCTTTCTTTGCCCGCAGGCTCAAGGGCTTTGGGCTGAACCCCAAGACCCTGCTGCGGGATGCGGGCTGGGCGGCGGTCAATCTGATCGCGGCCTATCCCCTGGTCATTGGCGGCATTGGGCTGGTCATCATGATCGGCCGGCGTTTGGCCGGTGACCAATTCACGTTTCATACGCACGAGAGCCTCGAAGAACTGGCCGAATCGACTCATCTGGTGGTGCGCGTATTGATGGCGGTACTGCTGGTGGTCGTGGTACCGGTCATGGAAGAGCTGCTGTTTCGCGGGCTGCTGCAATCGGCGCTGCGTGCTTTGCTGCCGGGCGTCTGGCCGGCGATTCTGCTGACCTCGGCCCTGTTTGCCGTCGTGCATTCCCCAATGCACGCGCCGGGCATTTTCGCGCTGGCCTGTGTGATGGGCTACGCCTATGAGCGAAGCGGATCTTTGTTTCGGCCTATTTTTATCCATATCCTCTTTAATGGGCTTGCCGTTCTGTCATTGTTACTGTCGTAAACACCGGGCTGTTTCATGGGGCGTTTCGGCTATGCCAAGAGATTGATCATCTTTATTTTTTTTATAGATATGATTTTTGCTATGTATGAGATTGTTTTTCGAAAAATCAGGATTTTCTTCTTATTGTTTATTGCCGTGCAGGGATATTTGTCGGTAACCTTGGTGTCGATACCAAATTTTTTGAAACATCGTCCGCCGTATTCCCGTCTTATTTGGTGTATTCGGCAATAAAAGCAGGAAAGTTGACAGTTTAAGGTGTAATTGAATCAAAAACGGTTTTTTTATCGGAACACTGCGGCCTGAACGATGTTTGCCGTGAACGATACCGCCGGCCTCGTGCCGGCATAATCGATTGTGAGTAAGGTTAAGATAAGGAAATTCGGCGTGACGAAACGACTGGGCGAATTACTTTGCGAAAAAAAATATCTTTCTCCGGCGCAGCTTGAGGCGGCCCTTGAATCGCAAAAAACCGCCGGCAAAAAACTCGGCCGGATTCTCCGCGACAGCGGGGTGTTAACCAACCGCCAACTGCTCGAAACCCTCGTCGAACAGGCTGGTCTGGACAAGATCATGCTGGAGGAGCGGGTTATCGGACGCGATGTCCTTGATCTGATCCCGGCCGAGGTGGTCAGCCAGCACAGTTTAATCCCTGTGGAGCGTCAAAACGGCCGACTGACTGTGGCCATGGCCGATCCGTTCAACCATGAGGCCATCGCTGACCTGCGGCTGCTGACGGGGCTGGCGATCCGCCGATGTTACTGCCCGGCGTCTGATCTGGAAAAGGCCATCTCCAAATACTACGGCAGCAACGTCGCCCGGATGCTGCGTGATCTGGCCCCCGGCGAAAAGCCTGAAACCCCGTCGGCCGAGACCGAGCTGGAAGGCGATCAGCTCAGTGCCGCCCGACTGCACGAGCTGGCCCGCGAGCCGAGTTTGGTTAATCTGGTCAATTTGATTTTACTTGAGGCCATCGAATCGCGTGCCAGTGATGTCCACATTGAGCCGTTCGAAAAGGATGTTCGCATCAAGTACCGCATCGACGGCGTGCTGCTTGAAAAATCCGCCTCACCCAAGCGGCTTCAGGCGGCCATCATCTCGCGTATCAAGATTATGGCGAATATGAACATCGCCGAGCGGTTTGTGCCGCAAGACGGGCACATCGAGTTTGCCGGCGCCAAGGGCAAGATCGACATCCGCGTCTCGACCGTGCCGACGGTTTTCGGCGAGTCGGTGGTGATGCGTCTGCTGGACCGCAGCGCGGCACTGATTGAGCTTGAAGAATTGGGGATGAACCCCAAAACGCTCAAGGGCTTTGCTCAGTGTCTGAGCAAGGCTCACGGTATCGTGCTGGTGACCGGCCCGACCGGCAGCGGTAAAACAACCACGCTGTACGCGTCGCTGAACCGAATTTATGACCCCAGCCGCAAGATTATCACCATTGAGGACCCGGTTGAGTATCAGCTTGACGGCGTGGTACAGATTCCGGTCAATCCGCGTCGCGGCCTGACATTCGGGCGCGGGTTGCGGCATATTCTGCGGCAAGACCCCGACATCATTATGGTCGGTGAAATCCGCGACAAGGAAACCGCCGACATTGCCGTCCGTGCCGCTTTGACCGGACACCTGGTCTTCAGCACACTGCACACCAATGATGCGGCCGGGGCGATCACCCGTCTGATTGATATGGGCGTGGAGCCGTTTCTGCTGGCCAGTTCCCTTGAAGGCGTCCTGGCCCAGCGCCTGGTGCGCAGGATTTGTCCACTTTGCCGTGAGCCGTATCATCCCAGCCCCGCGCTGCTGGAGAATCTGAACAATTCCATCCGCATCGAGCCGGATACACCGCTGTATCACGGCCGCGGCTGCGACGAGTGCAACCGCACGGGGATGAGCGGGCGTATGGGTATTTTTGAACTGCTGCGGGTGACCGAATCGCTGCGAAAACTGATTGCCTCGCGCCCCACGACCGAGCAGATTCTGGCCGCGGCGCCGGCTGACCATGTCAGCATGCGGCACAGCGGCATCGAGAAAATCCTGGCCGGTATGACGACGCCCGAAGAGGTCCTGCGTGCCACCCAGGGCGTCGAAGAAGACTAAAAACTATAAACTACGAACTAAAAACTAAGAACTAATCGTGGCTACATTTGTCTATAAAGGTGTTGACGCCGGCGGTCAGACGGTGACCGGAACCATCGAGGCCGTGGACCGCAAGGCGGCGATTGCCGATCTGGCCCAGCGCGGACGGTTCGCCTCCGAGTTGATCGAAGGCAAGGCCGAGGGCGGGTTGTTTGCCTCTGTCCGCCGACAGGAAGGCGATACGCCGCACAAACGCGGCTCGATTCGCAGCAAAGAACTGCTGGCGATGATGGGGCAGTTGGCTACGGCGTTGAAAGCCGGCCTGCCGATTGTCAATGCGCTGGAGATTATCAAATCCCAGCAGAAAAAAGAATCGATGTACAAGCTGCTCGAAGAGATGGTCGCGGCGGTCACCTCCGGCGACAGTCTCAGCGAGGCGATGGAGCGCCGCCCGGAGTTGTTCGACCGGTTGTCGATTTCGATGGTGCGCGTCGGCGAGACCGGCGGCATCCTCGAACAGACCGTCGAGGAACTGGTCAAGCTCAAACACCGCGAAGAAAAGGTCAAATCCAATCTCATCAATGCCGCAGCCTATCCGATTTTTGTGTTGACCGTCGGCCTTATTTCGATGGTGATCATTCTGGTGTGGGTTCTGCCGAAGATCATTACCACCATCGGCATTGCCCCGGCCATGCTGCCGCTGCCCACGCGACTGCTGATGGGGTTAAGCCATTTTCTGGTCGGCTGGGGCTGGGCCTGTGCGATTGTCATCGCGATTGCGGCAGCGCTGTTCAATAAATGGAAGCAAACCCCGGAGGGCCGTTTCGGCTGGGACGGCTTTATGCTTCAACTGCCGCTGTTCGGGCCGGTGGTCAGAACGCTGGCGGTTGGACGATTCGCCCGTACACTTGGCGCCCTGACCAAAAGCGGCGTTACGATTCTGGAAGCGCTGCGGGTGGTGCGCGATACCCTCGGCAACGAGGTGCTCGGCCGTCAGATTGATCAGGTCAGCGGCCAGGTCAAGACCGGCCACAGTCTGGCCGAGCCGCTGGAGACGTCGGGTATGTTTCCGGCGCTGCTGGTGCAGATTGTTGCAATGGGCGAGCAGACCGGCCGGCTGGATGAACTGCTGCTCAGTGCCGCTGATACGTTTGATGAAACCGCCGATACGGTGATGAACCGCTTTTTGGCGCTGTTTCCGGCGATTTTGATTTTGCTGCTGGCCGTGGCGATCTTTTTCATTATTGTCGCGACGCTGCTGCCGATTGTCGGTATGGACTTGAGTGTGTTGTAGAAAAAGGAACCACGGATTTCACGGATTTCTCAAATGATGGTAAGGATGAAAAAAATGAAACGACGAAAACGAAAGGCGTTTACGATTATTGAGCTGGTGGCCGTGGCGATGATTATTTCGCTGCTGGCGGTCTTTGTCGTGCCGCGGGCGTTCAAGGGACTGGGCAAGGCCAAACACGACATCGCGCGCGGCAAGATGGGCATTCTTGAAGGTGCGCTGGCGCGGTTCCAATATGACTGCGGCCGTTTTCCGACTGACACCGAAGGCCTTGAAGCGCTGCTGGCGGCGCCGGCGGGGCTGGAAGACAAGTGGGCCGGCCCGTATTGTCGGCGCAGCGACCTGCTCGATCCGTGGGGCAACGAGTTTGTCTATATTGCCAACGGGGTCGTTAACCCCGGGGGGTTTGACCTGATCAGTTACGGCGCCGACGGAACCGAGGGCGGTGAAGGCGAAAACGAAGATATCTACAATGACTAAAGAAGTATGTAGGAATGTAGGTGTGCAGGAATGTAGGTGTGCAGGTCGATGACCGCAGGAATACAGAAAAATCGTCAGCCAGCAATGGCCCCACGTCAATCCTGGGGCTTTACGCTGGTGGAATTGACCGCGGCCGCGGCGCTGCTGGCGCTGCTGACCTCGGCGGCGTTCATTACGTATAATCAGACGTGGCGGCATTGGGCGCTGCGTCAGAACGCCGAGCGGTTTTATCTGACCGCCCGCTATGCCCGCGTCCTGGCGATTGAGAGCGGACAAGCCTGCCGGTTGGTCATCGACCCCGAAAACAAAGCGTATTACATCATCCAGGTTGACCGGCAGACGGACGACGTTACCGCGGTGTCCAATCTGTGGCATCGCCCCGGCCGACTGGATGAATCGGTCTCGTTTGAGGGGCTGATGGTGGTCCGCAGTGAAGGACTGGGCGATTCGGGCAGCGCCATTACGTTCTATCCCGACGGCAGGGCCGATGCGGCTACGGTGCGGCTGACCAACGGACAGCGGGCCTTTACCGTGCAGATCAGCGCCGCAACCGCACGGGCAACGCTGATCATCGGCGATGCGGAGACCTATGAACCCGATCAAATTGATTTGGATATGATATGAGTTTGTCAACGCACAGTCTGTTTCGTCATAAAGGCGTCAGCCTGCTGGAGACGGTGCTGGCCGCATCGCTGCTGGGCGGCGTGGTGATGACGATCTGCGGCCTGTCAGCCGGCAGCCTGCGATCTATTCGGCTCAATCAGGAGTACGAAAAGGCCTGGGATTATATCGAACGGCAGTTGACGCTGATTGATTTGATCGGCGTGCAGGCGATGCAGCAGCGCGGTCAGACCGGCGGACAGTTTGAGAGCCTTGACGGACGCATCTGGCACTGGAATGTGCAGATCACAGAGACCGGCATCACCGCGCTGTACGATGTTGTGATGCGGCTCCAATGGGAAGAAAACGGCCGTGTGCGGCAGCTTGAATGCCAAACGCGAATGACCGCCCGCACCGCCACCGTGGACCAAACAGAGGCGGCTACAGAAATAACCGATACCCAATCAACAACCACACCGGCGCAGGGAGCAACCCGATGAGATCGAAAGACGGCGGATTTACACTGGTGGAGTTGATGGCGGCCTCGGTCATCACGGCGTTTATCGCCATGGTGGCCGTCGGCGGCTTGATCAGCGTCACCAGCGCCCGCAGCAGCCTGGACGAAGTCACGGAAGTGATGGACGAGCTGCGGTACACCGCCGATCTGCTGCGGCAGGATTTGGCCAATGTGCATCGCGATCGACAGGAAATGCTGTTTGAAGGACTCCTCGAAGACAGCGCCGAGATGGTCTTGCCGCGGCTCAGGTTCAGAGCCATCGGAACAGCCAAGGCGCGCCCGGCGCAGCCGGAAAGCGATGTGTACGAAATCGAGTATTTGTTCATCACCGGCCAGGACGGCAGGAATCGGTTATGTCGGCGGGTCTGCCCGATTGTCGGGGTGGAGGAGGAACGTGATCAGACCGCCGGCGGCGTTTTGACCAAACTGTCCGAGCATATCTCGTATTTCGGGGTGCGCTATTTTGACGGCGTCGAGTGGACGAGCGTATGGCCGGTTGAGCAGCAGTTGCTGCCGACGCTGATTGAGGTGTCGATGGCCTCGCGGGTCGTTGAAAAAAGCGGTAAAGAAAAAATTTACGCCAAACAGGTCATCCTGACGTTTCCCCGCCTCGGCGACCAGACGGCACTGGATGAGGAAGATGAGGCGGTTCTGGATGAAATTGAATTTACGGATCCTGAAGCGGGACTGGAATAAGAATGCGGCCAAGAGTTTATAAAACACGTTGTGCACGACCGGCCCTGGCGCTGATTGCGGTGCTGTGGATCGCGGCGCTGATGATGGCGCTGGTCAGCGTGGCGGCCCAGACCAGTCTGCTCGACAGTCGCGTCAGTCAGATCGAGAACGAAAAGCAGCGCGCCCGGTGGGCCTGCCGGGCCGGCGTTGAAACGGCGATTGCGCTGCTGCTCGAAGACGATCCCTCGTATGATGCGCTGACCGATTTGTGGGCGACCAATCCGCTGGAACTGGAGCAGTTGGATTTCAGCGGCGTGCAGGTGGATGTTCAGGTCGTCGATACCGCCTCCAAGCTCAATGTTAACGTTGCAACCCGCGAGCAGTTGCTGGCGCTGCCGGATATGACCGAAGATACCGCCGACAGCATCCTGGACTGGATTGACAGCGACGACGAAATCCGCCCCGGCGGCGCCGAGAGCGGCTATTATCTCAATCTGGATATCGGCTACTGGGCGCGCAACGGGGCGATTCGAACCGATCGTGAATTGCTGCGCGTCAAGGGCGTTACCGAGGGGCTGTTTTACGGCGATCCCGAACAAGAGCTGCTCTCGGCGGACAACGAGGGATGGATCCACTACCTGACGTGTTATTCGCGTGAGCAGAATGTGGACATCGACGGCAACATGCGCATCAATATCAATCGTGCCAGTCAGCAAAATCTGACGAACGATCTCGGTCTTTCGGAAGGCCAGGCGCGATGGATCACAGAAAATCGCTCCTTTCGGCAATTTACGGATATGATCGACCAGGGCGCCGCCGGACAGACGGCGCAGCCCTCGGCGGGCGCACAGCCTGCGCAACAGACCCAGCCGAGTCAAAGGCAGACGGAGACGGCTCAGCCTGCGCAACAAACTCAGCCGGGGCAAAGGCAGACGGCTCAGCAGCAGGAACAGGCGCCCGCCGAGCCGCTGGATACGGCCACGGTATTGGAACTGGCCGATAAGGCCACCCTGACCAATCGCCGCACGCTGCCCGGCCGAGTCAACATCAACACCGCCGGCGAGGTGGTGCTGACGGCCTTGTTTGAGGGCAATCGGGAACTGGCATTAAATGTGATTACGGCCAGAGAAGGACTGGGCGGCGTATTTCTGAGCCTGGCCGATTTGCAGCAGGTTGAGGGAATGACGCAGGACAGTTTACAGCGCTATTTGGATCAAATGACGATTCGTTCAAGTATATATGAAATTCACGCGACGGCCGAATCGCAGGCGACGGGTCTGACCTGGCAGGTCCAGGCCATCGTCGATCGTCAGGCCGAGCAGGGACAGGTTATCTATTGGCGAGAAGGAATCAGCCGGTGAAGCAGACAGAACAGAACAGACAGACAGCACACCAGGCCGCCGGCCTGGTGATTTCAACCGGTGCGGGCAAAATCTGGGCGGCGATTGGTCAGCGTCGCAACGGCGGATTTGAGCGGACGCATCATGCGGTATTTGAGTTGACCGAAGGTCTGGACAACGCCCTTAAACAGTTGTTTGAGAAAGCCGACGATGTGCAAACACCGGTGGTGATCGGGCTGGACTCGGCCCAGTTGCGGTACGTGGACCTGTCGCTGCCGCCGGTTGAGGCGGCTCAATTGCCGCAATTGATCCGCACCCAGGCCGAGGCGCGGCTGCCGCTGGACGGCGACCGAATGCAGTTGGCCTGGCGGCTGGTTTCGTCGGCGCAGGGCTATGAGTGTACCGTTGCCGCGGCTCGACTGGATTCGACGGAGGCGGCCCTTGGACGGCTCAGCCTGAACGGCCGACTGCGTGCGATGGTGCCCGATGCGGCCGGCTTTGCTCAACTCAGGTCGCGATTCTTTGCATCGACGCCGGAGACGTGTATTGTGCTTCGTCGGCGCAGCGACGGGGTTGCGCTGATGCGGCTGAGCGAGGCGACGCCCCTGCGAAGTGCAGTGGTTCACGCCGAACCGGCCGATATCGTCGAGCGGCCCGCCCTCGTCATGCAGGATATTCAGATGGAACTGGAGACGATCTCGCAGACACAGGAGCGTCAGATTCCGCTTTACATCTGGCCGGAAAACGACCCCTTTATGCGCCGCACCGCCGAGCATCTTTCGCAGGCCGGCTGGCAGGTCGATACGCTGAAACCCGACCGTGTCGCCATGGAGCAGGCGCATCTGGACGACGAACATGACGACGGAGCGATGTTGGACGCATTCGGGCTGGCCATACTCGGCCTGACGGAGACGACCCCGGCGTTTGATTTTATGCAGAGCCGACAAATGGCCCGCACGGCCCAGGATACCGCGCTGCAGTATAAAAAACGACTGCGCACGATTGCGGTCATCGCGGTGCTGGCGGTGTTGTGTGCGGCAGTCGCTTACTGGAGTTTACTGCTCGAAGTACGGCAGCTCCGTCGGGAACTGGCGGTTGAGGCCGACGGCGTCAAGGCCGAAGCCATTCTTCAGCAGCAGGCCTATCAGGAGGCGGTTGTCCGGGCGCGGCTGGATATGCTCGAACTGCTCGATGCCATTCAGGACAGCCGCGATGGAATGCTGCTGGACAGCATCGAGTTCGAACAGGGCAAGCCCGTCAAGCTCGTGGCCACCGCCGGCGGATACGAGGAAGTCTATGGATTTCAAAAACGCCTGGAAGACAAAGAAGGCGTTGCTCAGGTTCGCCTGATCGATCCGCGTCTGGATGAACGGACGCGGCAGGTGCGGTTTACACTGCAATTTCATTACAAACATTATACCAGGTAAAGACAATGAAACCGCTGACACAACGGGACAAACGCACATTAAAACTGACCGCCGTCGCGGCGGTGCTGATCGTGGGCTACTTTTTGGCCGCCGAGCCGGCGCTGACCTCGTATCGGGCGCTGCGCAGCGAACGCGACCAACTCAGCAAACAACTGGACCGTCTGACCGGCGTCCAGAGCGGTATCGGGGCGATACGTTTCAGGGAAATTATGGAGCGCGTGCCGGTGTTTGAGATGCCCGCAGACGCCGCGGAGCAGGGGGTGCTCTTTCGCGATGAGCTGACCCGCCAGCTCCAGCGAACCGGCATTCAGGCCCGCACGGTCCAGTTGCGCGACAACCGAGGCAAACGGCAGGATGGATACGCCTTTCTGACCGTCGATTGTCAGGGGCGTTGCAATTATGAGCAGATGCTGCGGCTGCTGGGAGAGTTGAAGCGAAATCCGTACTATGTCGGTATTGAAAAATTCGCCCTGCGCGTCGATACGCGAAACAGAAACGAGATGACCTTTCAGCTTGCCGTGTTTACGTATGCGAAATGAGAGCGAGGTACATCATGAACGCATTATATAGTATTTTGAAAATCCCGGCGACAGATCGTCTGTTGCGGTGGGGTGCGATCGGCATGTTTGTCTGGCTGACGGTCCAGGTCATTGGCGCCGGTACGCAACATCTGCAAAGTACAGGCAAGGCCGCCGCGGCGATTCGCGAATATCAGCGCCTTCGCACGCAGGCCGCCGAATCGCACGAGGGGGCGGCCTCGGACCAGCTTCGCCGGTTGCAGCGGAACAGTTTGTTTGTTGAGCGTCGAACCCGAACGCAGGTGCCTCAGACGCAGGCCATTCTCGGCGAGTCGGTTTTAATCGGCGACCGATGGTACCGCCCGGGGGATACGGTCAACGGATTTGAAATTGTTTCGGTCGGCCCTGATTTCGTGACGCTTCTCAATGACAGCCGAGAGCGCCGACTGGTTCCGTTTGATGTGGAAGTCAATTACGGCCGGTCGGAGCGCGACAGTCGCGGACGCGGGGACAGAACGCCCCGGCGAGGCCGACGGTGATATGATGTCGGACGATTGTGAAATGAGTTTTGATGGAATTGGACAATCTGTGGGGCCTGAACGCCCGAAACACAATTTAATTGCCTTTCAGCCTGTCGTATTGACGCAGGCGAATGAAAGTGAGGTGCACTATGAAAGCCTTGCATTATTTTTATAAGACGCCGGCAATGGATCGCCTGCTGCGATGGGGCGCGATCGCGTTGCTGGTGTGGCTGGTGGTGCTGGTCATCGGCGCCGGTGCGCAAAGTCTGCACAACGCCGGCAAGGCCGCCGCGGCAATTCGTGAATATCAGCGTCTGAAGACTGACGCTGCCCAGCCGCGCAGAGAAGCGGACGAAACGATTCAAAAGCTTCAGCGAAATAACCTGTTTGTCGCGCCGCCGTCCCGAACACAATTGCCTCAGACGGTCGCCATTCTCGGCGACTCGGTCTTGATTGGTGATCAATGGTATCGAGAAGGCCAGGAAGTGCAGGGCTATCAGGTGACTCAGATCGGCCCGGATTCGGTGAGGGTGGTCCGCGACGGACAGGAACATCGGCTGGTTCCCTTTGATGTCGAAGTCAATTACGGCCGGGCCGCCGCAAGCGGTCCTGCCGGAGGGCGCGGACGCGACACCAGAGAGGGCGGCCAGCGGGGGCCGCGCGGCCGAGGAGGCGGACCGATGATGCCGACCGGCGATGGACCCCAGTCGCCGCCGCAGCAGCCCCCCGA
The DNA here is from genome assembly GCA_050309605.1 of Anaerohalosphaeraceae bacterium. Lineage (GTDB taxonomy): Bacteria > Planctomycetota > Phycisphaerae > Sedimentisphaerales > Anaerohalosphaeraceae > T3Sed10-213. The sequence goes on from JBNRMN010000067.1 coordinate 25,542, forward strand.
AGATTTCCGAGCCAGAATGATGGAGATGCGCGAACGGGTCGAAAGTATGACGCCCGACCAGCGTCGGGAAATGTTTGATCGATTCAGAAACGCATCCCCGGAAGAACGCGAACGAATGAGAGACGAATTTATGAGAGGCCGAGGTCAGTAATTATGAAGATTGCTACACTTAAATTGACGTTGTTGGGGCTTGCCGGACTGTGCCTTCTGGCGATATTTTTGCACGGGACGGTTGTCTCCCAAAGTGAGTCGTCAGTGGATGCCAATGAACCGGCACAAAGCGCCGCGCCCGAAGAACAGCCGCAGCCGTCCGAGCAGCCGTCTGACCGACAGGAATCGGACGACTCAACCCAGTCGCCGACTCAGCCCACGCCGGAAGAGTCGATGCGTCCGCGGCGCGGCACCGGCGCTCGCCCGGAAGGCGGTGAGCGTCCGACGGGAGGCCGGCCTGAAGGATTTCAGCGCGGTTTTGGCACACGCGGTTTAGGCGATGGCGAACGATTCCCGCGACCCGGACCGGTTACCGCGCTCGGTATCGGCGATCCGAATACGCCGATGGAAGCGATCAATCTGAACAATGTCGAAATGCGTCAGATTATCCAGAAACTTGCCGAGTGGACCGGCAAACCCGTCATCCCCGTCAACGATGAAATTATGCAGACGCGCATCACAATCTATTCACCCTCCACGGTAACGCGGTCGGAAGCCCTGAGGCTGCTGATTATGGCGCTGCAGGCCCGAGGCGTCGTGGTGGAGCAGTTGGACAATCGCGTGATGCTGCGTCCGCTGGCATCGGTGCGCCTCGGCTCGGTACCGACGTTGGGGCCGGACGAACCGTTGGCGCGGGTGGAAGACAAGAGCCAGATCGTTGAAAAATGGTTCCTTCTGGATAATTATGACCCTGCACGTTTGGTGGAGATCATCAAACCATTGATTCCCGAATATGGGTATTCGGTTGCTGATCAGGCGACCTCGCGTGTGGGGATCATCGATACGGTGGAGAATCTGATGCGGATCGAACGGCTCATCGCGCAGTTGGATCTGCCGGAGTCCGGTCGCCAGTATGAATCGATCATTACGCTCAGATATGCTGATCCTTCAGAAGTGGTTCAGGTCCTCCAGTTGATCCTGGCCGACAGTCAGGCCGTTGCCGGGACCACTGACTCGCGAGACCGTCGCAGACGTAATGAGCCGGAACCCGGCTCGACTGTGGTGATCCAGGGTACCGGCGATACGCCGATACGGATGATTCCGCTTGTCCGGCAACAACAGATCATTGTCCGCGCCGGTCGCGACGATTTGGCTCGCATTGAAGAATGGGCACGGCGGCTGGATATTGGAGAAGAGGAAGAAATGCGTCAGACCGTCGTGCAGGTCCGCTATGCCGATGTGCGCGAAGTGGCCCGCATGGTTCAGAACACCCTTCAGCAGATGCCCGGCACGGACTTACGCACCAATATTGTGGTCGAGGCGCTGACGCAGACCAGTCAGATTGTGATTTACGGAAGCGAAAGCAACCGCTTCATGGTGGAACGCCTCATCGCCCAGATTGACCTGCCCAAAGAAGACTTTTTTATCGAGCAGACATTCAATCTGAAGCATGCCGATCCCGACCAGATCAAGTCCAACATCGAACAACTCTACAGCGAAACAACCCCGGCCCAGCAGCAGCTCGGGCGATTTCAGGTGGCCACAACCACCCGACGACCGGAAGATACCGTTCGGGTGATTTCCTATCCGTTGCGCAAGCAGGTTACGGTGATTGCTTCGCCGCAAAATATGGAGCGTATCGCTCGCCAGATTGAAGAGCAATGGGATAAACCCCTTGACATCACACAAGACCAGTATCGTATTGTCAGCCTGAATAATTCGGATCCGGTCAAATTGGCCGATTTACTCAAACGGCTCTTCAGTGAGGAAGCCGCCAGCGCTGCCGGCACCCAGAATCTGATGCGGATGATCTTCGGCGGGACGACACAGGATTCGCGGCAGAAAATCGTCGGGTCGCTGTATGGTATGCTGACATTTGAACCGGTGCCCGATACCAAAAAGCTGATTATCATCAGCCAGATTCCCGAAGCGTATGACGTGGTCGAACGGCTGATTGACAAGCTCGACGCCCGCGACGAGGCGGATGTCCCGCGGGTCATTACGCTCAAGTATGCCGATCCGGAGGCCCTCTGCGATCAGCTCAACGCCATCCTGAATGAGCCGGGCACGCCGGCCAGCATCCCGCGCAGTGCACGTGGCCTCAGCGCTTATGATACCACCCGGGCACAGGCGGTCTCCACCAGTGAAGAAGGCGCCGGCACCATTACCCCCTGGTGGACACGCCAGCGGCTGGATGCAACCCAAATGCCCACCAGCAACCTGATCGGTCGGGTGCGGTTTGTGCCCGTTCATCGCAGCAAGGCCATTCTCGTGTTGGCGCCGCCGGAGCACATGGTGGACATTTCCAATATGATTCACGAGCTGGATCGCCCCGCCATGCAGGTCATGATCAAGGCGGTCATCCTTGAGATCAATTTGTCAGATATGACCTCGCTGGGCATTCAGTTGGCCACTGATCAGCGGGCGTTCGGATCGACGCTTGGACCCAATGCGCTGACTGCACTGAACACCCTGCTGTATCGAGGCCCGCAGCGCGGTTCGACGTTGGATGACGGTTCGACAACGCATTTCAGCGCCGTAACCGATGCGGACATCGCCGTTCTGGTCGATCTGCTGGTCAAACATGGCAATGGCCGCGTCCTCAATCAGCCGACCCTCTGGACCAAAGACAATGAAGAAGCGGTCTTTGTCAAAGGCCAAAAGGTGGCCTTCATCACCGGCGACCAGACCGATGCGACCCGACAGGGCATCACGCGGTCTTATGAATTTGAGGATGTCGGCGTTACCCTGCGTATTCGGCCACGCATTACACCTGAAAAAGCCGTGGATTTGACCGTTAATCTGAACATCTCGCAGATCAGCGCTGAGGAATTGAATCAGCAGCCGGTGCGTTCCAACCTCGACTCGACAACCCATATGATCATCAATGACGGCCAGTCGGTGATGATGGGCGGCATTTTGTACCAGAATGAGGATTTTATCGAGCATAAGATTCCCTTGCTGGGCGACCTGCCGCTGTTGGGCAATCTGTTTCGGCATGAGCTGAAGTCTCAGACCAACAACGAGTTACTGGTGTTTGTCACGCCGCATGTGATTGACGAGACGGTGCTCAGCGGTATCCCCGCCGATGCCGACGGCATGGAATTTCACCGGCAATCCCGTCAGCGCCTGGATGAATCCGTGGACTCGCTGAACCGGATGTTTATGCAAAATCGCGAGTTAACGCCTTTCGAGGTTGAATAGATAACGATTTGAAAAAAAATAAAAAAATTTAAAATAAGCATTGACACGAAGGGTGCATTCTGCTATTTTGATAATTGCTCCTTCTGCCGCCTGTGGAGATAGCCCTGGGTAGTCTCACCGACTACTTTTCCTCCTTCGCTCCACAGGCGGATTTTTTATGCGCAGAGATCAATAAAAGAGATACAGGATTTGATTGTGTTTGATAGATATAATGTCTTTTTATGGAATGCAAACAGCGTTCTTACGTGCAGTTGATGCCACGTAACTTATTATTTTTCCATTGCTTGGAACAAAACATCCCCGCCGTCAAGGGGGCGGTTTTGTCAATCCTCGTTGTCCCAGTCATCTTCTTCATCCCAGCCATCATCGCCGTACTGGGCCGGCGATTTGCCGTGCCGTTCAAGAATTCTTGGATAGGAATTGTCGTCCGCCTTGCCGTCGATTTGCTCGACTGTAATCCAGTGCAGCCATTCATCACCGAAGTCGAAAAGATAGAGGAAACGATGTTTTTGGCTCAGTCCGAGTGTCTGAATCGCCGTGCGCGCGGCGTCTTGAGGCGGTTCTCCTCGTGCAAACATCTCAAACATCATCGTCAACCCATCCTCAAGGGCATACGGATGGGTAAACTCGGGAAAGTCGGTAAATTTCCGAATGCTTTTGCTTTTGACCTCAGTCGGCGGGATATAAAATGAATACAAGTGTTCTTCTTCCCGATCAAATGCGTCAAAAATGGCGTTGTGCAAATCGTGCAGCGTCTGGCCCCCGCGCAAGGCAATACGCCGCCAGATTTTAGTGTCGTCCACAAGTGCCACCCGGAACACATAGACACTGCCGGTCATTTTTGACAAATTTTTCACCGGCGGCGCGCCCGGCAGCAGGTCGTCCTCCTGCTGTCCCGTATAATCAAGCAAAAAATCAGCCAATTCGTAAAAGGCATCCTGCTGTCTCTGGCTGGGAGCGTCTTCTGCTTGCCCTTCCAGATGATCAATCAAGTCGTCCACTTCCTCTTCGGTCAGGTACAGTTCATAGGCGTTGTTTCGCTTGACCGCGACGCTGATGCAGCGTCCCAGTTGTTCATCCATGCTCGGACGGGTCTTTTGCAACAGCTCCCATTGCTTGCCGGACAGTTCAATCTTGATTTTTTCTTCCGGTGAATCTGCAAAATTCATCAGATAATCCTTTTTTTCATAACTCCAGAGCGTTTTTTTATTGGACTTGCCGCTACAGATTATATGCAATCGAACGTACCCTGAAAATAAAAAAATCGTCGGCGGCAAAATGCCGCATTTATGCCACACTCTCAGAGGAGAGAATATCGAGTACGGCTTTGGAAAAATCCGTCAAATCCGCATTGCAGACCCAATCCGCCAGAGGATCCATTCCCGTCGGTTCCCGATTAACGATAGTCAGTTTCGAGCCGAACTGATGTGCCAGCATCGCGATGCCCGCGGCCGGCTGAACCTGTAAAGACGACCCGAACACGCAAAACAAATCGGCCTGTTCTGCGGACAGTCTGGCCGCGGTCAGCGCCTCCAGCGGGATCATATCACCGAAGAAGACAATGTCCGGACGCACAACCGCACCGCACGCGGCGCAGCAGGGCAGCCCGCGACTTTGAATCTGCGCTTCAACCCAAGAGCGGTCGTAGGTTTTGCCGCATTGAGTACAATGAAACCCGGTCACATTGCCGTGAAATTCGACGACGTTTTCGGAACCGGCCTTCTGGTGCAGGCCGTCGATATTCTGCGTTATCAAAAGGTCCACCAGCCCCTGTCGTTCCAGTGCGGCCAGCATCGTGTGTGTCGTGTTCGGCTGTTTGTCCGCCAGCGGATGAATGTGTTCAACAGCGATTTGATAATAGGCTTCCGGCCGGCTCAGGAGAAAATCCAGTTCAAATGTCTTTTGGGAAATTGTCGAATACAGCCCGCCGGCACTGCGAAAATCGGGAATACCCGATGCGGTCGAGACCCCGGCGCCGGTCAATACGGCCGTATAGTCCGATGACCTTAAAATGTCCAAAAATTGCCTGGCTTCCTCTTGAACGACCATATATAAGTCCTTGATTTTTTAATGTGACAAATGCAATTATAGCGTTGAAAACGTCGATTTACACCCCTTTTGTCAATAAAACGGTGCGATCAAACATAAAAATTATTGACTTATTGACTCTCGCTTTTTAGAATCTGCCGGATTTTGAACTTATTTCCATCGAATTAGAATCAATAATGTTAACTATAATCAGGAAGGGATGGCAGTGGCCGACACACTGAACGTTTCCGAAATTCAGGACATTTTACAAAGCAAACTCGACAAGACCAATCTTCAAAAGCTGATCGCGTTGAATAACCCCCGCCTTAACGCCTTTGTGGCCGATGCCGTGGAATTGACGGAGCCGGACAATGTGGTCGTCTTTACCGACGCCGACGAGGATATCGCCACGATTCGGCAGTGGGCCGTCAACGGCGGCGGCGAGCATCCCCTGGCGACTGAAGGGCACACCTATCATTTCGACGGCCCCAACGATCAGGGACGCGACACCTTCAGTACCCGCTATCTTCTGCCCAAAGGCATGGAACTGGGCGAGAGCCTTAACTCCATTGATCGCGACGAGGGGTTGGGCGAAGTACGTTCCTTTCTCAAGGGCACGATGAAAGGGCGGACGATGATGATTTGTTTTTGGTGTCTGTGTCCGACGGGTTCGGATTTTTCAATCTCCTGTGTTCAGATCACCGATTCGCCTTATGTCGCTCACAGCGAAAGTCTTCTTTATCGTCCCGGCTATGAGCAGTTCAAGCGCCTTAACGGCGGTGAAAACTTCTTCCGCTTTCTGCACAGCCAGGGCGAACTTGACGAAAACGGCTGCAGCATCCACTGGCAAAAGCGCCGCGTCTATATCGATCTGACGCAGGATATGGTCTATTCGGTCAATACCCAATACGCCGGTAATACGGTCGGATTGAAAAAGCTGGCCCTGCGGCTGGCGATTCAGCGGGCCTCCCAGGAAGGCGATTGGCTGGCCGAGCATATGTTCATTATGGGCGCGGTCGGGCCGAATGACCGTATTACCTATTTTGCCGGCGCGTTTCCCTCGGCCTGCGGCAAGACCAGTACCACCATGCTGCCGGGACAAACCATCGTTGGCGATGATATCGCCTATTTCCGCAAACGCTACGGCAAGGCATACGCCGCCAACGTCGAGCAGGGCATCTTCGGCATCATCAACGACGTGAACGCCGAAAATGATCCGGTGATCTTCAAAGCACTGAAAACCCCCGGCGAGGTCATTTTCGGCAATGTCCTGATCGCCGACGGCAAGCCCTATTGGGAGGGCATGGGTGAGGCAATCCCCGATAAAGGCGTCAATTTCAGCGGTCCGTGGCACAAAGGCAAAACCGACAAAGACGGCAATCCCGTCCCCCCGTCGCACAAGAACGCCCGTTACACCATTCGGCTTTCGGCCCTGGAGAATCTGGACAGCCAAGCCGACAACCCCGAAGGCGTGCCCATCGGCGGCATCATCTATGGCGGACGCGACAGCGATACCCAGGTACCGGTCGAGCAGGCCTTTGACTGGGCTGAGGGTGTCATCGCCAAAGGCGCCGCCATCGAATCGGAAACCACCGCCGCTACCCTTGGCAAGGCCGGTGTGCGAAAGTTCAACATTATGGCCAATCAGGATTTTGTTTCGATTCCGCTGGGCAAGTATATCCAGAATAATCTGGACTTCGCCGTAGGACTGGAACAGCCTCCGTCCATCTTTTCGGTCAACTATTTTCGGCAGGATGAAAACGGCAAGTTTCTCAACGGCAAGCTGGACAAGATGATCTGGCTGCTCTGGGCCGAGTTGCGAGTCAACGGCGACGTCGATGCGCTGAAGACCCCGACCGGCTGGATTCCCAAATATGAAGATCTCGTGCCGCTGTTTAGATGCAAGCTGAAGATTTGCTATTCAAAAGAGGCCTACGAAAAGCAGTTTACCGTGCGTGTGGCCAACCTGCTGGCCAAATATGACCGCGTTGAAAAAATCTACCGCGAAAAGGTCAGCGACACGCCGCAACTGGTTTATGAGACCTTCGAGGCCATTCGCAAACGACTCAAAGACGCCCAGGCCCAACACGGCGACACCATCAGCCCGTTTGCCCTGTAAAATGAATCTGTTTTGAGTTTGCAATCTCAAAAGGCGACTTGCCTGAGCGGCTTTCAATGCCGTTATAGACCAGGCATGTCGCCTTTTTCTTTTTAGCTTGACTTGCTCAAGGCAAGGTCTATAATGAAGTGCGGTAATAGTCGGAAGCTTGCCTGTGTGGCGTGTCCGTGGATGCCGGGAGAAGACCTGTTCAACCTCTTGCTATATTTTCCCCTCGCCTTCATCGGGTTTCTTTAGGGCCTGCAATAGGCTAAAGTCTATCAATAAAAATATTTTTAGGCATTGCATTAGTCAAGGAAAGAGAGGCGGTTATGAAGAAGGCAACATCTATCTTGGTTATCGGTTTTTTGTTCATGGCGTGTTTGTCCGGCATCTGCACAGGCGCAACACTGACCGTCGGCCCGGACGACGACTTGACAAGCATCCAGGCAGCTATTGATTTCGCCGAAGGCGGTGATGAGATCATTGTCGCGCCGGGGATTTACTCTGAGGCTATCAATTTCCACGGCAAGGCCGTGCGTTTATACAGCAGCGGCGGGCCGGAGGTAACAACCATTGACGGAACCGGCCATTATCACGTCGTCCAGTGCGTCAGCTACGAAGGCCACGACACTGTCCTTGAGGGCTTTACCGTCACCGGCGGCAACGCCGACGGCAGCACCCACCCCGATGCGTCCGGTGGCGGGATGCTCAATATCGACAGCAGCCCAACAGTGACCGGCTGTATTTTTACCGCCAATGCGTCCATTGGCTACGGCGGGGGGATGTACAATCAAGGCGGCAGCCCGATCGTGACCAACTGCACTTTCTTCAATAACACAGCGTCTTTCGGCGGGGGGATGTATAATTTATGGGGCAGCCCCATCGCGGCCGGCTGCACCTTCAACGAAAACTCAGCGAATGCCCGCGGCGGCGGGATGTATAACAGCCACAGCAGTCCGGCGGTAACGACTTGTATCTTCAGCGGTAACTCCGCCACGACTAATGAGGGCGGCGGAATGTATAATGATAACAGCAGTCCGACCCTCAAACACTGTCTGTTTTCGGGCAACTCCGCCAATTCGGGCGGCGCGATGTCTAATGTTTACAGCTCTTCGGCTGTCATCAACTGTCAGTTCACGGGCAACTCGGCTGAGAGCTCCGGCGGCGGAATCCATAACCACAGCGGCAGTTCATCCTTTATCAACTGTATTTTTATCGACAACACCACCGGAGGATTCGGCGGCGCGATGTTCAATGTCAACAGCAGCAGCCCGATCTTGGTGAACTGTACGTTGACCCGCAATTCGGGGCTTTACGGCAGCGGAATTGTCAATTGGTCCAGTACGCCGTCGCTGAAAAACTGTATTGTGTGGGGCAATTTCGTCAAATTCGGTTATGCTCAAATACACAATGAAATGGGAAGTACAACAACGGTTACTTACAGTAACATCCAGGGCGGTTATTCCGGCACGGGCAACAAGAACGTCGATCCTCTGTTTGTCAATGCGGCCGGCGGCAATGCGCGTCTGTCGGCCGGTTCGCCCTGCATCAATGCCGGTAGTAACGCGGCGGTGCCGGCGGGTGTTCTTATGGATTTGGACGGCCATTTCCGTGTGGTGAATGCTGTTGTCGATATGGGCGCCTATGAGTACTATGCCGATGTGCCGCTGGACATTCACAATGTCACAAAGGACTTCTATTACGCAACCATTCAGGCGGCGATCAATGACGCGGCCTATGGGGACCAGATCCAGGTTCCGCCCGGCACGTACACTCTGCCGATCAATTTTCTTGGCAAGGCCGTGCGGCTTTACAGCAGCGACGGGCCGGAGGTAACGATCATTGATGCGGCCGGTCGGAACAGTTCGGTGGTCCTCTGCGAAAGCGGCGAAGGGCCGGATACGCGTCTTGAGGGGTTTACCGTCACCGGCGGAAGCGGCGGGATGATCAACATCAACAGCAGTCCCACAGTCAAAAACTGCATCATTAAAAGTAATTCGTCCGGTGAACATGGCGGGGGGATGTATAACTATGCTGCCCGTCCGACAGTGATTAACTGTATCTTCAGCCATAATACTGCCGCTTTTCATGGCGGGGGGATGACAAACAAATACAGCAGTCCTACGGTCGTCAATTGTGTATTCAGCCAAAACACCGCGGGGGCAGGCGGCGGCGGGATGGCCAACGACGTTGGCAGCAGCCCGACGGTAACCAACTGCTCGTTCGCGAACAATACGGCCAACGATTACGACGGCGGCGGCGGCGGGATGTACAATTACGGTAGCAGTCCGACGGTAACCAACTGTATCGTGTGGGGCAATTTGCCTAATCAGTTGATCAATGACGCCAGCAGTCCTGTTGTTTCCTATAGCAGCATTCAGGGGGGGGTTGCGGGGACAGGCAATATCGACGCCGATCCGCAGTTTGTGGATGCGGCTGGCGGCGACCTGCGGCTGATATGGTTTTCGGCCTGCCTCGATGCTGGGGAAAATGCGGCTGTAGCCCAGGATGTTACGACGGACCTGGCGGGCCATGCGCGCATCACGGACGGCAAGGGGATCGGCACGGCCGTGGTGGACATAGGAGCGTATGAGTACCGGCACTATGAGAGTTTGGGCCTATCATTGCAGATCACTCTTTCGCCTGCGGAAGCCGTCGATGCGGGGGCGAGCTGGCGCCTGGCGGGGCAAGCGGACTGGTGCGCTTCGGGCGAAACGCTTAGCGATTTGCCGCCCGGCTTTTATGAGGTGCAGTTCAGCGAACCGAACGCCTGGTTCGCGCCGGACAGTATGCGGGTCTGTGTGATGCGAGACCTGCCGGTCTGCCAGACGGTCACATACAGGCCCGTGGAAACGTTCGATATCGGACAGATACCGCCGGCCGGTGTGCCGCACGGCAGGACGCTTGCATTTTATGTATATTCGCAGTTGTTCGGGCCTCAGGCACTGCCTTCGATGATGGCTCTGCCGGAACCGGAAGGGCAAATGACCTTCGATCCACAGAGCGGGCTGTTTGTGTATCGCCCCGGTGAAAATGATGTGCTGCCCTTTGACGTTGTCTTTACTGCGACGCTGGCCGACCAGATCGATGAACAGGTCATTACGGTTTTGCCGATAGCCCAGTTGCCGGAAGAATACGCATTTGTCAGTGCGCCGGTACAGGACTTTCCGGATGATCAGAGCCGGGACTATTTGTTTGTAAACGAGATATTCAGTGAAGATACGCAGATGCTTAATGGACTGAACAGGACAGTGCGGTTGGTTACCATTGCGGGTAAAACGGTGGTGTTTGAGGCCGGTTGTGCCAACGGCCTCTATGAGGCCTTCAGTAATCCGGCCGACGGGCCGCCGTATATTGCCGATATCGCCGAGATGACCGTGTATGCCGAAACAGTGGTTATCGGCAGCCGTCTGCATTTGCCGCAAACCAACGTAACGATCTATGCGCGACAGCTTGTGTTCACCGGAGCCGATGCGCAGGTGGTGACGACGCCTTGCGCCGACGGACTCGACGGCGGCGACATTGCCCTGTATATCGACGCGTTTGAGTCCGATGGTCAGGTCGGTCGTTTTGTACTTGTCGGCAGTACCGGCCAAGGCGGCGACCCGGCGGGTCGGGCCGGGCAGCTAAGCCATACGCTCAACATGTATAAGCCCCTGGCGTGGCTGTCGCCGTATGCAATCAAGATGGGGCTGGCCCATGTCCGGGATGCTTATCTTCATGGCTATTCGGCCGCGGCGGTCGATCTGCTTTCAGATTACCAAATGCTGCTTGAGGCCGTGATGAGACCGGAAACGTGGAACAGCCTGGACAGCCGATGGCAGTTGGAATTTGAGCAGATGCACGGCGAGATAGTGACGCTGCTGCATCGACTCGAAAATGGTCAGGATTATTTCGGCAATCCGGCCGGGTGGGTGCCGATGCTGTCATTTGAGATTACCAAAGCATTCTATGAACAGGAAATTGATCGTACGTTACGGATATTATATCTTTCCTACTGGCTTCAGAATAAAGCCGTGCAGATCGAACAAAAGGCCAATGGGCTGGCCAATTCGCGCAACATCTTGTGGCAGCAGGCGCAGGCCTTTCGCAATCAGTATGAGGCGATTCAAGCAATGATGCCGACGCTGAAGTATGAAGCCGAACAGATATTGACGCGGATTGGTCAGGCCGATTCGCAAGCGTGCTTCGGCTTGCTGTGCGAGTTAAAGCAAAGGGAACAAGAGCTTATCGCGCAGGCCGATCGGCGTGTTGAAAAACGCTATAAAATTCCTTTGTGGAAGAGGTATTTTCGGGCGCTGGCCTTCTCTGCAACATCGACTATCGAAGGCGCCGCCGCAGGAGGCAAGGCGGGCCTGGCAGGAGGTGTTCTCAAGGGAGATATTAACCTTTATCTTAAAGAGCTTCCCGCGCACTTTGATCCCTGGCCGACCATCAGCAGCCGCACGGATGTGGCCAGGACATTTGACAACATCGATTTCGCGGCGGAAAGCAGCCGGTGGCTTGGCACTTTAGACGATATCGGCAGTCAGGATGATTTTGAGGATGGCGCCGAAACGTTTCTTCAGAACCTCCGATCACAGGCCGCGGCCATAGCAGACGGTATGCATGAGGTTAAAGAGTCTTTGCGGGCAACCTCTCTGGACAATGAAGAAGTGCAGGTCGAACTCGAAAGGATCAAGGCCGAGGACCCGATCTTCAACAGGCTGGTGGATCAGATTACCCAGCTTGCCGTTGAGAAGGAAGTGTTCAATCGTCAGCTTTCGGTTGCGATGCAGAAAGTCTCTGAGCTATCCAATGCCATCACGAACAATCTGCTGGCTATCGACGCTTTGAACCGGGATGCGAGCCATCTGAATCAAGTAATCGGCCCGCGAGCGATGCTGTATGTCAAGGATATGCAGAAAAGGGGGCTGGAGCGGCTTCAGAAGTATCATTATTACCTGGCCAAGTCGTACGAATACCGTATGCTTGAGCCGTCGCCCTTGAATTTGGATATTCACAAAATGTTCGACGCGATGCAGGGTATTGCCTCTTTGAATGGGACGCTTGAGCCGGAAGATTTTAACACATTGAAGACGGCATATGAAGCAGAGCTCTGGGAGTTGACCGATAGAATCTATGAGGACTACCAGAATTACGGAAGCGCTGATTATGGAACCCCTGAGATGCACACGTTTTTGGGACTGGAGCTTTCCGACGGGCAAATCGCGGATCTCAACGCCGGACGGACAGTGTCCGTCAATCTCAAAGATGCCCTGAGATTCCCGTACAATGAAGAAAACATCCGCATCACAAATGTTGAAGTCTTAGAAATGACCTTGGCTGAGCAATATGACAACAAAGAGGATTATTTTGATTTCTGGATCGAGCATGGCGGGGTGTCCAGACTGCAGAAGAAAGGGCAGATCTACCGATTCATCCACTACACGGACATCGGCAGGGAACTGAATCCGCATCATTGGAGCCGGCGTTACTTCGGGGACGGGGACTCGGTACCTCACAGTCCAAGCGATGCGAGCAAGTCCTTATTGTACAGCTTGCTGTCCAGCTCAAAGACGTCAACAGACGTCAGCGCTATTATGCTTTACGCCCGGCCGGGAGCGTGGGCCGATATGACATTAAAGAAAAGACCGCATGAAGAAAACACAGCAGAGCTTGTGATCGAAACAGTCCGCCTCAGGGTTTTCTATGACTACAATTTACGGCATACTTCCCGGCGTACGCTGCAGGTGGCCACAGAGCCGAAGGCGGTTCATCCCTGCTATTTGATCAGCCAGGTGGATGTGCTGGATCGGCAGGTCGGCTTGGGCGAGTTTTACAGAACCTACGATGCGTCCGTTCCATCGGTCACCGTCACGGCGCCCTTGAGGTGGGGCCATTATGAGTTTCAAAGGTGGGCTGACGGCGCAGGGAACACGGTGACTACAACTCCGGGAATACCGGAAGAAGCAGCGGTTGATCTAAGTACCAACAGAAAACGCGTCGCTCAATACGTATATACAGGACCGCTGCCGAATGCAGCTGACTTTAAGGAAGATTACTGGGTCGATTTTTATGATTTTTCTGCTTTGGCCGGTGCGTGGATGACCGAGCCTGGGGATCCGGACTGGGATGAGCGTTGCGATGTTTTTGAGGACGGCATCATTGATCTGCTTGACTTTCTGGTATTGTCAGAGAACTGGCTGGAGATCGGGTTTTAATTCGTGACCGATGAGGATGGACAATGAAGGGTTGAGGGGGCACCCGATGCCGGGATAGTCCTGTAAAGAAAAAGCCGACCTTTTGGGGTCGGTTTTTTGGGGGCGTTGTGTGCTTTGGGCTGCTACCAGTTGGCAGGGTAGCGGATCTGGCGAGGGCCGATATTAAACGTTCGGCTCAGGCTTTCGACCAGATCATTGGTGCGCTGCACTTGACTGTTGGTCAGGGTGTTTCGTTCCTTGCCGATGACGCAGATGCGGATTGTACCGTCCTGCTTGGCCGTGAGTTGCTGGCTCCACTGCGACGAGGTCTGGATGCGTCCGTCCTCGGCGCCGTTGCCGTTGCAAATCAGAAAATGAAACTGCTCGGCCCGACCGTCGGCCAGACTCATCAAAAGAGGCAGTTCTTCCGCGTTGCCCGCCGCCGTCCGGCTGTAAAAAATCTCAACGCCGTTCCAATGGACGGGCGTCGTGTGCAGGGTATTTTTGACGACCTGTTCGACAGGGTCCAGACGCAGATAACTGGACAGGCTGTACGCCCCGGCGCCAGGCGCATAATTATCCAGCGCCATCAAGATCATCGCACCCCCGGTCATCGCCGCCAACAGGGCGAACAACACCGCTACCGTGCGATTTTGACCTGCCATTATCTTCCCTGACGTTTCGGCCAACCTGCTCTGCCTTTGCGCTTTGTTATAGATGCATTCCATTACGTCGATTATAGCATTTTCATCGGCCATTTGCATCCATTTTATTCACCATTTTTTGTGCTTTTCCTCATTGTCTGTGTAAATTCTACATTATTTTTCGGTAGATGGGCGTTATGGCTTTGTCCAAACAAGCGCAATCTTGAAATTTTTGAAAAATTTTTTGGCTTCAACGGTGGGTTTGTATCGATAAAAAGACGTATAGGCAAAAAACGCCGATAGACGATTTAACCGATTTATAAACTTGACGACGAAACGAAAACCTGCGATAACAGTCGTATCGAAAACGCAGAGCCAAGGAGATGTTATGTCAGAGATAGATGTCATACGCCAAATCGCTCAGCAGGTGCTGTCGGTTCCTACGCTGGCGGGGATCAAAGACAACTGGTTATGGGACCGCACGCTGCGGATTCTGCGCAACGTCGAGCATATCTGCCGAATGCCCGAATTGACGGAAAAAGATGTGCAGGTGGACCGGTTCTGCCTGATCGCGGCGACGTATTTTGCCGATTCGGGCTTTGCCCATTACGCCGATGTGGAGGATATGTCGGCGCGGCTGGTGCTGGCCGACATCAGCCAGACGGACTTGCGGGATTTTTCCACGCAGGTGGTCACCGACAAGCTCTCCGGGGCGCTGGCCGGCCCAAGGATCGATAAAATCAACAAAATCATCGTCGAATCGAGCAATCGCTTTACGGAGATGACCGAGGCGATGATTCTCTCGGATGCGCGCAACCTCGACGACATGGGGGCGGTCGGCCTGTTCAACGAGTTTCGCCGCTATGTCATCCACGGCAAGGGCGTCTCGGATGTCCTCGAAAGCTGGCGACGCAAGGTCGATTACCGCTACTGGCAGGCCCGGCTCAAGGAAAGCTATCGCTTTGAGTCCGTCAGGACGTTGGCCGAGCGGCGATTTGGCGCAACCGAATTTTTTATGAATCAGCTGGATGTCGAACACGCCGCACGCGACCTCGAAGAACTCCTGCTCGAATCACTGGATAAATCCGGCTCAAAATAAAAATTCAGACATTATGAAATACAATCCCATTACGGCGATATTTCCGGGGTCGTTTGACCCGATTACCAACGGCCATTTGGACGTGATTCGCCGCGGCAACAAGCTGTTTAGCCATCTGATTGTGGCGGTGGGGCAGAATCCGGACAAAGAAGAACTGTTTACCAAAGACGAACGGGTCGCGATGATTCGCGAACTGGTGGCCGATATGCCGCGGGTCTCGGTGGAAAGCTACGACTGCCTGACGGTGGAATTTGCCGCCCGCAAGCACGCCAACGTGATGCTTCGCGGCCTGCGGAACCTGACGGATGTGGAGTATGAGTTTCAGTTGGCCATGACCAACCGCACCGTTGCGGGCATCGAGACGGTGTTTGTGATGACCAGCGAGGAGTACGGCTACGTCAATTCCACCATGGTGCGTCAACTGGCCCTGCTCGGCGGCGATGTCAGCAAACTCATCCCGCCGACGGTCTTTGCCCGCCTCAAAGAGAAAGTCAGACAGAACAACCCGCGGCTCAAGCCCGACGTGCCGGAATGAAGAGAATTTAGAATGTAGAATGTAGAATTATTAATTCAAAATTATCAATTCATAATTACCTTGTATTGGATCTTTGTCGAGACTGATTTTGAGGCGTCGCATCGGCTGGCATTTGCCGACGGCACGCAGGAGGATTTGCATTCGCATCGCTGGTACGTGATTGCGGCGGTGGGGGCGGCGAGCCTGAACGCTCAGGGACTGGTGATGGATTTTCTGGAGCTAAAACAACTTCTTGACGAGGTCGTCGAGCCGTTATCCGGTCAAAAGCTTGAAACCCTGCCGTGGTTCAGCGAAACCAACGCCTCAGCCGAGGCGGTCGCGCGCAGCCTGTTCGGGGCGCTGGCCGGACGGATTCGCCCGCCGGCGCGATTGGGCTATATCGAGGTCACCGAGGCGCCCGGCTGTCGGGCGCGCTTCCAGCCCGATACGTAACGTATTGAAATACTTCCATTTAGCCATTTATTCACAAGGCCGCGGGCATTTTTTGTCGATATTCTTTGCGGATCGTATATAATATAAGACGAACGTTGAATTTGACCGAGGATTATCATTTTATGCTGTGTCAGGCATGTAAAGAACGAACGGCCACGATTCATTTGACCGAAATCAGCAACGGCCAGCGAGCCGAGACGCATTTGTGTCAGCAATGCGCCCAGCAGCAGGGATTGGCGGTCAAGGCGCAGATTCCGCTCAATGAGCTGCTCAGTACCCTGCTGAGCGTCCAGCCGGAGACCGCCGAGCCGAGCGGCAAGACAGAACCGAAGATTCCGGCAAAAACTTGTCCCGAATGTGGGATGTCGCTCAAGCGGTTCGCCAAAGAAAGCCTGCTGGGCTGCCCTTATGATTATAAGGTCTTCGAAAAAGAGCTGTTGGGGCTGATCGAGCGCAGCCATAACGGCAAAAGCCGGCATTGCGGCAAGATTCCGAACCGCATCCCGGCCGAACAGAAAAAAGACATCGTCTTGCGGCAGTTGCGGCGACAACTGGACGAAGCGGTCAAGAACGAAGATTATGAACGGGCCGCCCGGTTGCGGGATGAAATCAAGATAAACGAATGAATAGCCTTTTCTTTTTCGGGTGCAGAACCAGACTATGAAACCGGCGGATTTGTGCAAGACCTCCAGCGCCTGGTTCGGCCAGGGGCGGGGATTGTTTTCCGATGTGGTCATCTCATCGCGCATTCGGCTTGCGCGCAATGCCGCTGGGTTTACGTTTTTGCCGTGCCTGTCGCCCGAACAGCAGCAGGCCGTGCTTGAGATGTTCAAGGCCGCGCTGCTGGGTCTGGATGTGGACGGCGAAACCTTCTTTATGGATGTGGATCAGGCCTCGCCGGTGGAGCGTGAACTGCTGACCGAACGCCATCTGATTAGTCGGCGCCTGGCCCAGGGCGGCGGGCCGCGCGGCGTTGTCATTGCCGGCGGCGAGGCGTTTGCGGCGATGATTAACGAAGAAGACCACCTGCGGATGCAGGTGTTGGCTGCCGGGCTGGATCTGTATTCCTGCTGGGAGCGCATCGACCGCATTGACGACCGGGTTGAACAGCAGGTTGAATATGCCTTTGATCGGCGGTACGGCTATCTGACGGCTTGTCCGACCAATCTGGGCACGGGTATTCGCGTTTCGGTGATGCTGCATCTGCCGGCCCTGAAAATGACCGGTCAAATCGACAAGGTCCTGGCTGCGGCGCGCGACAGCGACCTGGCGGTGCGCGGCCTGTTCGGCGAAGGCACTGACGCGGTCGGCGATTTGTTCCAACTGTCCAATCAGGTCACGCTCGGCGTCAGCGAAGCCCAGGTGGTGGAGGATTTCGTCAGCCGCATCGTGCCCAAAATCGCCGCCTACGAACAGGAGGCCCGCAAAACGCTGCTGGCCAAACGTCCCCAGTCGCTGGATGACAAGATTCAGCGGGCGCTGGGCGTCTTGCAAAACGCCTGTCTGATCAGTTCGCAGGAGGCGCTCTTTTTGCTGAGCAACGTCCGGCTCGGCGTCAATCTCGGACGCATCGAAAAGGTGGACATCGCCACGGTCAATGACCTGTTTATGCTCACGCAGCCGGCCCATTTACAGCTTCGCGCCGGCCGCATGCTCGACGCCGAACAACGCGACAGCCTTCGCGCGCAAATACTCCGCAGCCGTCTGTGTACCAACTGAGCCTATGCAGAAAACGTCCGATTCTCGTACGCCCAAAGCGGTGGACTGGACGCAGCTTGCCGACAAGGAGCTGTTGTCGATGCGCGTGCGCGACCTGCACATCAGCATTACCGGCTCAGTACTGGAAGGACGAATCGAGCGGCTGTATGCGGAACTGGCCGAGCGGGGCATTCGCTTTCGTCCGCCGTGCTATCTGGCCGATGAGTGGCTCTGTCCGGACAAAATGCCGATGATCGGCATTCCGTTTTGCCTGGCCCATCCGCGGCTGATTGAACTGGAACAGAAGATGATGCTGGAAGTCGAAGGCAGCGACGAAGAAATCTGTATGAAGCTGCTGCGGCACGAATGCGGCCACGCGATCAACTATGCCTATGAACTGTTCAAACGTACCCGCTGGCGGGAATTGTTTGGGCCGTTCAGTGCGCCGTACGGCAATACATACAGTTTTCAGCCCTATTCGCGACGTTATGTGATTCATCTGTCCGACCATTACGCCCAGTCGCATCCCGATGAGGATTTTGCCGAGACGTTTGCGGTCTGGCTGAATCCGCACAATAACTGGCGGGACAAATACCGCGACTGGCCGGTGCTGAAAAAACTGCTGTATGTCGATTCATTGATGTGCAAAATCACCGCCGTCGAGCCGGTCGTCAGGCCCGACCTCAATCCACCCTGGTCGGCCGGCCGAATGACCTCGACGCTGCAGGCCTATTACGAGCGCAAACGCAAGGCGCTGGGGGCGGATTTTTACGGCTATTATGACAATTGCCTTCGTCGGCTGTTCAAGTCCGAAAAGCACAGCCCATCCGATATGCCGGCCGCTCAGTTGCTGCGCAGCCATCGGCGTCTGCTGGTCAGCCAGGCGGCCCAATGGACCGAACATCGCAAGTATGACATCAATCAGCTTCTGGGGCGCCTGATTGACCGCTGCGAACAGCTCGGCCTTTATGGACGACAGACCGATCTGGTCGGCCTGACGGCGCTGATTACCGCCATCGCCGGAAAAACCTTCCGCCCCGACAGGAGAAAGAAAAGATAAAGATGAGGACGCATGCGTTGCATATTACCGTGTTGGTGGACGGCGCCGAAATTTTTCCCGACGACCCCCAGTATGAAGGCGAACCGACTGAACCGACCACCGAGTACCATGTCGTTCAGTCGTTGCGGCATATCGGCCATACCGTGACCGTGCTGGGCGTCGATATGAACATTCCCGAAATTGTCCGGACGCTGGCTGACGACCCGCCGGATTTGGTGTTCAATCTGACCGAGCAGTACGCCGGCGATCGTGCGTTTGACAAAAACATCGCCGCGTGTCTGGAACTGCTGGAAATTCCGTTTACCGGCGCCGGAGCAATGGGACTGCTGCTCTGTCGCGACAAGCGGCTGTGCAAGCAGTTGCTCGGGCTTCACAAAATCCGCGTGCCGGCGTTTTTGTCGTTTCCGGTCGGTCGCCGCGTGCGGGTCTCCGGCAAGCTGCATTTTCCGATGGTTGTCAAACCCGCCCTGGAAGACGGCTCCGAGGGCATCTCCAATGCCTCGATTGTCTCGACCGCCGCGGCCCTGCGCGAGCGGGTGGAATTTGTTCATGCGCGATGGAATCAGCCGGCCATTGCCGAAGAATACATCCCCGGTCGAGAGTTGTACGTCGGCGTACTCGGCAACCGTCGGCTCAGGGTCTTGCCGGTGCGCGAATGTCTGTTTGAAGACACGGACGGCCAGGGGCCGACGATGTTGACCTATCGGGCCAAATGGAATGACGACTATCGCGAGAAGTGGAAGATCAATTTCGGGTTTGCCGACCTGGAGCCGGCACTTCAGGCCCGGATCGATAAAATCTGCAAAAAGGTCTATCGTGTGCTGCATCTTCAGGATTACGGCCGCATTGATCTGCGTCTGCGTCCCGACGGCCGCGTCGTCGTGCTTGAGGCCAATCCCAACCCCGACATCGCCTACGGTGAAGAAGTCGCTGAGGCCGCCGAAAAAGTCGGTATGGACTATGAGTCGCTCTTGCAGCATATTGTTCGGCTGACGCTGCGCCGATTTTACAAAACCGGCTGATCGAGGATTCATTCGGGTTTTCGTGCGGTCGTGAGGGTCACGATGCCGCCGGTCAAGGGCGTGGAGCGAATCTCGACAAAGCCCGCAGCGGCCAGTTCCTCTTCAAGACGCACGTGGGTGTGCCAGTGATGGATGGACCGGGCCAGATAGCGCAGCGGCTCGGCTTGCCCGACAATCACACGTCCCAGCAACGGCATCACCTGCGACACATACACCCAATACATGTTGCGCAGCAGGGGACGCGCCGGCAGTGAAAACTCGCAGATTCCCACCCGCCCGCCGGGTCTGAGCACCCGAATCATCTGGGCAAAGACCGCCGCCCGGTCGGGGATGTTCCGCAGGCCGAATGCGCACGTGGCCGCATCAAACGATGTAGCCTCACACCTCAGCACTGCCGCGTCGTCCACCCGCAGACGAAGCTCTTTGTCCTTCATCCATCGGCGCGGCGTCTTCAGCATCCGCTTTTCCTGGGCCAACTGGATCATCCGTTCGCTGCAATCAATCCCGACAACCTGACGCACCGGACTGTATTGAAGAAGTGCCAACGCCATATCCCCCGTCCCGCAGCACACATCCAGCGCTGCATCCCCGTCCCCGGTCTCAACCGCCTGCGCCAGCCGCCTGCGCCACGACCGGTCAATCCCCAGACTGAACCACCGGTTGCACCGGTCATACCGTTCGGCGATCTTCGAAAACATCGCCTCGGTCGGCTGTGTCTTATGTTCACTCAAGGCAGCCTTTTTCCCTTTTCCCTTTGCCCTTTTCCCTTTGCCTTTTACCTTTTTAATGTATTGGCCACAGGACAAAAATCATCACATCCCAGACGATATGCGAGACAATGCACGGCCACAATCGTTCCGTGGCCAAAAACAACAGCCCCCAGAATGCTCCGCCTATCGCCGCGGCGGCAATCAGCATCACATTAAACGACCACAGATGCACCCCCGCATAAATCGCCGTGCTGAGCACAAATCCGCACAGCAGGCCGTAGTGTCCGCACAGTCGCCGCTGAACAAAGCCGCGCCAGAAGATTTCCTCAGCCGGTGCAATGATCAGCGCCAGCAGCAGTGCAATCTGCCATAAATTCACCCCCTTGCGGATCGTATAAATGGAATTGACCTGTCCGGCGGCAAACGGCAGCACCCGCGTTGAAATCCAGTGCCCTGCCCAAAAGACGACATACAGGACCGCCGCCGAGACCAGGCCGATAAGCACCGCCTCGCCGTCCGGGCGACCCAGCGAGGCCATCTGTCCCCGGCGATCCAGCACCATCGCCCCGACCGCCAGCAGCCCCGTCGTCAGGCACATCATCGGCCAGAACGCAATCACCTCCTTTGTCCACGGACTGAACAGCACGAAAAAACCGCACGCCGCAAACACAACCATTACCCACAGCTTCGTCATACAACAACTCCCAGCACGACCGACACAATCAGCAGCACGCCGAACAGCAGGTGGACTTGGGCCGATTGGACATCGAGTGCGGCCAGTGTGTGTGCGGTCGTCGGGTCGCTGCGCAGGGCGGTTCGAATGTTGCGCACTGCCGGCGGCAGCGATAAAAACGTCAACAGCGACCAAACCGGCAATAAATCCATCGCGATTAAAATTACAACCAGAATATAGGCCGAGATCACCAGCGCCGCATACTCCCATCGCGCAGCACGATGTCCCAGCAGACCGGCGGTGGTCCGGATCGCCGCGACCGAGTCATCGGCGATATCACGCAGGTTGTTGCCGCTCAAAATGGCCGCGACCAGACAGCCTACCGGCAGGGCAATCACCATCGCCTGCCACGACCAAACGGCCGTCAGCACCAAAAACGCCCCAACCGTCATCAGCGGCCCCATCAGCCAAAAGACGCACAGATCGCCCAATCCGATATATTTATAGGCCACCGGCAGGGCGGTATAGAAAAACCCGCCCGCCATGCCGACCAGTCCAAGGATCAGAATCGGCCAGCCGTGAATCGCGACAAAAACCAGCCCCACCGCCGCGGTAAGGGCAAACGCCGCCAGCCCGGCCAGCAGCACCGCACCCGGTCGCAGCAACCCGTCCACCAGCACCCGACTGGAGCCGTAAGTTTCGGGTCGATCCACCCCTTTGCGAAAGTCAAAATAGTCGCTGACCAGATTCGTTCCCGTGTGAATCAGCAGCGAGGCCAGCACCACCAGCGGGAACAATTCCCATCGCACCGCCGGCTCGAATCGCAGCGCCAGCGCCGCGCCCAGAAACACCGGCACCATCGAGGCCGTAAACGCAAACGGTCGAACCGCCTGAACCCATATACGAAGTGATGATTGAGTTTCGATTGCAAAATGACAGGTCTTCATTGAGTATGATTTCCTCATTCTGAATTCTACATTTGTTTCATCAGTTCGCGCAGCATCGTGGTGGCATAGCAGCCGCTGGGCAGTTCAAATTCCAGTTGAAGAAATTCGCCGTGGTGGTCGCTTCCCGCCGAGACCTGTACCTGTTTCGGCTGAAACCGCAGCGGACGGCGTCCGCCGCGTCCGCCGTAATGTTTGAGCCATCGCAAATCCTCATCGTTCAACTGCAATGAATCGATCAGCGGGTTTTCATAATCGGCCGCCTCGTCGCTCAGCGCCGCCATTTTGACCCCGACCAGCGGGCCGGTGGGGCTGATTTCAAACCGGTCGCAGCGCGGCTGCTCGACGGCGGCGTCTTCGACTTTAAAACACGCACCGTTGTCGTGCTTATAGGCCATATCGCCTTTGAATAGTGTATCAATTCGCGGCATCCGCTCGACCAGCACGCGATTGAACAAATCGGACTGCCAGGCCGCAACAAACAACCCCAGCAACTGCCGGTCAAACATCTCGAAAGCCCGCTCCACATCGCCGCCTTCGCGAATCAAATCCTTCAGCGCATACCGATGGTCGCGAAAATTCGGAAGCCACGCCTCATAAGCCGCCTGATAGTCGCCCTGTTCATAGAGCGTTCGTGCGCGGATAAAGGTCTGTTCGGTATCGAGTTCCGGCTTGCCCAGCAGAATATCAAAGAACAGACGCGCATCGCGCTTGACCGCCGCTTCGCCCAGCAAATGGGTGTCCTGCCGATAGCCGAACCGCTGCGGACCGAAATAGTTCGGCACCCCGGACCGCACCAGTACATCCAGAACCGCCTGTGCCCGCCAGAGCGCCTCGCCGATGGGCACGTCCATCTGACGGATGCGCAGCGTAAATCGATTGCCCGCCAGATGGCCGATCTTGAGCTTGTTGCCGTGGCGGCATACCTTGAGCACCTTGATTTTGCGGGATTGAAACTGTGCAATCTGATCCGGATCAACATGCTCAAACGAAATCCACTGGCGCGTAACCGCACGGGAATCCTTGCGTCCGGCGTAGCCTACCTCATTGCGGCGCACCCCCACCACCCGCGCAATCTCGGCGATCATATCGGTCGTGGTCATATTGCGTTTCTCAACGAACGCGAATACATGCGTCCCCTCGCCGGAAGGTTCGTACTGGGCAATTTCTTCAACGCGAAAGTCGTCCGGAATTTTCTTGATGACGCCGCCGATACCAGGAACATCTTCTGTCAAATAGGGAAAATCATGACGAATTAACTCAAGGTCGCCGTCGCGTCCGTCCGAGATGTGTTTGCGTTTTCTCATCAGAGATAAGAAGGATCAAATCGATTGTCGAATTTCAATGCTCCGATTCTTTGATTTCACAGGAAGTCACATTTTATTTACGGAACAAACGCCGCGGGGTAGTGCGTAATACAGGGCGCCCCATCAGGCGGCAAAATCACCGTCACCACGTCGAACCGCAAAGGTCTGTCCGACACGTTATACTGCGTCAGAAAGCGCTTTGCGGTTCGAGCGATTTTTCGTTGTTTTTTGGCATTGACCGCCGCCGCGGCCGGAGCAAAATCTTCGCTGCGGCGGGTTTTGACCTCCACAAAGACGAGCGTTCCGTCTGTTTCGCACACCACCAGGTCCAGTTCGCCGCACGCGGCCGACCAGTTTCGTGCAATCGTCCGGCAGCCCCGACGTGTCAGTGTCCGCTCGGCCTGGCGCTGACCCCAGCGTCCCAGCCGTTGACGATCCGCCAGCAGCCGACGCCGCATCCACGGCCACGGCCGCGACAAACCGAGATTCCGTCCAATCTGCGGCAGCACCATTCGGCTCCAACCGGTTATTTGGAGACGGTGTGCTTGCTGTGCCGCTGCGACAGACGCACGCCCTTGCCCACGCGGTCGCGCAGGTAGTACAGCTTGGCCCGGCGGGCTTTGCCGCTGCGAATCGGACGAATATCCACGATGTTCGGCGAATGCAGCGGGAACGTCCGCTCGACACCCTCATCGTCGATCATTCGGCGCACGGTGAACATCTCGTTCATCCCGCGGCCCTTGCGACTGATCACCGTCCCGGTAAAAATCTGCGTGCGAACCTTTTCGCCTTCCACAATACGGCAATGCACATCGACGGTATCGCCGACCTCAAAATACGGCGTCTCCGGTCGAAGACTTTTCTGTTCGACAAGTTCGAGTAATTTCGTTTTCACGTTTCTATCTCCTGATTCTTCTCTTTTTTGAGTGTTTTGTTAGTCGCCTGCCGACGCGCCAGCCACGCGGCATACAAATCCGGGCGGCGCTGCTGCGTTCGTTGCAGGCTTTGTTCCATGCGCCATTGGGCAATTTTGCCGTGGTCGCCGCTGAGCAGTATCTGCGGCACACGCATGCCGCGAAATTCGTCCGGCCGTGTGTAATGCGGATACTCCAGCAGCCCGTCGCCAAACGAGTCATTGGCCGCCGAGTCTTCATCGCCCAGTGCCCCGTCCAGCAAACGCACCACCGCATCAATGACCACCATCGCCGCCAGCTCGCCGCCGCTGAGGACATAATCGCCGATGGAAAGCTCCTCGGCGTCCAGCCCTTCGCGGATGCGCTCATCAAAGCCTTCATAACGTCCCGCAACCAGGATCAACCGCGGTTCCCGGCTCAACTGAATGGCTCGGGCTTGGGTCAGCGGCGCGCCCTGCGGTGTCAGCAGGATGAGGCGTCCCGGCTGCGGCATCAACGACCGCACGTGCTCGACACACGCAAACACCGGCGGGCACATCATGACCATACCCGGGCCGCCGCCATAGGGTTTATCGTCCACCTTGCGATAGGCGTCGGCGGCGAACTCTCTGATATTTGAAAGAACTATCTCAATGATGCCCTGCTGCTGCGCCCGTTTGAGAATCGAATGACTCAGGGGCGATTCAAACATCTCAGGAAACAGCGTCAGAACATCGATACGCATCGTCATTCATCAGGCCGAAGCTGGTTCTTCGTTTTTACTGGCTTCGGCAGCCTTGGCCGCGGCCTCTTTTTCCGCTTTGGTAAAGGGTTTGCCCAGCTTGCGGGCAATCGCCCGAGCGCGATCACGACGTGCCTTTTTGGCATCAAGGCTCGGACAGGCAATGCCGCGTTTGACCAGCATTTCGGCGACGGTATCCGTCGGCACTGCGCCGAGCTGCATCCAGTGCCTGACCCGCTCCAGATTGAGCACGATTTTCTTCTCTTCATCTTTTTCAAGAGGGTCATAGTGACCGAGTTTTTCAAGCACTCGTCCGTCACGCGGCGTGCGCGATTCAACCGCATTGATGCGGAAGAATGGCCGATGACGCCGTCCCATTCGGGTCATTCTGATTCGTACTGCCATGGTGTTTCCTTTCCTGAAAAGGTATATAATAAATTTTTGCATCCACACCGGACACAAAACACGTTAACCAGCCAAAATCATCAATCTAAAAGAAAGAGCAAAAACCTCGAATCGCTTTCAGCAATATATTTTATTTTTGCTTTTTTGCTTTTACCTTTTCAATGGCAAAGCCATTGATGAAGATCGCCGCCAGTGCCGGATCCACCCCGGCGGTTTTGGCGATATCCGCGACCTGCTCATCGGTCAACTGCGCCGCGTTTTGCTTCTCATCAGGTGTCATCGCTTCGGCCAGCCGGCAAAACTGGTCATATTCGTCCCGCGTTGGCGCCGCCAGCATCGCCAGTTCGCTTTTGCCGTCGATGGATTGAAACTGCGACCGCATTCGGCGACCGTAGGCGTCATCCACAAACCGCTCCAGCGACCTGAGATACTCATCCAGTCCCACGGCGATTACCTGCGTTTTTTTCGGGGCTGTCGTTTCCGTTTGCTGCGCTGTTTGACCTTACCGGCCGACTTCATCGCGCTGAACATATCCATTTTGCCGCTCATCAGGCCTTTCAGAGCGTTCGGCCCGCCGGCGCTGACGGATTTCATCATTTCGCGGGTGCGCTTAAAGGTCTTGACCAGCCCGGCCACATCCTGCACGTCGCGTCCGCAGCCGCGAGCGATACGTCGCCGACGCGACGCATCGATAATATCGGGATTGCGACGCTCCTCGGTCGTCATCGAGTGAACAATGCCCTCCATCGCGTTCATTTCCCGATCATCCACATTCAAGTCGCCCAGTCCGCCCATGCCGGGCAGCATTTTGAGCAGGCTGGCAAAACCGCCCATTTTTCGGACGCTCTGCATCTGCTTCAAAAAGTCGTCGAAACCAAATGTCCCCTTGGCCATCTTGACCTGGAGCTTTTCGGCCTGTTCCTGGTCAAATTGTTCCTGAGCTTTTTCAACCAGTGTAACCACATCGCCCATGCCGAGGATGCGGCTTGCCATCCGGTCAGGATGAAACGGCTCTATATTGTCAAGTTTTTCGCCTACGCCGATGAATTTGATCGGCTTTCCGGTGACGGCCTTGACGCTCAGGGCCGCGCCGCCGCGGGCGTCGCCGTCCAGCTTGGTCAGGATCACGCCGTCCAGTTCGAGGCGATCGTTGAATTCTTTGGCGCTGTTGACCGCGTCCTGACCGGTCATCGCGTCGCAAACAAGATAAATCTGATGCGGATTGACGGTCCTGGCGACCGATGCGATCTCGTTCATCATTGCTTCATCGACATGAAGACGCCCGGCCGTATCCAGAAGAACAACGTCATAACCGTTTTTCTTGGCGTATTTTATGCCGTTTACGGCCACACGCACGGCATCTTTGACCCCGTCTTCTTTATACACCTCAATGCCCAACTGTTCGCCCAGCGTGCACAACTGCTCAATCGCCGCCGGACGCTGCAGGTCATCGGCCACCAGCAGGGGCTTTTTATTGTTTTTGTCACGGATGAATCTGGCCAGTTTACCGGCAGTGGTCGTTTTACCCGACCCCTGAAGACCGGCCAGCATCACCACCGTCGGGCCGGGACTGACATAATAAATCCGCGAATCGACCGGCCCCATCAGCCGAATCAGCTCATCCTGAACGATTTTGACCATCACCTGGCCGGGGCGAAGGCTCTTGATGACCTGCTCGCCCATCGCCGCTTGCTGTACGTCTTTGCAGAACTGCTTGACGACGTGGTAATTCACGTCCGCTTCGAGCAGGGCCTTGCGCACATCCCGCATCGCGTCGGAGATATTCGCCTCGGTGATGCGCCCCCGGCCTGACAGCGACCGGAACACACCGTTCAGTTTTTGCGTCAGGGCATCAAACATGCCGATTTTCATCCCAAAAAAGGTGTTTCAGTCTCGCACCGACCAAGAGACCTCCACTGTCAGCGCAGAGAACAACCGTCAAAACGACGGATTTTACGGATTTTTCTTGTGTTTTGCAAGCCAAAAACCGAAAAATGCCGGATAAACAACAGCCCAGCCGCAACAGCCGACCCGCGCAAGCGGCCGGATCCTGTGGCGTCTTGCAAAACGTCCCATTTATCCGCATCCCCCTATCGGGCGGCTTGCGCCGCCGCGCTGTTGTGCGCGATGTTGCGCCGCGTCATCGTACAACAGCCGAGCGGCGCGAGCCGCCGGATAATCTTGCGACTTGGAAAACGCCCCATCTATCCGCATCCCTATCGGGCCTCTTGCGCGGCCGCGCTGTTGTGCGCGCTGTTGCGTTGCGTCATCGTACAACAGCCGAGCGGCGCGAGCCGCCGGATAATCTTGCGACTTGGAAAACGCCCCATCCATCCGCATCCCCCTATCGGGCCGCTTGCGCGGCCGCGCTGTTGTGCCGCAATTTTATGACGTGCAAAAACAATTTTTTGTCTATTTTAACAAATCTTTGTTAATTTGCGTGTTTTTATGGTCGAAACACCGTCAGTAATAAACCATATATCACAGGATTTTAGGAGATTTGACCATGGATTGCGTAATGGAACGACGGCGGGAAGCAAGATTGCGTTACAGTTGGCCCATCTGGTTTGCGGAGGATTTTGACGACATCCTTACCCAGGGACAGATGGTCGATCTGTCCAGCAGCGGCGCGGCGTTCACCTGTTACGCAGATCGCTGTCCCGGCCACGGTGAACACATCACCGCCCGTTTCAGCGTCCCTGCATCCGAGACAGCGGACTCCTTTGATCTGAAAAATTTCATTCGCGACGGCAAAATCTGCCGAATTGACGAGCTGGGGCCGCATATTCGCCGCGTGGCGTTTCAGTTTTGCGAGCCGCTGCCCTTCAAGCCCGCCGAGCAAAATGCAGAGTCGGAATTGATGTCCGTCTGAGTCCATTTAACAGTTCACTGTCCAGGCCCGGCCGGTTTTTTTACCGTCGGGCTTTTTTTATTGACCTCTTGGCCGGCGAGGTTAGTATATAAAGGTATGTTGGAAAAAGGACTTGTACAGGTTTACACCGGCCGAGGTAAAGGCAAAACCACCGCCGCGCTCGGGCTGGCGCTGCGTGCGGCAGGGCACGGCGCCAACGTTTTGATTTATCAATTTCTCAAACCGGCTGAGCTGGCCGTTGGCGAACGCAGCTTTCTCCAGGCCGGAACCATTGAAGGCATTAACCTGCGCACGCTGGATGAACCGTGGGATATGTTTGAATCTATGGGCGACCAGCAGGCTCTTGCACGGGTGCGAAAGGCGATTTCCGAGGCCCTGAAGGAACTGGAGACCGCCGCTCACGAGAAATATTACGATGTCATCGTGCTGGACGAGATTGTCTTTTGCCTCGAACACAAGCTGGCATCGATGGACGACATCCGCTGTCTGATTGAGAACCGCGACCCGCATGTCGAACTGGTGCTGACCGGACGGGGCGCGTCGCAGGAACTGATTGATATGGCCGATCTGGTCACTGAGATGCGCTCGATCAAACACCCCTTCGACGACGGCGCCGCCGCCCGCAAAGGCATCGAGTACTAATTCAGCGTTTTTTTAATGCGGATTCCGTCGCCGTAATCCTCCAGTTCATGCAGCCGAGCACGGGACTGCGGACTCATCGTCGGCCGATGACACACCAGCTTCAGCCGTCCATCAAAGGTCCTGAAAATCATCCCATGTCCGCTGTCGTCGGTCAGCAGCGGTTCGGCCTGACGCCACGGTCCGGCCAGCCGACCGGACAGCGAATAGGCGACCGTCTGGGCATACGTGCTGTTTTCCTGCCAACTGGACCAAATCATCAGCAGTTTTCCGGTTCGGGTTCGATAAAAAAACGGCCCGTCGGTGACAAAGGTCCGCGGCGGGTCGTCCGGCTTGGCCTGCCACGGCGAAATCCACGGCGCGTCCGAGCCGCGAAACAGCAACATCGGCTGCCCGACCGAGACGGACAAATCCGGCGAAAGCCGTACCGCGCTGATCGTGCCGTCGGTAACCTGAATCCACTCATGACAATAGACCATCCAGGGCACACCGTCCTCGACAAACAGCGTGCCGTCCAGCGTCATCAACCCGTCCGGCGTACTCGGTTTATCGGCTATTGCCTTGAACGGCCCGTCCGGGCGGTCGCTGACAAAGACCTGCGTGGCCCGCATATGCGTCACGCGCGGCGTTT
This sequence comes from Anaerohalosphaeraceae bacterium, assembly GCA_050309605.1. Taxonomy (GTDB): domain Bacteria; phylum Planctomycetota; class Phycisphaerae; order Sedimentisphaerales; family Anaerohalosphaeraceae; genus T3Sed10-213. Next base: position 55,513 of record JBNRMN010000067.1, read on the forward strand.
GGGGCGGTTCCGTGTAAATTTTGTCCTGATTATGCAGCGTCACGAATAGATAATACTTGTCTTTATACTGATGCACTTCCGGTGCCCAGGCGCCATGTGCGGGATTGGCCCAGCCGTCTTGGGGGACGTCAAAGACCACGTGGGGTCCGAACCACATCTGAAGGTCTTTGCTTGTATAGGCGACAACGCCGGCCTGTCCTCGCGGCAGCGCACCGGAGGTGACGCTCGTATAGAGATAATAGGTTTGGCTTTCGCCGTCGGCCAGGATGAACGGATCGTGTGCTCGAAACGCCTCCAGTGGTCGGCCTTCGTCGCCGTGTGCCGGGGCAATCAGCACCTGCACGGCAAACAGCACAACAGCAACACCATATAAACCGTCTCTTGTCATTGGTTGTCCTTTCTGTTCGAGAGGATGATTCCGGTGGCTTTGTAAGCAACCTGCACTGTACCTCAAACGCCGAAAAACCGCAATATATTGGACAATTTTTCAAAAAAACTGCAATATTTCTACATCCCTAACGTTCAGATTCTTTGAAAAGAGATTGATGATCGCCAACCTATTCCCTCAGCGGGTTGCGGGCGCTGGTCGCCTGCGGCCCGTCTTTTTTTGACTTCATAGAATATATCTATACTACCCGGTGTTTGTTTGGGTTCGAATTGGCTGTGTTTGGACGAAATTTGCGGTTGAGTTTGGCGTTCATTTGGGTATAGTGGGGTCAGATTGGGATCATCGAACAGTTTGGCATCCTCAAACCACATGGAGACGCGATATGAACTATCTTGCAGTCGATCTGGGAGCCGAGAGCGGACGGGTCATGATTGGAACCATTCACGACGACAAACTTACCCTGCGTCAGGCGCACCGTTTTGCCAACGGGCCGGTTGAGGAAAACGGCTCGCTGAAGTGGGATTTCGAAAAGCTGATGGGCGAAATCAAGGCCGGGCTGAAAATGGCCATCGCCGAGTGCAAAGGCGACGTGGCCGGCATCGGCGTCGATAGCTGGGGGGTGGATTTCGGTCTGCTGGACAAGAACGGCAGAGTGCTCGAAAAACCCTATCATTACCGCGACAGCCGCACCAACGGAATGATTGAGAAGGCCTGTGAGTTGATGGGACGCCGCGCGCTGTACGACAACAGCGGCATTCAGTTTCTGCCGTTTAACAGCGTCTATCAGTTGTTGGCAATGCGAACCGCCGGCGATCCGGCACTGGACAACGCCGACAAACTGATGTTTATCGCCGATCTGGTCGCGTATCATTTGTGCGGACAGGTGTTTGCCGAGTACAGTTTGGCCAGTACCTCGCAGTTGATGGATATGCGCACGGGCCGATGGTCTCAGGCGATTCTTGAGGCCCTGGGTCTGCCTGAACACCTGCTGCCTGTGATCCTGCCGACCGGCACGATGCTGGCCAAATTGACCGAGACGACGGCCCAGGAGCTGGGCTGTGAACCGATTCCGGTGATTGCCACCGCTTCGCACGACACGGCCTGTGCGGTCGCGGGCGTGCCGGCGAGAAAGGATACCGATTGGGCGTATCTGTCCAGCGGCACGTGGAGTCTGATGGGCATCGAAACACCCAAGGCCGTGATCAATGACACCACCTATGAGTTTATGTTCACCAACGAAGGCGGCGTGGGTAATACGATTCGCCTGCTGAAAAATATTATGGGTCTGTGGCTCGTGCAGGAGTGCCGGCGTCAGTGGCAGCGTGAAGGCGATACGCTGGATTATGCTCAATTGACTGAACTGGCCAAAAAGGCCAGGCCTTTTGCTGCGACAATTGATCCGGACTACGGCGATTTCCTGGCCCCCGGCGATATGCCGGAAAAAATCAACCGTTATCTTGAAAGCACCGGCCAGCAGCGCATCGACGACAAAGGACAGATGGTTCGAGTCGTTATTGAAAGTCTGGCGCGGCGCTATCGGCAGACGCTCAAGCAGCTTGAAGAACTCAAGGGCGGCCCGATTGATGTCTTGCATATGGTCGGCGGCGGCATTCAAAATGAGCTGCTCAATCAACTGACCGCCGATGCGACCGGCTGTACCGTGATTGCCGGCCCGGTGGAGGCGACGGCGGGGGGCAATGTACTCGTCCAGGCGATGGCGTCCGGGCAGATTTCTTCGCTGGCGGCGGCCCGGCAGGTGATGGCCAACTCCGTTGAACTGAAGACCTATCAACCCGACAATACCGAAGCGTGGATGTAGAATTCAGAATGTAGGATTGAGATTTTCAGATTGTGGAAGATGTAAGCACTTTTGTCAAGCTCATTGAGAGCGGCTATCCGTGTCTGTCCATCGTCACGCACGAGGAGCATGAAGCGCTGGATGTCGTTCGGCGGGCGGCCAAGAATCTCGAATATCAGATGCGGGTCTGGTCGCTCGGTCTGGGGATGCGCAACGGACTGAATCCGCTCGATCCGCCCGATACCCAACTGCGCTCGCCTGAAGCGGGTCTGCTTGCGTTTTCTCGAATGCCTACCAAAACCGTCTGTGTTGCCCTGGATATCGCACCGCTGCTGAATTCATCGCTGGTATTGCGGGCGCTGCGCGATACAATCCATCATGTTGAATTGAACAAAAATGTGCTCGTGCTGGTGGACAGCGAAGACAAGCTGCCCGATGTCATCAAGTCTCACGCCCGCAGTTTTGAACTGTCGCTGCCGACGGATGTGGAGCTGGATTTGCTGGTACGCTCCACGGTACGGGAAATTTTTCATGTGACGCCGTTGGAAATCGGCATCACCAAAAGCGGATTGGCGGCCATGGTTCGCAATTTGCGAGGGCTTTCACCGCGACAGGCACGGCAGTTGATTTATGATATTACCGTTTCCGATAAGCGGCTGGACGACAGTGATGTCAACAAGATTATCGCCGGCAAACGCCGGCTGCTGCAATCGGACGGCCTGCTCGAATATGTCGAAGCGCCGCTGACGATGGATGAAATCGGCGGGATGGCGAATCTGAAGGAATGGCTGCGGATGCGCAAAAACGCCTTCAGCGAACAAGCCGTCCGATTCGGCCTGACGCCGCCGCGCGGCGTCCTGATGCTCGGTGTGCAGGGCGCCGGCAAGAGCCTGTGCGCCAAGGCCATCGCCACGGCCTGGCAGCAGCCGCTGTTTCGGCTTGACTGCGGCACGCTGTACAACAGTTACGTCGGCGAATCCGAACGCAACCTGCGAAAGGCCCTTCGCCAGATCGAGGCGATGGCGCCGGCGGTCTTGTGGATTGACGAGATCGAAAAGGCCTTTGCCTCCGCGGCCAGCCGCAGCACCGACGGCGGTCTGAGCAAGCGGATGTTCGCCACGCTGCTGACCTGGATGCAGGAGCACGCCGAGCCGGTCTTTCTGGTTGCCACCGCCAACGATATCAACGCATTGCCGCCGGAACTGCTGCGTAAGGGGCGGTTTGATGAAATCTTTTTTGTCGGGTTGCCGGGGCCGCAGGCCCGCGAGGCGATTTTCCGGATCCATCTGTCCAAACGCGGCCGTCCGGCCGAGCCATTCGATATTGCCCAACTGGCCGCGGCGGCAGAAGGATACAGCGGCGCCGAGATCGAGCAGGCCGTGCTCTCGGCTTTGCATGGGGCCTTTGATAAGCAGGTTCCCCTGGATACGGCGCTGCTGGAAAAGACGCTGCGGGCGTCGCCGCCCATTTCCGTAACGCGGGCTGAAGAAATCGCCGCCCTGTGCGAATGGGCGCAGGGCCGATGCGTCCTGGCGGATTGACTTCATGCCACGCATGCAAAAATGCGGGTAACAGGCTTTCGATGGGAACGTCTAAGAAGAATGAAATCGCGTTTTTATTCAAACCATAAAGGAGAGTTTTTATGAGAAAGTCGATTGTATTTGGACTCGTCGGGATCATTGGTTTTTGGGCGGCAGCAGGGTGCAGCAACGTCAGATCTATAGATAATGCGCCATCCCTGTTCCCGCCGCAGCCTTTGATTAACGAGGTCTTTACCGTGGATGGCATCCCGCACCCGAAATATATGGTCGGCGGCGGTTTTGCCGTGGAATTCAAAGCCCCCTGCGAGGGCATGTTGTTTTGGGTTGAACAAACCGAACGCCGCATGATGATGACCAAACAACTTCAAGAGGGCCAGACGTTTGACGAATATGTGCCCGTCGATCAGGAAGAATTCAGACAGTTGTTCCGGGATATCGACAAGACCCGCTTTGTTTTGTATTTCGTTCCGACACAGCCGACCGACCGATAAGGGATCATTTTCAAGACCTCGACCGTATCTGTCAAACAGCCGATTACCGTGCAAAAGTTCGGTGTCCTCGGCGTCGGTCTGTCCGATAATCCTTTAGCTCTTAAGCCCAATAAACCCTCACAGGCTTTAGTCTAATCCATATTCATACACTCACTGCCCGCCGGCTTGTTTGAGAACGTCAGTTATGGTATAATACAACCTGCCGAACGCAACAAAAGCGCGGCGGCGCGAGCCGCCCGATGGGACGTGACGCTGTGGGTGACGCAACCACCCCGTCCGCCTGCGGCGGCCACCCCTCCTTGGTAAGGAGGGGAACCAAAAAAGTTCTCCCCCTGTCAAGGGGGAGTACCCGCGCAGCGGGGGAGGGGGTATAGAACAGGAAAAATTCGATAAAAGGTAACCGAATGGCCGAGCAAGGGTTTAACAATCATCCGGAATTAAAGCCCTGCCGCAGGCAACTGCGAAGCTGTATGACGCCGGCCGAAGCGCGGTTGTGGACGTACTTGAAGGGCAAGCAGCTTGACGGACGCAAGTTCCGTCGGCAGCACAGCTTTGGCGGCTATATTTTGGGCTTTTACTGTCCGGCTGAACGGCTGGCGATCGAACTGGACGGCAAGCCGCATTATTATGCGGAAGCGATTGAGCATGACCGTCGGCGGGATGCGTTTCTAAAACAGCATGGCATCTTGACGCTTCGGTATGTCAATCGCTGGATGTTTGACAACCCCGAAGGCGTGCTGGGTGATATTCGAGAACATTTTGGCTGGTGGAAGAAAGCGGATGCGGCTAAGGCCGCAACTAAATAATACCACCTCGTCCGCCTGCGGCGGCCACCCCTCCTTGGTAAGGAGGGGAGTAAAACAAAAGCGCGGCGGCGCGAGCCGCCCGATGGGGCGCGACGCCGTGGGTAACGCAATCCGGCCGCTCGCGCGGCTCGGTTTTTGGGGTGGGTGCTGGTGATTTTTTGGGGATGTGATGGATTTGTGGCTTGAGACAATCGGGGTGTTCGCCGTCGCGGCGACGGGGATGCTGCTGGGGCACATGGCCTCGCGCAGCGGGTCGTTGTCGCGCACCGCGGCACTGGGAGTAACGTTCCTGCTGGTGGGGCTGGTTCTGGTTGGACGCTTCCCGACGGTGGTGTATCGCTGGCCGGCGCTGTATCCGCTGGCAGCCGGTCGCGTGCGGTTTGTGCTGCTGGTCTTTGCGGTGACACTGGGGCTTAGCGCGCCGCTGGCTCAACTGACCCGTCCGGGCGTGCGGATGCTGACATGTGTGATGATGGCGCTGTTTGTTTCGGCGCTGACGATTTTTCCGTTTGTCGGCCCGGCGGCGGTGCAGGGGCAGTTGGCCACGCTGTACAACCAATGGGATGCCGACCAGGTATGTCGTCAATCTCAGCCGTTTACCTGCGGGGCGGCGGCTGCGGCCACCGCGCTTCGCCGGTTGGGGATTGAGGCCGACGAAGGCGAACTGGCCGTAGCGGCGCGCACCAGTCCGATGATCGGTGCGTCGGTCTGGACGCTGTATCTGGCGCTGAACGAGCGATACAGTCCGCAGGGTGTGTCCTGTTCGTTCGGTATGTTTGATAGGCTCGATGCGGTTCCGCAGGACGGCGTAATGCTGGCGGTGATGCGCGACAGCGCCTGGGGCGACCATTGTGTGGTCGTCCTCGAGATGACCTCGCGCGGCGTGACCATCGCCGACCCGGCACAGGGGCTGATCCATCTTTCGATAGAACAGTTCCTCCGTTCCTGGCGCGGCAGCGGCATTGTCCTTCGAAGACCGGCCGCGGCATAACGTCAACAACTCAGGGGCAGGCCGTGTGTCTGCCCCTGATATATCTCATAATTGACGATTCAGCGACAGTCCCCTTGACCACCCCTCGGAGCGACACCAGCGCGGCACACCAGCGCGGCGCAATAGCGAGGCGGCGCAAGCCGCCCGATACGGGGATGCGTGTGTGTTGAACGTTATCCAAGGCGAGGTGTTATCCGGCTCACTTGCGCGGCTCGGCTGTTGTACGATGATGCGACACAACAGCGCGGCACAACAGCGCGGCGGCGCAAGCCGCCCGATCAGCGATGCGGATGCGTAAGGCGTTGTCTGAGTTGTAATATTATCCGGCGGCTTGCGCCGCTCGGCTGTTGAATAATGACGCAGCGCAACGGCGTGGTGCTATCCGGCCGCTCGCGCGGCTCGGCTATTGTTACGTGTCGCAATCCGGCCGCTGGCGCGGCTCGGCTATTTTGCGATGACGCGACACAACATTGCGATGGTACAAGGGCACCCGATACGACAATCGCGATGGTTATGATTGGTTTCTTTTTTGTGCCAGCTCGAAGGTGTCGGCGGCGATGGCCGCTTCTTCGTCCGTCGGAATCACAAACACCCTGACGCGCGAGGCCTCACTGCTGATGAGCCGCTCTTTCGGCTCGGCGGCGGTGTTGCGCGTCGGATCGATGGCGATACCGATTTGTGTCTGGTCGGCGCAGATGTGATGGCGCAGCAGGGCGTTGTTCTCGCCGATGCCGCCGGTAAACACCACGGCGTCCAGACGGCCCATCGCGGCTGTGTACGCGCCGATGTATTTGGTAATCCGATAGCAGAAAATGTCAATCGCCAGTTGGGCACGCTGATGCCCTTCGGCCGCCCGCTCGAGCAGATTGCGCATATCGTTTGAAATTCCCGAGATGCCCAGCAGCCCGCTTTGCTTGTTGCACATGGCGTTGAGCTGTTTGATGTCGTAGCCCTTATCGGCCAGATAAAACAGAATCGCCGGATCCATATCCCCGCATCGCGTGCCCATCACCACACCTTCCAGCGGCGTCAATCCCATCGAGGTATCGACACTTTTGCCGCCTTTGACCGCGGTAATAGAGCAGCCGTTGCCCAGATGGCAGGTGATGACATTGACTTGTGTTTTGTCGGCATCCAGCAGCGCTGCGCAGCGGCGGGCGACATAGCGATGGCTCGTGCCGTGAAAGCCGTACCGACGCACGCGATAGGTTTCGTAAATTTCATACGGCAGGCCGTACAGATAGGCGGTCTTCGGGATGCTCGTATGAAACGCCGTGTCAAAGCAGGCCGCCTGCAACGCATCGGGCAGCGCGTGCATGGCTGCGCGGATGCCGGTCAGATTTGGCGGATTATGCAGCGGCGCCAAATCCGCATAGCGTTGGATCGATTCGAGGACGTGCTCGTTGATGACCACCGAGCCGGTAAATTCCTCGCCGCCGTGGACGACACGATGGCCGACCGCCTGGATCTCGTCGATGCGGCTGACCACGCCGATTTTCGCATCCGCCAGTGTGCTCAAAATCACCTGCATTCCCGTGTCGTGATCCGGGGCGTCCACGCCGGCGGTATGTTCGGTGTTGTTGTACTTGTGGACCAGATTCGCCTGCGGCTCGCCGATACGCTCAACCATACCCCGCGCCACAATCGACCGTTGCGGCATCTCGAACAACTGATATTTAATCGACGAACTGCCCGCGTTAATCACCAATATTTTCATACAAGAACAACCTTTCTGATATAAATCCCCATTGTATTCAAATAAAAGGCCTATTATGTGCAAAAATATCACTTTCGTCAACGCCTCTCCTGAAAAACCGGGGCTTTCTAAAGCCGGCTCGCGAAAACGCCGATAGATTCTGAACGGTCGCACGTGATATATTGTCGAGATATGAGGAAGGGATTTTTACAGTGCCCCAAAAACGCAATCAGCGAGCCTTAAACGCCATTCGGCTGCTGCGAACGCGGCAGCGCAAGCAGGCTCAAAAGATAGATATTCTGTGTCGGGATATGGTCTCGGCTCACGAACAATTTTCGCTGAAATTGACGCGGCTGGCGTTTGCGGCCTCTTTTTATGAGTCGCTGCTGGCCTGTGCCGGGTTGGAAGAGACGCTCGATCGGGCCGTGGAGCTGCTGCGCGCCGATGTGCCGCAATCCGGGGCGGCGATTTTTCTGGCCGAGGCGTCCGGCTTTGATGTGCATCTGGCCAAGTCAGCCGACCAGAACCAGGTCGAAAAATCGCATTTTCAATGCTGGTTTACACGCCAAATCGTTCGACAAATCAGCCAGACCAACCGCGTCTGCACGCTGTCGGAGATGCTGAAAATGGGTTTGCAGGCGCCGCCTTCAGCGCTCAAGACGCTCTCGGCCGCGGCGGTTCCGCTGGGCCGACTGGGACAGGGCGTCGGCTTTGTCCTGGTTTACCGCACTGCCGAAAACCCCTTGCTGGCCGAGGAGCTGTCGCGCATCGCCGCCGTGACGCCGGGTCTGCGCGAGGCGGTTATCCGCTTCAAACCCGCCGCCGTCAATCTCAAAACATAGCGGCTATGACTCGGTCATGACCAGCCGGTTGTTGAGCGTTGCGACAACCTTTGTCAACTGCTTTCATGCCGTTTATCTATTCTTCATTAAACCTTTCTTAAACAAGGGGTTGTAGATTATCTACTTCAATTCAAGACCATTCTTTGTCTTATTTGGGAAAAATTTTTATTGACCTATTATTGTAAAACGAATAAGATTAATACGAAAAATTAATATCGGAAGTCCACTGGACTTATTCGTTCCCACTGAAACCGCCAAAAACAAGTGTGCGAAAAGAACGAAAGCCAGTGCCCCAGTTTGGGGCGCTGCTTGCATGTCTTTTCGTGGGCCTTGGCGGGCCTCAGTGGGGCATGGTAGAGCAGTGCCTCTTTTTGCGAGAATGGCTCGCGATGGAGGATCAAAATAAAACGAAGGGTTTATTTTGAAAGGGACAGGAAAATGAAGGCAATTCTGAGTGTTTTGTATTTGAGTGTATTGGTTTGTACTGCTTCGGCGGGAAATCTTTCGTTGGTTGCAGATACGGTTGACCCGGATCCGAATGATGTGATTACAGTCTGGGTTCACGCCAGTGATCCACTGTTTTTTTTGAATTTAAAGGTTTTTGTTGTTGGTGATGCCGCTGTCATTTCGGCGATGAGTGAGTCTGACTGCGATGAGTACGGCTGGGATACCAGCATTTATGAAGAACCAACGATTAATCTTGAAGGTAGTCTTTACATAGGCGGTATTTGCTGGGCGGCCGACGCCAACGATATTGTCGGTTATTTTTCCTTTCGCTATAACAGCGGCCAAGTGGTTGTTTTCATTGATGATGAAAACTCTTTTGCATTTCATTGGAACGAAAGTTTTACTCTTTCAACCGATGTACTTTTGTTTGGTGAGCCGACTTTACCGGAACCGCAGGAACCCAACGAGCCATCGGCTGTACTGTTACAATGTCCTCCCAATACCGGTGGTTCCCGTCGAGTATCCAGCGGAGAAAGGGGTATTTATTTTGACGAACGAACAAAAGAATTCGGGTTGCTTCGGGACGGTCTTGATTCAGAGCCAAATATCATAGTTGTTAATGCAGACATTACAACAAATCAAATTTGGACGGCGGACAATGTTTATTATATAAATGGAGAGATGGTAAATGTTCAGTCATTGCTTGTGATTGAGCCGGGAACAATAGTTATTTTTGGTTATGATTGTGCGTTGTATGTCAACAATGGCGGCGCGGTGATTTCCAGAGGCACGCCGGATGAACCTATCCTCTATACCTGCGACTACTTATATTTTTATTATCCAGAGGAAATCGGTACCTATTGGATCGATTTATATTATTCTGGATACTCCTATTATTTTTGTCCTCTCTATATTGAAGAAACAGCCTCGCCTGCGACGATGGTCTCCTATAGCTTTATTGAAGGCGCTACAGTTGGAATTGCCACAAACAACATTCGCCTTGACTATCCAATTGAAAATAATTATCTCTTTGGTAATGTTTATGGAATTGGTGAATATGGTCCCGAACTTACGGATATAAAGAATAACCTTTGTTTTTTCAACGACGTATCCGGTATCGATGTATTTCTTGGCGATCCTAATGGTATTGCCAGCGCCCACAGTACGATAGCCATCGAAAATAACACATGCGATACATACCAATATTTTGGCATCACGGTTCACGGCGTATCCGATGCCAATGAAACTGCAACAGTTATACTGGTTAACAATATTGTATCCGGATCTAATGGATATGGATTGAATCTGGTAGATGATTCTATGCGGGCTATCGTAGCCAACAATGGATATTATGACAATTGGGGCAATAAGAACTGGGAATTTGAGGAACATTGTCCTATTCAGACGTATGAATATCCGTTTGTGGCCGGCGAACGAATGTTTGAAACGCATTTTCTTGTTCAGGACTGTAATTTCATTGACGTAGGAACCGCTTATGTCGAGCAAACACGGCTGATCGGGATGACAACTGATGTCAACAGTCTGCCGGATAACGGCATTATTGACCTTGGCTTTCATTATTCGAATTGGCATTATGTGAACACAGGCATCGGTTTTGCAGATACAGATTTCAATCAAGATGGCATAACAGATTATCAGGATTTGTTCATCTTGGCTTCACAGTGGTTGGAGACCGTCACTTCGGTCAGCGAAGGAGATCTGAATGATGACGGTGTAATCGACTTTGAAGATTTTTCCACCTTTTCAGCAGCATGGCGAAAAATGCAAGGGACTCCTAATGTTACTGCAACCATGACTATTTCGGATGAGGACAGATCTATCAAAATAGAAGCGGAATACGGAAGCAATTCAATTTATCAGTCTTATTTGTTGATTGATGGTGTATATATTGCTGAATTAGTGTTTTCAGAAAACATATTCCATCGGACAGTATTTACACCTTGGCTTTCATTAGGACAACATGAAGCACGCATTATAGGAATCAGTGAACAGGGTGTTGTTTGCTCTACTCCAGTTTCTTTCGAAATCGACAATAAGATTGGACCTTGCGCGGTTCCTGTTAATTTTGAGCCGGGCGAACCGTTAACATTTCATATAATTGCCGATGCAAATTCCATTCAAGTTAAAGCCCATTCATGGGATGATTGTGTATGGCAGGAAACATACCCAATGGGTTCAGTATCCGGTTTTGTTCCTGCCTGGGTAACAGATACAAATGATGTTGAATATTTAGAGTTTCGATGTGGTGCTGACAGCAACTCATTTGAATTGATGAGCGCACAAAGTTTAATTGTTCCTTTAAGTGCGATGCGCAAACACGATCCCAATGATATACGAGCTTTAATTGTTCTGCCTGATTTTTGGGTAAATCGAGTTAACAGTGGTTTAATACGAAGTTATAAGAATTTATTAAAAACACGAAACATACCATATAAAGTATTGGGCTTTTACTCATCCTCTCTGAAAAATCTAAGGTACTATGCACAAAACTACAATATCCAATATTTGATTATCAATAGTCATGGAAATTATCGTTATCCAGGTACAGACGTTTTAAGAACCACGATATTGCTTGACGATGGAAATGTTGTTTCCGATAAAATTACTCGACCTGGATCGCCAACTTATTTAGAACGGTTGCCCGGTGATATAGAACATACAGCTCGAACATGGGCAGAAATTGGTTTTACGAATTTGAAATACGTACATAACGACAGTTGTTATGGGGGACGATTGTACATTAACAGTTCATGGCAACTCACAGAGGGTGCTTCCGGACAACAAGGGCTTTTTTCTATGCCGCATAATGATATGACTATTGCATTAAACTTATTATCTAATGATTCTAAATTTTACCTTAGTTGGTATAAGGAATTTGAAGGTGGATATGCAAGTAAATATTATCAATTCTCCTGCAATGTCATTGCGAAACTTGAAGAAGGTAAAGATTTATATGAGTCATTGCTTTATGCAATTTCTCAATGCACAGGTTCAGGCGACAAAGACCCTCGCAATGATTATCGTGTTTTAGGTCAGGGATTTATACAAAACTTTCGGATTAATTAGCGTGAAAGGGCTGAATATGAACGTTAAAAATCTTGTGATTATTATTTTGCTGATAGCTGTTGTTTTGTTGTCGATTTTCTTGTATCGCGCGACGAGGGTTTCCCGAACGCTCGAAAAGCTGGCTTTAAGAGTTCCTGAGACTGTACCGGTTGATGTTTTTGTTATCGGGATGACCGAGGCGGTTCAACAGCAAAATCAGATATGTTCTGAACTGACGTCGCAGGTTTGGTGGCTTCGGAGACATCTTGAAAAGACTCTCGACTTCATCGAAAAGGAGAAAAATTTTGAGCCAATCTTTATTATAGATCCCTTAATGAATAGAAAACTGCTGCCATCGGAGTATTTACTTGATCCGGGTCCTTTTGTCATTCCTTATCAAAAACCAGAGTATAAATTCCCCGATGATTCAAGAGATGAATACGGTCTTGAAGCACTTCGCAGCTTTATGAATCTTCATTCTCGCTCATCCCAACTTGCGGCAGGGCAGTCTATGGAGATGCTTATCAAAAATTTTTACACGAGACTGCAACGATTGGATGAGATGAGAAAATAAATCAAGTATTCACCGTACAGCCGTTTTCGTCGATGTGGATCTCGGCGCTGAGTCCTTTGATGGAAGGATACTCCCATGATGTTCCGTCGGGGCTGGTCAGTACGGCCCTGTCGGGGCGGATGGCGAGGGTGAACGTCTTTTGTTCGCCGCGGCGGCTCAGGACCGAGGCCATCAGGAAGGCCTTTTCGACGCCGTCGCCGGTGTGGTAGTTGGCCGCCTCATCGGGCTGGGCCAGTCGCGTGCCGTCATAGATGGACGCGCCCGGCAGGCCGGTCAGCCAACTGTGAATCTGTTCGGCGGTCATGGACTCGGTTTTTTCGGCGCTGACGGGACTGCGTTCAATGGCCGCCTTGACAAACGGCCGCCAGTCGCAGCGGGTCATATCCCGATACGCATAGAAGGCCAAATCGACGACCGGATTTGCGTCGCGCATCTGCTCCAGATAATCAATCACGTCTTCGCGGCTCCAGTCGGGGTTCAGTACAATCGGCTCGACGCGGTGAAATTGTTTGTCTTCGGCGTTGGGCAGTTTCGGTTCAATATGCAGAAAATCCAGCAGGTCGGCGACCCATTGCTCGGCCTCGGGCACAAACGGTGAAACGAAGCGCGCCAGTTTATACCGGTCGCGGGGATTGTGGATGTCAATTTTTTCATACTCGATAAACGCCATCAACTGTTCACAGCAGATGCGGTCGTTGTGTTTGTAGGGTGAATAGTCTTCGCTGTTAACCTCATCGAGCAGTTTTTCAAAGGTCTCGTCATAGATGCGAAAGCGGCTGCCGTGTTCATAGCCGAACAGCACCTCGGCCTTGATGAACATCCGTTCGCCGCGGCGGTAGCGGCAAAACTGAAAGTGCCGGTTGTATTTCGGATTGGACCGCAAAAAATTGGCCACGTTCAGTGCGTTCAGCTCGGTGCTCAGATAGCCGCGGAGCATGGCGCAGAATTTTTCATAAACGCACCGGTCAATGGTCGCATCCGGATAGAGGCAATGAATCGCTCCGGTGTTGTGAGCGACGATGGTGACCTGCTCGTTGCGAATGGCCCGCTGGGCCTTGTTGGAAATCTCCGTGCCGTTGAACCACATACTTTTGGTCACCAGTCGGCGGTTGTTGGTAATCACGCCGTCCTGAATGTCGATGTAGTTTTGCGAGTGCAGGGGGGTCAGCACCATATAAATATCATCCAGCGGGATGCCGCAGATGATAAAGGCCGCCGCCGCGTACAGCGTGGACAGTGAGACGCACTCGCCGGCACCGGTGTTGTAGCCCTCTTTCAGGCGAAAGGCGTTCATTGCCTCAACGGTTTCGGTCTTCCAGTAGGGGATGATGTCGCCTTCGTACTGGTCGAGGCCGAAATGCCGCCGAATATCGACATCAAAGTAATATTTGTCGCCTTCGTAGCCGAACAGGGCGTTGCTGCGGGCGATTTGTTCGGGGCTGAGCCACGGCGTGAAGCGGCGCATCTCGGTGTCTTTGTCGGACAGCCCCCAGGTGTTCAGATCAAGATTGAATTCGTACTCATCCATAATGTACTGCCGCATCCGCATCAGCCGACGCCAGGAGGTCTTGCCTTCGAGTTTTTTGAAGCAATCTTCTTCGCGCCATTTCCAGATGGCCGGACTCATGATATTGGCCAGTACCAGACTGTACATAAGCTCTGGGAATACAAAGACTTCCATGTCCGAGAGCGTGATGGCCGAACTGTATTTTTCAAGATCGCGCAAATCCATTTTTTTTGTCCTTTGTCAATATGGTGCGTCTATTTACTCCACCTGACCGAAGGCCAGTGTGAGAGATCAGAAATCAAAGAATCATGAGCAAAATTGAAGATTCGCCCTTTCGGGCGAGCCTTTTATGGTCTTTTTAAGGGCACTTTAAAATCTTTTATAGGCTATAGTTATGTCAAAATAGACCCGGTTTTCGCTCAGTTTCAGTATGTAATGATATTATAGCCCGATCTCGTCTGAACGCAACAGCGGTTATTGGAGTTGTGAGGGGTTGACAAATACTGAGTAATTTGCTTTAATATCTCTATATGGCTATTATTGCGACGGGGCGTATTGAAACCGGGACAGGTCCATACGAAGCGAGGCTGTCTTTTTCACCTGAACAGGGCGGCCGAGGGAAAGGAGTTATGGTGAACGAACGAGCATGGTTTACCGCCGTGGTGGTCGGGATGTGTGTGTCATTTGCGCCGGGCTATGACTGGAGCACCAATCCGGGCGACGGGTCGATGGAAAATCCCTATCAAATCTCCACGCCGGAGCAGCTTATCGCCGTTCCGCAGGGCGGCAATAGGGCCGATCACTATTATGTGCTGGTCAACGATATTGTCTTTGACCCGAATAATCCCGCCCATCGGGGATCATCGGGGCTGCCCAAAATACAATGCCAATTCGACGGCGCCGGTTTTGCCGTTCGCAATTTAACACTTCAGACGACAACACCTCACAACGCTGTCGGGTTGTTCAGCCATGTACAACATCCCGGTCGTGTGAAAAATTTACGGATCGAAAATGCATCCATCGAGATTGGTGCGCCGGCGGAATACGTCGGCATTTTGTGCGGTCATGCTGAAGGCGATATTGTCAATTGTTCGGTTGAAGGGACTTTGTCCGGACCGATGGCATACGGCGGCGGTATCTGCGGTCAGGCGGGGTCTGCTTTCGGTATAGAAATTGCTTATTGTGCCGCGAATGTCACCTTTGATCCTGTGGACGGTGTTGTCGGCGGCATCTGCGGCAGGGCATTTAATGTGAATTTGCACCGCAATCGAGCGATTTGCCGAATTGTCGGCGGAATCAGCGGAGGCGGCATCTGTGGAAGGGCGACAGGGCATATGCAGATCCGTTTTTGTGAGGCGGAGTTGTTTTTTACGACAGATCGAATCGCGTCTGAGGTTGGAGGAATTTGCGGATATTTTGATTTGCAATCTTTCAAACACGGTCTGGAAGGTTGCTCGGCTGTGGTTGATATTGTTTCCCAATCCAGATTGTCCTATGCCGGGGGTATGTGTGGCATTATTTACGGACCTGCTACGCAATCGTCAACGATTACGCGATCGTCAGCAAGAGGAAAGATAGACGGCCGCGCTTTAGAGGATGTGGGAGGATTTGTCGGGTATAACGGGGGGACAATTTCCGATAGTTATGCGCAAGTGGATATTGTGGGCGATGCAATGTACAATGTCGGCGGTTTTATTGGTAGAAACTGGGGTATGCCGTCCTCATCGTATTGTGCCGGTGAGGTTCAATTTAATTCACCTTATCCTGCGGATTGGTACAAAGTTGCCGAGTTCTGCGGCATGCCAGCCGGTTTTTTTGAAGCATGCTATTGGGATATTCAGAAATGCGACCTGAATTCGGAACCGCCTGCCGGCCTAACCGGTTTGACGACCGAACAGATGCAGACACGGGCGACGTATGAACAGGCAGGGTGGGATTTTGACGATGAGCCGGTGTGGGGGATCAGGGCAGGCTGCTATCCTCATCTGGTATTCAAAACATTTTCCGGCGGTTCGGGCCGACCGGACGACCCGTTTTTGATTGCAAGCGCCGAAGACTTGATAGAACTCGGACAATCGCCTCGATATTACAGTGATTGTTTTGCGCAAACCAATGATATTGACTTGAGCGAATACGTCTTTACGGATTCGGTCATCGCACCCGGGCAAGTTCGTGGAGACAATTCCTATGCCGCCGATGCGACTTTTTTCGGAACATTTGATGGACGGGGGTATCGTATCGAGAATCTGACGATTCACAACCCTCTGGCGGAGAGTAATTCCATCGGTTTGTTTGGGAGGATGTTTAGGGCAATCGTGCGAAATGTATCTCTTGAAAATGTTACCATCAATGTGTCGGGTGGTGACGTCGGCCTTAAAAGCATAGGGGGGCTGCTCGGCCATGGCAGCGGGTTAATTCAGCGCTGTCGAGTTACGGGAACCGTCAATGCCGGTGAGGCAAGGGCCGGAGGAATTGTCGGATATTCAGGGGGGGTAACGATGCTTGATTGCTATTTTAAGGGGCAGGTTAATGGGAAATTCAGTGGAGGGATTTTCGGACTAATGGAGATGGGCAATATGTATAGATGTTATGCGTCGGCAGAGATTGAGGGTCAATACCGCGGCGGCTTAATCGGAGTGTTCGGTTACAGTGCATTTTCCGGAAATAGTGTCTGGGACAGTGAATTATCGGGCGTTTCAGAAGCCTGCGGATATGTGTCAGCCGGTTCGGATATGTTTATTACCAATGTCAGGGGGTTGACCTGCGCGCAGATGAAAACGGCGGGCGGCTTTGCGGATCTGGGGTGGAGTTTTGTCGGGTCGGGCGACGGCGGCAATCACATCTGGCGGATGTGCGCCGACGGCGTCGATACGCCGCGGCTCAGTTGGGAATTTGCCCGCGGCGGCGATTTGGCCTGTCCGGACGGCGTGGAGCTGGGCGATCTGCTGGCGTTGGCGCAGGCGTGGCTGACGATTGAGAGCGGCTGTCCGAAACACTTCAATACCGCCGCCGATGCCAACATCGACGGCCGAATCGATTTGTTGGATTTTATTGTATTGTCGGACAACTGGCCGTAGCGGGTTCAGGACTGTTCTGGTCTTCTTTTCAGATTGAGCATCAATCAGTCCGAACAGGCACGCCCGCCGAGTATGCCGGTGAGAATCCGCAGGGCCGTTTGGATGTCCGTTTCGGATATTCCCGCGTGTGTGACCAGACGAAACCGCCGCGGAGCGACCGAGAGGAATTGAACGCCGCCTGCCTGCGCCTGATTGAGCAGTTGTTCATCTGATATCGTGTTGTCGTTGAGTGAAAAATAGACCATATTGGTCTGTACCGCGTTGACATCCAAAGTAACGCCGTGGAGTGTTGACAGGCCGTGGGCAAGTGTTCGGGCGTTTTGGTGATCGTCGGCCAGGCGGTCGATCATCGTTTCCAGTGCAACGATGCCCGCGGCGGCAATGACGCCGGCCTGGCGCATACCACCGCCGAGGCCTTTGCGGACACGGCGGGCTTCGGCGATAAAAGCGTTCGTTCCGCACAGGACCGATCCGACCGGACAGCTCAGCCCTTTACTCAGACAGAAAGACAGGCTGTCGCACGGTCGTGTCAGCTTGCGTACGTCCAGATTCAAAGCGACCGCGGCGTTGAATATCCTCGCTCCGTCGATATGCACGGCCAGTCCATAGCGGGCCGCCAGTTGGCCGACCGCATCGAGATAGTCGGCCCTGAGCACGGCGCCGCCGCATTTGTTGTGGGTATTTTCGAGGCTGATCAGCCTGGTCCGCGGGAAATGCACGTTGTCCGGGCGGATGGCGGCCTCGATATCGCCCAGACACAGCGTGCCGTCCGGCTGATTCGACAGGGTGTGCGGATGCACGCCGCCATAGGCACTGATACCGCCGGCCTCGTAGTAAAACGTGTGCGACCGGTTGCCGAGAATGACCTCCTCGCCCCGGCCGCAATGGACCAGGACGCTGATCAGGTTGGCCATCGTCCCGCTGGGCGTTAACAGGGCGGCCTCTTTGCCGGTCATCGCCGCGGCCAACGCTTCCAGCCGAATCACCGTCGGGTCGTCGCCGAGCACATCATCACCCAGCGGCGCGGTTCGCATTGCCTCGATCATCGCCTCGGTCGGTTGAGTGACGGTATCACTGCGTAAATCAATCATTTTCATAGATATTTCCCATTCAAAAATTAACCAAACTTTGTTTTCTGAACGAGACCAAAAAACCAAGCCGGATTCAGCCGCCAAGCGCAGCGGAGTTCATTGCCGTTGTATTATCCGGCTATAAAATACTTCAATGGGCGCCGAAAGACCATGTGGTTTTCCTGATGGGCCGTCTTTTTTTCCCTTATCCCTTTTTGCAGGCTGTTTTGTCGTGTTTCTGTATCCTGTTTTGGGAGAATAAAAATATGCTGTTGGGTTCATTTTGGTTGACGCGGGGTGTGTTTTTTGGTAAATAGGTCGTTTCTGTCAAAATGGACAAAGTGCATTCTTATCATTGTCGCCCCTGAGGTGTGTAAAGCGGATGTCGCTGGACGATTTGCGCAAAACGATCGATGCAATCGACGAGAAGCTCGTGGAGCTGATCAATCAGCGTGCGCAGGTCGTGGTTGAAATCGGCAAGCTCAAGCAGTCGGCCGCGACGCCGATTTATGTGCCGCATCGGGAAAAGGCGGTGTTCGATAAGATCGCCGAGCTGAACAAAGGCCCCTTGCCGGACAAGGCGCTGAACGCGATCTGGCGGGAGATTATGAGCGGGTCATTCTTTCTGGAACGGCCGCTGCGGATTGGGTATCTGGGGCCGAAGGGCAGTTTTTCGCACAATGCGGCCATCCTGAAATTTGGCCAGAGCGTGGATTACGAGGCGCTGGCCGACATTCGCGGAATTTTTGAGGAAGTCAGCAAAGGGCACTGTGATTTCGGGATTGTGCCGGTCGAGAACAGTGCCGGCGGCGGCGTGCGCGAGTCGCTGGACGCCTTCATCGAGACTGATGTGATGGTCTGCGCCGAGGCGAATATGGCGATCCATCACCATTTGATGGCGACTTGCCCGATGTCGGCGATTGAGCGGATTTATTCGCAGCCGGAGATTTTCGCCCAGTGCCGCAATTGGCTGGCGGCTACGTTTAAGGACGCCGAGATGATTCCGGTGGCTTCGTCGTCGCGGGCGGCGCAGTTGGCGGCCTCGGAGAAGGCCGCGGCGGCGATTGCCTCGGCGATTGCCGCTGAGATCTACGGACTGAAGATTCTCTGTCCGGATATTGAGGATATTTCCAACAATATCACGCGGTTTTTGATTATCAGCAAGCAGGACGCCCAGCCCAGCGGCGATGACAAGACGATTATCTTGTTCAGTACCGCCCATCGAACCGGGGCGCTGGTCGATGTGCTGAATGTATTCAAGGAATACGACCTGAATATGACCAATATCGGGTCGCGTCCGAACCGAAAACGTGAATGGGAATATTACTTTTTTGTCGATTTTCTGGGCCATCGGCTGGACGCCAATGTACAAAAAGCGCTGGAGCAGGCCAAAGCGCATTGCCTGCAACTGTCAGTGCTGGGCAGCTTTCCGCGCAGCGCGACGGTGATGTAAATGGAAAAGGCAAAATGTAAACGTCACAACAGTGTGGATCGCTAACCTACAATAGTGGAGATGTCTTCGATGAGAAAACCGTTTATTGCCGGAAACTGGAAGATGAACACCAACAGCGCCACCGCCGTAGCGCTGGCAGCTGGACTGGTCAAGGAACTGGAATCTGTGGAGACGGTGGATGTCGCGGTGTGCCCGCCGTTTGTCTATTTGCAGTCGGTCGCGGCGGCGCTGAGTGCGTCGAATATCGCGCTGGGCGCGCAGGATGTCTATTTTGAAGGCAACGGCGCCTTTACCGGCGAGATCAGTTGCGAGATGCTCAAAGATTGCAGTTGCAGCTATGTCATCCTTGGCCATTCCGAACGGCGGCATGTGATCGGCGAGACCGATGAACTGATTAACAGGAAACTCAAGGCGGCGATTGCCGGCGGGCTGATGCCGATTTTTTGTGTCGGCGAGCTGCTGGAAGAACGCGACGCCGGCAAAACAATGGACGTCGTCGAATCACAGGTGCAAAAAGGCCTTGAAGGGTTGTGCGAGGAGCGCATCCAGGCGGTCACGATTGCCTATGAACCGGTCTGGGCCATTGGTACCGGTCGGACGGCCACGCCCGAACAGGCGCAGGAAGTACATGCGGCGATCCGCGGCCTGCTGGAAAAAATGTTCGACAAGACCATCGCCGAGTCGCTGCGGATTCAGTACGGCGGGTCGGCCAAGCCGGGCAACACCGCCGAGCTGATGGCCCAGCCGGATGTTGATGGTCTGCTGGTCGGCGGGGCGAGTCTGAAGGTGGATGATTTTGCGAAAATGGTCAAAACTGTTGCGTAAACGGTTTTGAGAAACCAATATTTTTCTATAGTTGAGGTATAACAAGATGCTTTATCTTCCGCTTGCGAGTGTTTCGTTTGGGTGGAAATTGTTTGCGGTGCTGTGGGTGCTGCTGGCCGTGGCGCTGATTATGATTGTCCTGATTCAAAAGGGGCGCGGCGGCGGTCTGGGTGCGGCCTTCGGCGGCGGCGGAGCGAACAGTCTGTTGGGCACCAAAACCGGCGACTTTTTGACGTGGGTGACGATTTGTCTGGTCTCGTTGTTCCTGCTGGGTGCAGTGGTGATGGGCAAATTTATGCGTCCGCGGGAAACGACGCTGGCGCCGGCGGCGATGCCGCAAACGCAGACGCCCTCGGCCGGCGCGCCATTGGGCGATCAGATCGAGCAAGCCGCCGAGGATGCCGAATCGCAAGCTGAGCAAGCCGCGGATGATCTTACCGACCAGGCCGCCTCCGCTGAGCAGTCCATTGACGATGCGGCGAGTGAAGCGGGCGAGGCGCTGCCGGAACAGCCCGAAGAGCCGTCTGCGCCGCAGCAGAACTAACCGGATGTGTCCGTCGGGAAGTACGGCGATGATCAGCAGTATGACAGGATTCGGTCAGGCGTGCACCGAAAGCCGCGGCGTGGTTTATACCGTCGAGGTGCGCACCGTCAACAATCGGTACTTCAAGGCGCAACTGCGCCTGCCGGATATCGTTGCGTTTATGGAAGGCGAGATTGAAAAGCTGCATCGTGAAAAGATTCATCGCGGCACGGTCTCCTATACGCTGCGAATGAAAAACATCTCCGGTCAGGCGCTGTTTGACATTGATGAATCGACGCTCAAGACCTATATCGACCGACTGGAAGCGATGCCGGACGCCGACAGCGGCGTCTGTCGGATCGATCTGGCGTCGCTGCTGAATCTGCCGGGGATTGTCCAGCCGATGATTCCCGATGAAGAGGCGGTCAACCAGATGCGTCGCACGATTCTGGGCTTGAGCAGCGAGGCGATAGACGAACTGCTGCGGTCGCGCCGCGAAGAAGGCGGCCAACTGGCCGAAGATATGCTGAACCACTGTGATGTGATCGCATCGTCATTGAACGCGATTCGCACGCAGGCGCCTTCCGTGGTGCGGGAGTATGGTGAAAAGCTGCGAAAGCGGGTCGATGAACTGCTGGCCGATGCGCAGCTTAAGATCGCCGAGGATCAGGTGGCACGGGAGACGGCCATTTACGCCGACCGATGCGATATTGCCGAGGAAATCAGCCGACTGGACGGCCACGTACGGCAGTTTCGTCAGAGCTGTACCGACGGCGGGGCGGTGGGACGACGGCTGGATTTTATCGCGCAGGAAATGCTTCGCGAGGCCAATACCATCGGCAGCAAAAGCGCCAACGCCGAGATCATCCGCCGTGTGATTGACATCAAGTGTGCAGTGGATCGCATCAAAGAACAGGTGCAGAACGTCGAATAGGCTTATGATGGATACGTCAGCCAAACAGGGAACACTGGTTGTCATCAGCGGCCCGTCGGGGGTGGGCAAGAGCACCCTCTGCCGTCAGGTCGTCCGTCGGCTGGATGCGGTCTTGAGCGTCTCGGCCACGACGCGGCCGAAAGGCGCATCCGAGATCGACGGCAAGGATTACTATTTCCTGTCGCCCGATGAGTTTCAGCGGCAAATGGAGGCCGGTCAGTTTTTGGAGTATGCCGAAGTGTTCGGCCATTATTACGGTACGCCGCGTCAACCGGTCGAGCGGGCCATCGCTGACGGGCGCATCGTCATTCTCGAGATTGACGTCCAGGGCGGCTTGCAGGTCAAACAGGCGATGCCCGAGGCGATGATGGTGTTTATCCTGCCGCCGCGATTGGATGAGCTGCTGCGGCGGATCGAGAAACGCGCCCGCGGCGAAGACGCCGAAGCGCGGCAAAAGCGTCTGGCCCGCGCCGAAGCGGAAATCGAAACAGGCAAAGCCCGTTATGAATATTTGGTAGTCAACGATATACTGGACCAGGCCGTGCAGGACGTGATCGATATCATTCAGCAGCGGCTGTGAGGTCAGACGTCAGAAGACAGAACACTTAATCAGAGAGGTTTGCATATGATTGAAGAACTGAAAGACACAGCGATTCTTAACAAAGTCGGCGGGCGGTTTAAGCTCTCGGCGCTGATTCAAAAACGAATGCTTGAGCTGATGGAAGGCGGGCGGCCGCTGATCGAAGACACCGAGGGCAAAACGCAGATGGAAATCGTTATCGAGGAAATCCGTCAGGGCAAGATCGCGCTGGAAGATCCGGCTGTTCAGGACAACAAGAAAGACAAGACGGAAGCCGCTCCGTTTTGATTGTCTGACACCCATCGACGCAGCGAAGCGCCCCCTGCGGTCAATCAAACGTTGAGATGATGCACGTTGCAATGAATCAGACGAACCAACAACTTGAGAACGCCAGGATTCTGCTGGGCATCAGCGGAGGAATCGCGGCGTACAAGGCGGCGGACCTGGCCGGCAAACTGACCGCCGCCGGGGCGCAGGTGCAGACGATTATGACCGAGAACGCCTGTCGGCTGATCACGCCGGTGTGTGTGCAGGCGCTGACGCATCGGCCGGTTTACACCTCGATGTGGGTCGGGCCGGAGGATTTCAGAATCGGCCACATCGAACTGGCTGACTGGGCCGATGCGGTGGTCGTTGCGCCAGCCACGGCCAATATCATTGCCAAGACCGCCGCCGGCGTATGCGACGACCTGCTCAGCACGACGCTGTGCGTCTGCTGGAACAAGCCGGTTTTGCTCGCCCCGGCGATGAACAGCCGGATGTGGGCCAACCCAATCGTTCAGGCCAATCTGGCTCGCCTTCAGGAACAACTCAAATTCCGTATTATCGGCCCGGAGACCGGGCGTCTGGCCTGCGGTACGGAAGGAATCGGTCGAATGGCCGAGCCGACGGCGATCATCGAAGAGATTCGGCGCATGCAGTAGCCGACTCCGTCCAAAACGCCCAAACCGATCCGACAATCCCAAACATATCCCCGATCTATGACGGCTCCGATGTGTTTTTCATCCGTTTTGACTTTCAACAAATTACCATTGGAAATCCGCGCGTCCTGGGTATAATGGAGTCAATGAATGACAGGAAGCGGTTGCCGATACTGGACAGCGGGAACACCTTTATGTGGCGGTTGTTCGACGTTTCCGTGTGCATGGAGAACAAATGACAGTCGGCCGGTTTCATATCGCCTGGATGGGATTGTGGCTGATCGCGGCGGGGACGGCCTCGGCCGGATCGCGGCTGCCGGCGTTTTTGGTTGGCGGTGATATTTCGATGCTGCTGCATCAGGAACAGGCGGGCGTTGTCTTTCAGGATGCGCAGGGACAGCCCAAAGAACTGATTGCCTTGATGACCGAGGCCGGATGCAATTGTTTTCGGGTGCGATTGTTCGTTGAGCCGACCGGCCGGGGCGGGGTGATTCAGGATGTGCCCTATGCAATCGCGATGGCCCGGCGCATCAAGGCGGCCGGGGGGACGTTTCTGCTGAATTTCCACTATTCCGATACATGGGCCGATCCGGCGCATCAGACCAAACCGGCGGCCTGGAACGACCTGCCGTTTGATGAGCTGGTCAAGACGGTCCAATCTTATACGGCTGAGGTCATCGGGGCATTCAGGGCCGAAGATCTGCTGCCGGAGATCGTGCAGATCGGCAACGAAATCCACCCGGGGTTTCTGTGGCCGGACGGTTGGCTGGGCGGGCCGGATTCGCAGGAGGCGTGGAAAAAATTTACAGCGCTGCTCAAGGCCGGCATTCGCGGGCTGCACAGCGCGATTGGGCCGGACGATCATGTCAGCATTATGATTCATATCGCCTGCGGCGGCGACGTCGGCAAAACAGACTGGTTTTTCTCACAACTCGAACACTACCAGGTGCCTTACGATCTGATCGGACAAAGTTATTATCCCTGGTGGCACGGCACGCTCCAGGAGCTTCAGGACAATCTGGCCCGCACCGCCCGGACATTTGACAAGGATATTATCGTCGTCGAGACGGCCTATCCCAATCGGCCCATTGAGCGGTTTGAGGTGCGGGCCGACCGTAAAGAAGCGATGGTCTGGCCGTGGAGTCCGGCCGGTCAGTCTGCATTTTTGACCGAATTGATTGAGACAGTTCGCCGAACGCCGAACCGCCGCGGACGCGGCGTGCTCTGGTGGTATCCGGAATCGGCGCCGACCCCGCGCCCCGGCGGCTGGTATAACGGGGCGATGGCCTTGTTTGACGCCGAGGGGCGCGTCTTGCCGGCCATGCAGGCCTTCAGCGCAGCGGCACCGAGCGTAGAAACCGAACAGGAAAACAGCGATTCAAAATAAAAACAGAACAACGGCTGCGGGAGACAATTACGATGGCGGCAAATGCATTGTATGCGGGCAAGGCGGATGCGATGGTGCTTCAGGGATTTCACTGGAAATCAAACGAGCATCCCTGGTATCAGATTCTCACGGATCGGGTCGGGGACATTCAGGCGGCCGGGTTTGACTATGTCTGGTTTCCGCCGCCGTCGGCCAGCGCCGATCCGCACGGCTATCTGCCGACGGAATGGTACAATCTCAACAGCAGCTACGGCACACGGGACGAACTGAAGGCCGCGATTGCCGCGCTGCGCGGCGGCTCCCGTTCCGTCGAAGCGATAGCCGATGTGGTGGTCAACCATCGCTGCGGGCTGAAAGACTGGGCCGACTTCCACAACCCGAATTTCGCCCCCGAAGGCACGACCGATCCGAAAGCGATTGACAAAGCCAACCGTAAAGCCGTCATCCAGGAAGATGAATGGAAGGATGCCGGCGGCACGCCTGCCGGTGCGTCCGATACCGGCGAGCAATTCGACGGCGGACGCGACCTGGACCATACCAACCCGCTGGTGCAAGAGGCAATTGTCAACTGGCTCAACTGGCTCAAAGGCGAGATCGGGTTTGCCGGCTGGCGATGGGATTTGGTCAAGGGGTATCATCCGCGATTTGTAGGAATCTACAACGACGCCACCAAGCCGGCGTTTTCCGTGGCTGAGTTTGCCGAAGCCGAGCCGCTGCCGCTGGTCGATTGGATCAATCGCACCTACGGCAAGCCGGACATCGACGAAGCGCCCGACCGCACCGGCGGAAAGAGCTGCGCGTTTGACTTTGCCACGCGCTGGTTTCTGAAAAGAGCGTTCGAGGAGAATAACTATGAGCTGCTCAAGAGCGTCGATGGCCGGTGCGCCGGGCTGATCGGCCATTGGCCGGCGATGGCGGTGACGTTTCTGGATAATCACGACACCGAGCCGGCCAACCACAACGAGCCTTGTCCGTCCGAGCGCATCGCCGCCGGCTATGCGTATCTGCTGACCCATCCAGGCAAGCCGTGCGTGTTCTGGCCGCATCTGTTTGACTGGGATGACGCTTTACGTCAGACGATTGTGTCGCTGATGGAGCTGCGCCGTCGGATCGGGCTGCACGCCGAAAGCGCCGTCAATATCCTGGACGCACAAACCGACCTGTACGCCGCTGTCATCGACGACAAGATCGCCCTGAAGCTCGGCCCGGCCCCGTGGCAGCCGCAAGGCGACAACTGGCAAACCGCTCTGGCCGGTGAGGACTTTGCTGTGTGGAGTCGGTCATAATATGCGGTGAAATGTTCCCTTGTTATCCGATTAAACGGAATTATTCTTCTGCAACAGAATGGCGGCTTGGTTCAATGGAGTCTGCGTGTCGGTTCAGACGGCAAACTGAGTCAGATAGTCGTTGAGCAGAAGGGCGCTGAGAATGTCAAAAGGACTTTCCTGAACGAGTACAGCTTCTTTGGATTCGATCAGACGGCCGTTTGTTCCGTAAACCGCCCATGGAAAGCCGTCGATAATGCCAATACGCCGAATATCACCTCGCTGAAGGTTGCAAAAAGCCAGCACTTCTTCGATGTTCTTGGTCTGATTTCCTCCAGGCTGACCGACCCATTTTGCCTCTCCGATGATATAATGTGAGCCGGATTTGGCGATCAAGTCCGGACGCAAAAGGAATACGAATACTGCCAATTCCCGAATCTCATGGCGTCGGAAAAAACTCATCAACGCGATCTTAATGAATGTCAATGCTATCTGCTTCGTCGGGTTTTTAGTCTAATCTGATTCCCAAACGGAAATACCTTCGTTATTGTTTCCAATATCCAGTTCTGCGTTCCACCAAAGCGGTTCTGTCATAGAACCATCGTTGTCATTATGACTGCGATATCTTGAAAGTGCATATTCCAATGCCTTTTCTTCCGATGGGGCATAAACATCGATTTCGTAATTAACAGGCACTTTCATTGCCAAACTTACAGTATATTTTATTCTCTTCATGGGCAGATACCTTGTCAAAACATTTCAGGTCAATTGTTTTTTGTGAGACAATTTTTCGAGCGCAAACCACAAAATCATAAAAGTCTTGGTTAATGTCTGATAAGAAGTTCATGAAGTTAATGTCTGCAATTTCTTTTTGTCGTGCGGATACAATAATTTCGCTCTGAAGTGGCCTATCAATATTTAAGTGAATAACCCCGATTCCGTATCCGTTATTCAAGCGAGTCAGGTTTGAAATAAAATCTTTGTCGCGATTCAAATCGCCAACAACTAAATATCCAAAGTTCGCCCAACTGGAATTCGAGACAGCCTGAAAGTAACATTCAGTAAAGTTGCCCTTGTTAATTTCCAGTTTTAACTCAAAACTATAAAATTCAAATACTTTTGTTGACAGAATGCCTAATTTTTCCACTTCAGATTGAAAAAGCGTATTTAGGTTTAGCAATACAGGATTCAAGCCCACAATGTCAGGATTCGACCATATACTTATCTTGTTATTTCGCCGTTTTTTAACTTTTAGTGCATTGATCGTTTTGCAATATACATTGAATCTGTTAAACACAAACTCAGCTAATGGTTGATGTAGTTCGGCTTCTTTCAAAGATTTTTTTAGTGGAATACTCCTATCCCGAATTATAAATCGACGAGGACCAGCTTTCAATAGTACCGGATCCCATCCGCTTGAATATTTTGTAAGTCTTCTGGCAATAGCAGAAAGTGGAACTTTGACGCGAGTAAACTCTTCACATTTCTTATGTTTTGGATTTTTTTCAATAAGCTCTAAAATTTCACCTTGAGATAATGGCTTCTTAGCTTCTTCTAATGCTTCTATGATCAATTCAATAAGCCTCATATCATGTAACTCCTCTCTGAGCAATTGAATTTCTCTCTACATAGGTGATTTTACGGAATAACGAATGGGAAAATCGGAGCCAAATATGTCAATATCCGCTAAAAAAACCTGTGTTTCGCTTCTGGTTTTTTTTTAGTGTATAACTCATGTTTCACCCGAACAAAATTCATCTCGAAAGTCATGTATAATACTCTTTAGCTGGAATGTCAAGGTTTGTTATTTTTTCGCCATGTTCGCAGGGCGTCCAGGAGATGCTGCATATCGTCGGGCAGGGGGGCCTCGAAGTGCATCCGCTGTGCGGTGGTCGGATGGGTCAGTTCCAGCCGCCAGGCGTGCAGGGCGCAGCGGGCCATCAGCGGCTGTTCGGGCACGGCGGGGCGATCTTCGATTTGCCAGGAATAGACGATTTTTCCGCCGTACATATCATCGGCGACGATGGGGTGTTTCAGCCAGGACAGGTGCACGCGAATCTGATGGGTGCGTCCGGTCTTGAGGTCGAGTTTGACCAGCGCATAGCCGCGAAAGGCCTCGATCACTTCGTAAAACGTGACGGCCTCTTTGCCGATGTCATGGCGGACGGCGAATTTTTCGCGCACGAGCGGATGGACGCCGAGCGGCTGACTGATGCGGTCGGCGGTCAATTCCGGCACGCCGTGAATCAGGGCGACGTACGTTTTCTTGACGGTGCGTTCGGCAAACTGTCGGCTCAGCTTCCAATGGGCGGTATCGGTTTTGGCCACGACCAGACAGCCGGTGGTGTTGCGGTCCAGACGATGGACGATGCCGGGACGCCGGTCGTCCCCGCCGCCGGACGATAGTTTCTGAAAATGATACACCAGCCCGTTGACGAGCGTGCCGTTTTTGTAGCCGCGCGCCGGATGGACGATCAGATTGGCCTGTTTGTTCAGTACGAGCAGGTCGTCGTCTTCATACAGAATGTGCAGGGGAATGTCTTCGGGGATCAGCTCGCGCAGTTCGCGCGGCGGCAAAATCAGATCGATCCAGTCGCCCGGATTGAGTTTGCAGCTCGGCTTGGCGGGACGTCCGTTGACATTGACGCCCTGTTCCATGATGAGTTTTTGCAGTCGTGTCCGGCTGAACTGGCTGAACCGACCGGTTAGATATTTATCCAGTCGCCGATGTTTAAGGTTGGTTCCGACGCGAAAGCGCAACTCCCGACCGGCCAGTTCATCGGACGGATCCTGTTCGTCGAGCACGTCCTCTGTCGCGCAAGGATCCTCCGGCGACGGGATCGCGGGCGGCTTTGGCTCAATGTCTTCAAATGGCGGTAATTCGGTCGAAACCATTGTCCTGATTGATTCACACTTGATTCATAGAGAACCGACTTATGAGCATGACTGCGCCGGTCAAATACAGGCGATACCGCTGCCGGCCTCGATCCCTTCGGTCAACGCCGAAACACGTTATCAATAGTCCTGTGGCTGGAATGCGTTGGGGTCGTACGGACGTCAGTTTTGTTCGCTGTCCGGTTCGGCCCGTGCCTCCGATTCGGAATCTGCGGTCGGCAGGCTCACGGCATCAGCGCCCAAATCCGGCATGGCGGGCGTGAGCGAATCCAGCGACGGCGGCGTCTGAAAGACCGAGCCGGGATCGGCCTGGAACATCTCGCCGCTTACATTGTCCGGCATAAGAAAATCCTCATCCGGCATGGCCGCCGGCGCCGGCGCAAAGGCAAACGTCTCAAGATTTTCGTTCAGCGCAGCCAGCCGCTGTCGGGCCTTGGCCGGGAACAGGGTGGCGGCAAATTCGGGCGCGTCGATGATGTGCTGATATATTTCGGCCGCCTGGTCGCGCTGTCCCAGTTCTTCAGCGCACAGGCCCAGACCCAATGTGGCCATCGCCTTCAGGGTTGGCGTGGTCGCCGCGGCCAGGGCCTTTTCATAGGCTTGCCGCGCCTGTTCGATTCGCGAATGTACGTCTTCAACATCGATCAGGCCGGGCCGCAAGTGCAGTTCCGTTCGCAGGGCCTGAGCCGCTTTGATCTGGGCCAGGGCTTGGAGGTCAGGGTTGCCGGTCTGGTCGGCCTGGTCGAGCAGGGCATTGGCGCTGACCAGCAGGGCATTGCTCGCTTCCTCGACGGAGCCGCCTTCTTCTTGCTCGGCCGCCTGAAGGATGCGGTACACATCGGCCTCGAGCGACTGAATCATTTCGGTGATGGACGCCGCTTTGGCGATGTCGCGCTGCTGACGCATCCGGGAAAACATCGGCCAGGTAATCAGTCCGATGAGAATCAGGGTGATGCCGATAATTGTGCTAACATTGCGCTTCAGGAAGTCCGGGGCGTGTGTCAGCCAGTCAGCCAATTCGTTGGTTTTCAGTTCATGGCGATGTTTTGCGTCCATTATTGTCTCCGTTAATCAAGTTTTGACTCTATTGATGTCTATTTCTCACAACCCAAAAACCCTATTATAGGAAAAATGCTTTTGACTTACAAGAAGCGTTTGCCGATACTGAACGTATTACATTGCCGCCCGTAAACACGATAACAGGATAAGCGAAAAATGACGGAAAGACGAAAGAAAATGCATCAATTGTGCGTTTTATCGATGTTATTGCTCGTTTTCAGTTTCTCAAACGGGCAGATTGACCGCAGCCAATACATTACTCTGGACGAAGTCCGGACGGATATGGAGGCTTATGCGCTGACGGTGTGGTACGGGACTGAAATTGAAACATTCCCGCTGAAGGTTCTCAGTGTGGTCCGAAATCGCCAGCCGGGCGAAGATATGATCCTGGTGGTCGGCGAGGATGAGCGTTTCAAGCAGGCCGGTGCGGTCCGAGGTTGCAGCGGCTCGCCGGTTTTTATTGACGGGCGATTGGCCGGGGCGCTGGCGGCCGGCTGGAGTGCGGCCAAGGAACCGCTCTATCTGGTACGTCCGATTGAAGCGATGCTCGAAGTGGGCACGCTGCCTGCGACCGAACCGCCCGGACAGGGACGTCGGCTGATTAAAATGGATGGCAGCCAGCCGCTGGATCTGGAGGCGGTTGCCGAGCAGGTCACCCGTGCGTTTGGCTCGCGATCCGCCGGCGACCGTCCGCTGCTGCCGCTGGCGACCTCGCTGCCGGCGCACGTGTGCGGCGAACTGGCCGAGGGATTTCGGTCGCTGGGGGTGATGCCGATTCCGGGCGGCTTGACCGCCTCGACGGTTTCGGATGCGACTGATGAGGCCCCGTTTGAACGGGGCGGCGTGCTGTCGGTGGTGTTGTGCTCAGGGGATATCAATCTGGCCGGCGTCGGAACCGTCACGGAAGTGGACGGCGATATCGTCTATGGTTTCGGCCATGATTTTACCGGTATCGGTGCGGTGGAGTTTCCCATGGGCGACGGGTTTGTGCATTCGGTTATTGCCTCGCGCGATATGTCGTTCAAGCTGGCCACGCCCGGGACCATCAGAGGTACGATTCAATTTGATCAATATGCGGCGGTTCGCGGTCAAATCGGCAAGATGCCCACGATGGTCCCGATGCAAATTACCGTCGAGCGATTTAACGACCCTCAGGTGCGTACCTACGCGTGTCGGTTGGCTTATGATCGTGAATATACCCCCATGATCGCCCGGATGGTTGCCCAGGCCGCGGCGCTGATGCGGGGGCCGCTTCCTCCGGAGCACACAGTGCGGTATCAGGGACGGATTACGGTCCAGGGCGGCGAGCCGATTGCGTTTGAGAATGTCTCTTCCGGCCGCAGCGTCGCCGAGGTGGGGTCAGAGCTGCTTAGTACCTTGACGCTGCTGCTGAACAACTCGTTTGAAGTGGTCAAACCCGAGTCGATTGATCTGGATATGGTGATTGAACCGGATGACAGCACCGCAGCGATCTGGTCGGCGCGACTGTCGCAGGCCGTCGTCAAGCCCGGTCAAACGATTACGGCCGATGTGATGCTGCAAACGTTTCGTGCTGAGCGCATTGCGGCCTCAGTGGAACTGACGATTCCGGAAACCATGCCCCCCGGCAAGTACCCGCTTCATCTGTTGGGGGCGTCCGCCTACAATTCGTTTTTGAATCAGAATGCCCCGCAGCGGTTTCGTGTTGTCGATGCCGAGTCGCTGCGGACGGGTCTGAATCGTGTGCTGAATATGCCGCGCAATCGGCTGTATGCGGTGCTGCCGATTCCCGCAACCGGCTTGACACTGCGTCGGCACGAGTTGCCCGATCTGCCGCCGTCACGGATGCTTCTGATTCAGGATGCCCGACGGCTGGAGCCGATTGAACCGTACAAAAACTGGATAGAAAACAACGCTGAACTGGACAAAATCGTGTCCGGCGGCGCTCAGATTGAATTGACCGTTGAACAACCTTAATACCGGGAAACAGTGCTGATGAACAACAAAAGAATCGAGGGTTTTGTGCGTTTTGTTTGTCTTTTCTTTTTTTATGCTGCGGCGGGGGCGTTGGCGGTTACGTCGGTCATAACGCGGCACAACAGCGGCGAGGATTTTGCCAAAGGCGATACCGAGCAGGTTGTTGTGGATTCTGCCGGAACGCTGCGGCTGGCTCCGCGAACTCGGCATATCGACTGCGGCCAATTGCTCAATGACGTGTGGACGATCAACTGTCTGTTGACCGACCATCGTCAGGCGCTGTATCTGGGTACAAGCCCCAATGGAACGGTTATTCGCATTCTGAATGATCAGGCGTTGCAGGTCTGGCCCAAACACACCGCCGACCCGACCGTCGGCGACGGATTTACCAATCAGCACGTGTTTGCATTGGCGCTGGATGTGGCCGACCGATTGCTGATCGGCGTCAGCGGTGAAAAAGGGAAGCTCGTTCGGCTCGGCGCCGAGGCCGAGACCGTCTTCGAACATGACAAAGTGCAGTATATCCACGCGATTGCCCGCGACGCCGAGGATCATATTTATCTGGGAACCGGCCCTGAAGGACTGATCTTCCGACTGGACCCGTTCTGCCAGTCGGCGGAGATCTTTTACGATACCCAGGACAAAAACATTCTGTCGCTGGTGGTTGGCGACGGGGTGCTGTATGCCGGCTCCGACCAGCGGGGGCTGGTCTATAAACTGTCGCTGGACGGCAAAGAGGTATCGGTGCTGTACGATTCCGAGCAGACGGAAATCACCGCGCTGCAGACCGATGCGGCGGGCAATGTCTATGCCGCTGCGACCAGCGCGCAGGCCGCGGCCCAGCAGCTTCGCGCCGCCTCGGCGGCGATGGCCAAATCACCCGGACGTCCCGACACCGAGGCGTCGGCTCAACCCGACGGCGAGGGGGTAACACTGACCACCGCCAACAGCGATGACGCCAAAGACGACCAGCAGCAACAGCCGTCTCGTCCGACACCGTCGCCGCCTCAGCCCCCTGCGGCCCGCACCGCCGGACAGATTTACAAGATCACGCCGGACGGTTTTGTGACGACGGTCTTCAGTGAAATGGCGGTCTTTTACACGTTGCTGATTCAGGATGACAGACTCTGGCTGGGCACCGGCAATGACGGACGTCTTTACACCGTCAAGCCCGCAACCGAGGAAAAGAGCATTGCGTATGAAGACAAGCTCTCGGCGCAGATTACGGCGCTGACGCAGGTCAACGGCGCGTTTTATGTAGGCTTGTCCAATCCGGCGCGTCTGATACGGCTTGAACAGGCCTATGAGAACGAAGGCCTGTTTCGTTCGCCGTTAATTGATGCCGGCCAGCCGGCCCGCTGGGGAAAGATTCAGCTTGAGGCGGATGTGCCCGGCGGCTGTGAGATTCGGGTCGCCTCCCGCAGCGGCAACGTCAATGACCCCAACGACCCGACGTTTTCGCCCTGGACTGATGAAACGGTGTTGACCGGCCCGGCGGAACTGCACAATCCGGTCGGACGCTTTTTGCAGTACCGGTTGCGGCTGTCCGCCTCGGCGGATGACAAAACGCCCGTCGTACGCGAAGCGGCGGTCTCGCATGTAGTGCCCAATCTGTCACCACAGGTCACGAGCGTGCGCGCGGCCCGTTCACGTGACAAAAACAAGCCGGGTATTGTCGAGATTAACTTTGCCGCTCAGGACGACAATCGCGATGAACTGACCTACAAAATAGAATTTCGTCAGATCGGGCGCAGCCGCTGGATTCTGCTCAAAGATGAACTGACCCAGCCGCGATTCGAATGGGACGGACGCACCGTTGCGGACGGGCGCTATGAGATACGCGTCACCGCCGATGATTACAAGGGCAACTGTCCCGATACCGCACTGACCGGTTCGCGCGTCAGCGATCCGTTGGTGATTGACAATACCCCGCCGGTCATCGACAGCGCCGACGTCCGCATCGAGGGCGGCGACGTTGTATTGAAGCTGAACGTCCGCGACGAACTGACCGTCATCGGCAAGGTGGCTTATACCGTCAACAGCCATGAACGCTGGATCAGTGTGCTGCCGGATGATTCGATCTATGATGCACTGGAAGAAACGTTTACGATTCGGATTAACGATCTGGACAGCGGACCGAATGTGATTGCCGTGTCCGTGGCCGATGATGTGGGCAATACGCACTACCGAAGTTTTGAAGTGCAGATTCCGTAGAACCCAAACAAAGCCGAATAGCAAAAAAGTGAATGCATAACACAACGGAGGTGAATTATGGCGACTCTTGACAGCATTGAAAAAATCCTGGGTCAGGACGCGGCGTCTTTATTGTCATTCCATTCGCCGAAGATTTCAAAAGACCACCTGCACATTCCCGGCCCTGACTGGGTGGACCGAATCTTCGGGCCGTCGGATCGGCCGGTTCCGGTATTAAACAGCGTGCGGCGGTTTTTCTGTGATCGGGGGCGTTTGGCCGGAACGGGGTATCTGTCGCTGCTGCCGGTCGATCAGGGCGTCGAACATTCCGGAGGTGCATCGTTTGCCCCTAATCCGATCTATTTCGATCCGGAAAATATCGTCAAGCTGGCCCTCGAAGGCGGCTGCAACGGCGTGGCCTCGACGCTGGGTGTGCTGGGCAGTGTGTCGCGCAAGTACGCCCATCAGATCCCGTTTATCGTCAAGCTCAATCACAATGAGCTGCTGACCTGTCCGAACAAATTTGATCAGGTGATGTTTGCTGCGGTCAAACAGGCCTGGGACCTTGGCGCTGCGGCTGTCGGAGCGACGATCTATTACGGTTCGCAGGAAAGCAGCCGCCAGATCGTGGAGGTCAGCGAGGCCTTCGAAATGGCGCACGAGCTGGGCATGGCGACGGTGTTGTGGTGCTATCTGCGTAATCCGGCCTTCAAAGTGGACGGCAAAGACTACCACACCAGCAGCGACCTGACCGGACAGGCCAACCATCTGGGCGCGACGATTGAGGCCGACCTGATTAAACAAAAACAGCCAACGCTGGACGGCGGCTACAAAGCGCTGAACAAGGACGGCAGCTTCGGCAAGTACAGCGACGCGATGTACACTGACCTGAACAGCGACCATCCGATTGACCTGACTCGCTATCAGGTGGCCAATAATTATATGGGGCGAATCGGCCTGATCAACAGCGGCGGCGCATCGGGCAAGAATGACCTGGCCCAGGCGGTCCGCACGGCGGTGATCAATAAACGCGCCGGCGGCATTGGCCTGATCAGCGGACGCAAGGCCTTTCAAAAGCCGATGAAAGACGGCGTCGCGCTGCTCAATGCCATTCAGGATGTCTATCTGTGCAAAGAAGTCACCGTGGCGTGATGTGAAAGGTGATGGCATGGCACTGGAATTGAGCGCTCTTGAAAAAGCTGTCAATTCGTTTGAAAAGGCAGTTGATGCCGTCAACACAGCTTCGCATATTCCCGGCCTTGACGAAGATATTCTCGACACGGTCAAGGCGGGGGTCATTCAAAACTTTGAATTTACCTATGAATTGTGCTGGAAGTTTATCAAGCGGTGGCTCCAGGCCAATTATGGCCCGTCGTTTGCCGAGGGCGTCCATCGCCGCGAACTGTTTCGGATGGCGGCGGAAAACGGACTGATTGATGACGTTATGCTGTGGATGGATTTTCATCAGTCGCGCAATCTGACATCGCATACCTACGATCAGGGTGTGGCCGATGAGGTCTTTGAAATCGCGCTGAAATTTTTACCTGAAGCCCGGCGGTTGCTCAAGGCAATTGAGGCGCGCAATGATTGACGTAACCGACCGGCAGATGGAATTGATTCGAGCGATTCTGGCCCGATATGTTCCTCACGCCGAGGTGCGGGCGTTTGGTTCGCGCGCCGACGGGACGGCTCGCAGGCATTCCGATCTGGATATTGCGATTGTCGGCGATACAAAAATCGACTTTAGTACGCTCAACCGCCTGCGCGAGGCGTTTGAGGACAGCGAACTGCCGTTTCGTGTGGATGTGCTGGATTGGCACGCTATCGCTGAGGACTTTCGCAAAGTGATTGACAGGCACTATGTTGTGATTCAACCGTTGCCAAAACAATAGAGGGGCATTGCTTGGATATTCACCCATGCGATTTTTTCTTGGGTGTATGCCGGCGCTTCCCTTTGAATAATCAATAAGATCAATAATGCAAAAAAACATTGAATATCATCAGATTGTTGAGTCGGTCCGGCAGGCGTGCATGACGGCGGCCTTTGAGCTGCCGGCGGATGTGCACGACGCCCTGAAGCGGGCGCGTCAGGCCGAGACCCATCCGCGAGCGCAGCGGATCCTTGATCAGCTTCTGGAGAACGCCCGCCTGGCGGCTGCGGATCGGATTGCGATGTGTCAGGATACGGGGCTGGTGGTGGTGTTCGTCGAGCTGGGGGTCGATGTTCGGATTGCCCCGCCGCAGAACAGAACAGAAGCGACTATCACCGATGCGATCAATGAGGGAATCGCGGCAGGCTATGAGCAGGGTTATTTGCGAAAAAGCGTGGTCGCCGAGCCGCTCGGCCGGCGTTCCAACACCACCACCAATACGCCCGCGATCATTCATTATGAGATCGTCTCCGGCGACCGGTTGCGGATATCGCTGATGGCCAAGGGCGGCGGCTGCGAGAATAAAAGCCAATTCCATATGTTCAACCCCACCGCCTCGGAAGTCGATATTAAAAACTGGATTGTTGAAGTCGTTAAATCCGCCGGGCCAAACGCCTGTCCCCCATTCGTGGTGGGGATAGGGCTGGGAGGTAACTTTGAACAGTCGTGCCTGCTGAGCAAGCGGGCACTGCTGCGCGACATCGGGTCCAGTCACCCTGATTCGTTTTATGCTCGTTTGGAAAGTGACCTGCTGGCCGCAGTCAACGCCACCGGTCTCGGCCCGCAGGGACTGGGCGGCGATACGACGGCCCTGGCGGTGCATATCGAGACCGCTCCGTGCCATATTGCCTCACTGCCGGTCGCGGTGAACATCGAATGCCATGCCCATCGACATGTGCATTGGGTACTGTAATTTAGATCAAACAAAAAGACCTCTTTTAAGTTTAGATTTAGACGGACACACTCCCAACAAACTAATCATACAATATCTTTTTTTCTAAGTTTTATGAAAAAAAATTTTGACGGGGTTGTTTTTTGACATAATTTCAGTATAATGTGTTTCGTCAGTTTTAGGAGTGCATTATGGACGACATGGCAGTCTTACGCCCTCGTGTCTTTGTGGTTGAAGACGACCCCGCTTATCAGCGTCTGTTGGAGCTGGCTCTTAGGCGGTTGGGTTGTGAGTGTCAATGCTGCACGGACGGAAGGACGGCCCTCGATTCGATCATTTCCAACCCCTACGATCTGGTCATTATAGACATCCATATTCCTGAACTGGACGGTTTTATGGTGGCTTGTCAGCTTCGGGAGATGGGGTACACCCAGCCGTTGGTGGCCATTTCAGCGTTGAGTCTGGAAGGTATTGACGGCAAGGCCAGGGCGGTCGGATTTAACGATTTTCTGCAAAAACCCCTCGAAGACGAGCACATCTCACAATTGCTTGATCGGTATATCGTCAATCACGAAGCGAGAAGCTGACAGCCGCTGCTTTAGCCTTCGTTTTGCTCAAACACTGCGATGTCCATCAGACGTTCACTTTTGGCCACGATACAGGTGACCACCGCATCACCGATGACATTGACTGCGGTGCGGAGCATATCCAGCAGACGATCCACGCCGATAATCAGGGCAATACCTTCGACGGGAAGATTGACCTGACGCAGTACCATAGTCAGTGTAATGAGTCCCACCCCCGGCACGCCGGCGGTGCCGATCGAGGCCAGCGTTGCGGTTACGATTACCATTACATAGCCGCTCCATCCGATCTCAATGCCGTACGCCTGGGCGATGAATATCGTCGCCACGCCTTTCATAATCGCCGTGCCGTCCATATTGATGGTTGCCCCCAGCGGAATCGTAAACGAGGCCACGCTCGGATGCACACCCAATCGATGTTCCACCGTTTCCAGTGTTATCGGCAGCGTCGCGCTGCTGCTGGCGGTACTGAAGGCAAAGACGGGGACCTGACGAAATTTCTTCAGCATCTGAAACGGACTGAGTCCCGAACCCAACTTCAGTACAATCGGATAGACCACCAGTCCGTGCAGCAGCAGGACCGCAATCACCAGAGTAAAATATTTGCCCAGCGGCAAGATAACATCCAGCCCCTGTTCGGCAAAAACCTTGGCCAGCAAGGCAAACACCCCGAACGGCGCAACCTGCATCAGCATCATGACCAGCCGCATCACGACGTCATTAAGGTGCTTAAACAAATTCAGGACAGTTTTCCCGCTGTCGCCGGCAAGGGTGATCGCCAGTCCCGTCAGAATCGAGAAAACAATAATCTGCAGCATATTCGCCTCGACCATTGCCTCAAAGGGATTGCTGGGAAACATATTGATCAGCGTCTCCTTCAGAGACGGCGCTTCGCTTGGGGTAAATTCAAGATGTGTGGTCAGTTCCAGTCCGGCGCCCGGCTGAACCCATACGCCCGCGGCCAGCGCCAGCGAAATCGCCGCCGCCGTGGTCAGCAGATACAGGATGACGGTTTTGCCGCCGATTCGACCCAACTCGCGAAGATCGTTCAATTCCGCCGTCCCGCATACCAGCGAAACGAAGACCACCGGCACGACGATCAGTTGAAGGCTGTTGACGAAGATTTGACCGATGACATCGAGCAGACCTTCCGTCAGATAGATGCGAATGCCGCCTTCATTACCGAGAACATTCAGCACCGCCCCCGCGACAATGCCCAGAGCCATACCCATAAAGATACGCGATGTCAATCCCTTGACCGGTTTATCAGGCGAAGCCATCGTGTGGTACTCCCGTTGTCAGTGGGGTTTTGCGCCGCCCGACGAACGGCGGTTTTGGCGGCGGGGTCGGCGGCCTTTGGTGTCGGCGGTCTTTTTGTGCTCGGCGCCGCGCGGGCCGCGTTTTTTGCCTGTCCGTTTGCCGCGTTTGGGCGGCAAGGACAAATCCGGCTCCTGGCCCAGCCAGACGGGAGTGATTTTATTCTGACGTAAAATGGTTTTGAGCCGTTGGATATCGCGCGGCGTGCAGAAGGTGACCGCCCGGCCTTTGCGCCCCATCCGTGCCGTGCGGCCGGTGCGATGGGTATAGGCTTCGGCGTTTTGCGGAAAGTCATAGTTGATCACATGCGAGGCGTGAGCAAAATCCAGCCCGCGCGCGGCGATGTCGGTGGCGATCATATATTTGATCTGCTGTTTTTTGAAGCGGCGAAACAGACTGGTACGTTTGTTCTGATCCTGGCCGCCGTGAATCATCTCAACCGAATCGGCTTTCTTTTT
The DNA here is from genome assembly GCA_050309605.1 of Anaerohalosphaeraceae bacterium. Taxonomy (GTDB): domain Bacteria; phylum Planctomycetota; class Phycisphaerae; order Sedimentisphaerales; family Anaerohalosphaeraceae; genus T3Sed10-213. Next base: position 94,979 of record JBNRMN010000067.1, read on the forward strand.
CAAATGGTCATACAGCGTTTCACAGCCTCGGCGGCTGTTGCAGAACAAGATCGCCTGGACCGGTTTTTCGGTGTCGATTAATTCGAGCAGCGTGTCCAGTCGGTGATGCGGCTTGACCAATTTGAAACAATGCTCCAGCGAGGCCGGGGCGGCCTGTTCTTTGTTCAACTCCACCAGCACGGGGGCGTTGAGGTATTTTTGGGTCAGCCGTTTGATCTCGGTCGGCATCGTGGCGCTGAACAAAAGCGTCTGATGCTCGTGAACCAGACACGAACAAATAAAATCAACGTCCTGCTCAAAGCCCTGATCGAGCATCTCGTCGGCTTCATCCAGCACAAACGTCTGCACATCCGAGAGCCGCAGCGAGGTGTTATACAGCATATCGATCAGTCGGCCGGGCGTGGCGACCAGAATATGCACGCCGTGGTCGAGCTTGCCCATCTGGATGGCCATCGAAAACCCACCGTAAATCGCAAACGATTCGATGTCGGTGTATTTGGCGATTTGCGATATTTCCGTGACGTATTGCAGGGCCAGCTCGCGCGTCGGCACCAGAATCAGTGCCTGTACCGTGCGCCGAGCCGGATCCACTGCCTGAACCAGGGGCACCGCACAGGCGGCGGTCTTGCCCGATCCGGTCTCGGCCAGGGCAATCATATCGCGCCCGGCCAGAATATGCGGCAGCGTTTGTTCCTGCACCGGCGTGAGCGTCTCGTAGCCCATCTTCACCAGGGCTTTGAGTATCTGAGGCTTCAAATCCAATTCGTCAAATCGCATCGCTGTCCATCTCTATTTCTGAAACCACAGATGCCGCGGATTTCATACGCGGTGTTAGACCCATTCATTCGTCCAGCGGACGAATCCAGATGTTGCGAAACCGCACCAAATCGCCGTGATCCTGAAGCCGCAGCGGCAGTTTGTCCGGATGCGGTTGATAGGCGGCTCGCTGTTTGTGGAATGTCGTGCCCTGAATTTCCCAATGATCCTGAACAAGCACCCCGTTGTGCAGCACGGTCACCGTAGCCGGTTTTTCAAGCCTGCCATCCTGAAAGACCGGTGCGTGGAAAATGATGTCGTAGGTTTGCCATTGTCCCGGTTCTCGACAGGCGTTGACCAACGGAGGTTTCTGACCGTAAATGGCCGCGGCCTGGCCGTCGGGATAGGTGTCGTTCTCATAGGAGTCCAGCACCTGCACTTCGTAATGGCCCATCAAAAAGACGCCGCTGTTGCCGCGCCCCTGTCCGCTGCCTTTGACGACCTCAGGGGCGGCCCACTCGATATGAAGCTGACAGGAACCGAATGCCTGGCGTGTTTGAATATCGCCTGTGTCGCGGACCACTTCCATATAGCCGTCCTGAATCTTCCATTTGGCATTGCCGCCGTCTTTGCTGCTGCGCCACGCCGACAGATCCGTGCCGTCAAACAGCACGATGGCATCCGCAGGCGGCAGATGATTTTCGACGCCCGGCGCGACCACCGGCGGCCTGGGCCGATTCATATCATGTACTTCCCATTCAAACACCTGTTGAGCCGCAAATACGCCCAGTGCCATTGCTGCGACAAGTACCCCTGCTCGAACGATAAGATGCATAGCCGATCTCCTGAAAAAACGATATTTCTGATATTTTTTATCTTTCTCGTGCATTGTTTTCATTTCTGTTTTACAAACGCAAAATTATAATCGAAAAAGGTGAAAAAGCAAAGCAGGTAATTTACGTTTACGCCATTGTTTTTAGGACGTTGAGAACCACGCCCTAATTTTTTAGTTATTTAGCGCGCCCGACAACGACCGATGACTCTGCAAAATTCGTCTGGACGACCTGTTATTGGCCGGGTTATCGGACGGCCCCATAAATATTATACGGAACCGCCGTTACAGGGCATTTGCTTTTTGCATTTTTTGGGGTATATTTTGTTAAGATGACGTTAAGTTAATGTGTAGAAATATAATAAACCTTGATGCTTATGGGGGGTCCTATGGCAACGAAACATGATTTCAATAATAGCCGTCGGCTCGGCGTTGTCCTGAGTCTGTTGGCCTGCTGTTTCAGTTTCACCCAGGCGTTCACTGTTATTGACCGCAGCGACGGCGATGAGATTACCATTGATTATGAGATTGAAGGCTGGGTCATGGTCTCGGATACAACCGTCAATCTCGTTGACGGTGCGTGGATCAAAGATTCATCTACCGAGGCCGGACAGTTGTGGGCCACACAGGGGGCGGTCGTGAACATCTACGCGGGGCAGATCGATGATGTGGTGGTGATTACCACCGCACAGGACCAAACACTGCCCGAGGCCCAGGTGACAGTCTTTGGCAGTGAATTTGTGAGGATCAATGCTCAAAATGAGATTATTCCCATTGATCCCGAGACGACCGAATTGGTTCTGGAAAATGAAATCTTAGGCGGCGTTTACGAAGACGGGACGGCGTTTGCCTTTCATGTTGACTGTTACAGTCAGGGCGATTTTAAGATGTCCATCAAGCTCGGCTGGATCGCCGGTGCACCTGAAATTGACGTCTGGCCCGATGTCGTTGATTTCGGCGAGGTGGAAATCGGCCAGCAGGCATCCGCTTTTGTTACCGTCGCCAACATCGGCAACACCAGTCTGACGCTTCAGGGACTTGAAATGGTCCAGGGCGATGAGCTGGAATTCGGCATTGTGCCCTTGGCGCAGCTGCCTGTGACCCTTGAGCCTGATGAAGCGATTGAGATTGAGCTGGTCTATACGCCTCTGGTCGAAGGGCCCGCCTCGGCGGTCCTGCTGATCGGCAGCGATGACCCCGAAACGCGCGTTAGGGAGGTGCTGCTCGGTGGGGACGGCCTGGCCCCTGAAATACCCGAACTGACGCCTCGTGAGCGAATTGACGCCATCTGTGCGTTTTATATGGCGGGTCTGAAAAACGGATCGATTGAAGGCGTCGGTCGCGGCAATTCCGGTAAAAACAAGGCGATTGCGCTGGGGCATATGCTGATCAGCGCCCGCCATTTGATCGGCGGCGGTTACGACCGGCTGTCCCTGATCGTGCTGTATTCGGTTGAGAAAAAGACCGACGGCATGCGCCGACCCCCTGATTTTGTCCAAGGGCCTTCGGTTCCCGTGCTCAATGAGATGGTCAACGACTTGATTGAAGCCATTCGAACCCAATAAGGAGCCAAAAAAGAAAAACCCGACATCCGCTATGCCCGCCCTTCACGGCGGGCATTTTTTTATTCACGCTGCACCAATGAGGGGATTTTTTAGCCACTTTTTAACCGATTGCTAACATTCTGCTCATCATTGAACGGTATCTTGCCTTCGTCCAAATCAACGTGTGTTCAGAACGGTCTGAACACCGAATCATGTGAATTGTTTGACGGAGGTAAACTATGATTAAGACAATGAGCAGGTGGTTGGCCGTGGTGGTACTGGCGGCCGGTTGGGTCGATGTGTCGCGGGCCGACGAGATCAGTGAACTGCGGCAGCAGCTTCAGGAACAGTATAACGCGCTTCGCGAAGTTCAGCAGAAACTGATCGAAATCGAGTCGGCCCAAAAACAGCAGGGCCAGGCGGTCAAAAAATTCGAATCGACCGGCGGGGCGGTGATTCCCGAAACGCTGAAATGGGCCGAGAATATCCGCCTCTACGGAGATTTTCGCTATCGCCATGAACAGATCGACGGCGACCGTGTAGATCAACGCGACCGTCACCGCATCCGGGCACGTCTGGGGCTAAAGGGCACGATCACCGACGAATGGACGTTTGATTTGCGTTTGGCATCCGGTTCGGATGATCCGACATCGACCAACCAGGATCTGGACGGCGGCTTTTCCAGCAAGGATTTTTGGCTGGATCGTGCCTTTTTGACCTACAAGCCGCACGCGATTGAGGGGCTGTCGCTGATGGCTGGCAAGATGAGCAACCCCTTTATGACGGTCGGCGGCAATCAGTTGATGTGGGACAGCGACCTGAATCCGGAAGGGATTGCCGTCAAATACACCGCCAGGCTTACCGACGCTGCGAGCCTGTTTGTCAATGGCGGCGGGATGTGGGTTGAAGAACGCGGCAGCGATACCGATACCAGTCTGTGGGGCGTTCAGGGCGGTCTGATACACGCCTTCGAAGACCAAAGCAAACTGACCGGCGGAGCGGGCTTTTTCAAATACGGCAACATCAAGGGCAAACCGGCCATCGGCGCCTTTTTGGGCAATACGTCTGACGGCGGGGTGTACGCTTTCGACTATGAGCTGATGGAGCTGTTCGGCGAATATGCGAGCAAGCTGGGCGATGTGCCGTTTACCCTGTATGGCGATTATGTCGTCAATACCGCATCACGCGTCCGTGCCGATACCGGCTGGCTGGTCGGCGCTACATATAACAAGGCCTCTGCGCCGGGGACGTGGCAGACGGGTTACGAATACCGCGACATTGAACGGGATGCGGTGCTGGGCCGCTTCAACGACTCGGACTTCGTCGGCGGCGGCACACACGGCAAAGGCCATAAGTTCAGCTTTAAGTATGCCTTGGCGAAAAATGTGGCGGCTGCGGCAACCTATTTTCTCAATGAGCGTGATGCTGTCGGCGACGGCAAGCGCGACGATGCGTATCGTCGGCTTCAATTGGATATCGAGGTCAAATTCTAACACAATGCTAACAAGGCGTTAATCCAGACCTAACGAAACAAACATAAAATAGCAAACGAACCAAACGAAAGGAATGCGTATGAAGACTCAAAAAAATGATTTTACGGTCATCGTGGTGTGTGCCGTCATATTGGCTGCCGGCACCGTCGTGATGGCGTCAGATAAACTCCAGATTGACGGCTCGACGACCGTCGGCCCGATTGCCGACGCCTTTACCGAGGCGTTCAGGGCGACGCATCCGACTATCGCGATTACGGTCAGCAAGACCGGCAGCGGCGACGGCGCGGCGGCGCTGGTGGACAATCGCTGCGATATTGCGATGATGAGTCGGTTTATGAAAGAATCCGAATTCAAAAAGGCCGTCGAAAACGGCGTACTGCCGGTGGCTCATGTGATTGCGATGGACGGCGTGTGCGTGGTACTGCATCCGTCCAATCCCGTTCAGGAACTGACGACCGAACAGGTACGCGGCATTTACGCCGGCCGGATTACCAACTGGAGCCAACTGGGCGGCGTCAATCGGCCTATCGTCGTCATCAGCCGCGATACCTCCAGCGGAACGTATGAATCCTTCAACGAGATGGTGATGAACAAAGAGAAGATGGCCGACCACGTCGAGTATGTCAACTCCAACCCGCAGGCCCATGCCCGCGTGCGCAGCACCGAAGGGGCGATTGGGTATGTAGGGATCGGTTTTCTGGATCGTTACGTCAAGCCGGTCAAGCTGGACGGCGTGATGCCCAGCCGCTCGACGATTGCCCGCGGCATCTTTCCGGTCAGCCGTCCGCTGTTTCTGTTTACCAACGGCTATCCCAAACTCGGCTCGCCGGCCCATGCGTTTGTGACGTTTCATCTGACCGAGCAGGGGCAGGAAATCATCGAGTCCAAAGGGTTTGTTCCTCTGACGGAGTATTAAGTGAACAACGGCGCAACCCATCCGAACATCACGTTTGAACCCGACGGCTCAGCGGTGCGGTTTACCCGTCCGCTGAGCCTCAGCGCGTCGCAGGATCTGCGCGGCTATCTTGTCTCGCACGCCGGACGCGGCCTGTTGTTTCTGATTACGTTCTTGTCGGTGGTGGCGGTGCTGCTGATTTTTGCGTTTGTGGTGGTCGAGGCGGCGCCGTTCTTTTTCAGCGGGTCATTTGCCGAGGCGTTTGCCCGGGTGCGTGAGTTCCTGGCGACCAACAACTGGTATCCGCAGCGGGAGCACGACCCGCAGTTTGGGGCCTTGGCCATTATCGTCGGCTCGCTGTATGTAACGGTCTGTTCGCTGGCGCTGGCGGTTCCGGTGGGGGTGCTGGCGGCGGTGTTTTTAAGCGACATCGCGCCGTTTGGCGTGCGGCAGGTCTGCAAGCCGGTCATTGAGATTCTGGCGGCCATTCCGTCGGTGGCCTATGGCGTCTTTGCGGTGATGGTCGTTGCGCCGTGGATGCAGCGGCGATTCGGGTTTGATACCGGCACCAACGCCCTGAACGCCTCGCTGATTCTGGCGGTGATGGCGCTGCCGACGATTATCAGCGTGGCCGAGGACGCCCTCTCGGCCATCGGACGAAAGACACGCGAGGCCTCGTATGCCCTGGGCGCCACCCGCGCCGAAACCATCATCAAAGTGGTCATTCCGACGGCTCACAGCGGTATCATTGCGGCGGTGATTTTGGGGATGATGCGGGCTATTGGCGAAACCATGGTCGTCTGGATGGCCTCCGGCAATGCCGCGCGGCTCCCTTCGCCGTGGTGGGATTTGTCGCAGTCGATTCGCACAATGACCGCCACAATTGCCGGCGAGCTGGGGGAAGTGCCCAAAGGCACTGATCATTACCATGTGCTGTTTGCCATCGGCATTCTGCTGTTGATCTTTACGTTTACGCTGAATTTATGCAGTGAGTATTTTATGGCCAAAGTCAAAAAACAGGCGCAAGGCGGATGATGCGAATGATGCTGCGAAAATGGATGGACCGGTGTTTTACCTCGCTGTCGTCGCTGACGATTGTGCTGCTGGCCGGCGCGCTGCTGCTGTTTTTGATTCCGATGTTTGCCCGCGGGATGACGGCGGTGTTTTTCGGCGCGACGGTGGAATTTCGCAAGATGCAGGCCGAGTTGTTCGAGCGCGGCGATACCGACGCGCTGCGGCGGGAAATCGAACGCACCGACGCAGCGCGTGCCGAGGTGTTTGCCCTGCTCGAGCGATTCAGCGCCGGCATCGATATCGAGCGGCTTGAGAGTGAGGCCAAGAGCCTTTATCGTCAATATGGCGACGAACTGCGCTATCGCGAGACGCCGGCGGACCAATTCCTTGCGTTGCGGCAGGAAGCGCGGGCGATTCGCGACCGCCTGCTTGAGGCGTTTGAGAGTCGCGACAAGGCCGACGTGTATGCCGTTCTCGATGAACTGACCGAGAGGTATGCCGACGACACGCGATTTGTCGGTACCTCGATGGAACATCTGATCCAAATGGCCGCGACGTATCGCCGAACCCTTGAAGGCGTTGATTTGAGCCGTCGTGAAGACTATGCCGCCGAACTGGAGGCGGTCAAAGAGCAGCTTCGGTCATTGTTCGGCCCGCTGCCCGGCGAAAGTACGCCGAGTCTGGCAATGTATCGCTTCGGGGCGACGCGGCGGGATGTAATGGAAAAGCACATTCACTACCTCGTTTGGCAGGAAAAGTGGGTTCAGCAGGCCCCCGACCAGCCGCTGGTCAAAGTCGCCGTTCGCCGCGACGACCCCGAACAGGGCGTGTTTGCCGGTACCGAGCTGGCGCCGCTTTTTGCGCTGGTCGAATCGCAGGCCGAGGCGATGTTTGAGCCGCGAACGACGTGTTACTGGCAGTATTTTATCGATGACAGTACGCCGGGGCACTACTTTGGCGGCGTCGGGCCGGAAGTGCTCGGTACGCTGCTGCTGACCCTGCTGGCGATGGTGTTTGCCGTGCCGCTGGGTGTCATCTCGGCGGCGTATCTGGTGGAGTACGCCGGGCAAAATGTCGTGATTAAAATCATCCGCACCTGCATCAATACGCTGGCCGGTGTGCCGAGCATCGTCTATGGCCTGTTCGGGCTGGCGTTTTTTGTGATGCTGATCGGCAATCCCTGCATCCTGACCGCCTCAATGACGCTGGCGCTGCTGGTGCTGCCGGTGATTATTCGAGCGTCTGAAGAGGCGATTCGCGCTGTGCCGCAAACCTATCGCGAGGCGTCGCTGGCCTTGGGCGCAGGGACGTTTCGCACGTTTATGACGGTTACGCTGCCGGCGGCCGGGCCGGGTATTTTGACCGGCATCATCCTGAGTCTCAGCCGAGCCGCCGGCGAGACCGCACCGATCCTCTTTGCCGGAGCGGTGGCGCTGGGGCCGGTTCCCGATTTTTCGGGGAAATGGTGGCTTCAGCCGACGCGGGCCTTGTCGTATGGCAGTTATGATATCACCGTCGGCGACAAGCTGGCGATGATGGCGCCGCATAATCAGTACGGTATGGTCACAACGCTGATTGTGCTGGTGCTGCTGCTGAATGTGACCGCGATTGTGATTCGGTCACGAATGAGCCGAAAACTGAGAGGTACCTGATGAAATCGATGCTGACCCATTCCCGTCAAATGATGGATGATGACCCGCACCAGGCCGCAAAGGCAGCCCCGCCGGACAAGGACAGACCGAACGGCCGTATTCGCATCAAATCGCGACAGGATATCTTTTCCGATGCGGCCATTGCGCCGGAAAAGGTGGTGATCTCAGCGCGCGATTTCAGTTTTTATTACGGCGCCAAGGTCGGCGTTGAAAACATCACGATGGATATTGAAGTCGGTTCGGTGACCGCCATCATCGGTCCCAGCGGCTGCGGTAAAAGCACATTTCTTCGCTGCATCAACCGGATGAACGACTTGATTCCGAGCGGTCGGGCCGAAGGGCTGCTGGCCGTCGGCGGACAGAATGTCTATGACCGACGCACCAATCTGGTCAATCTGCGTCAGGAGGTGGGGATGGTCTTTCAGCAGCCCAACCCGTTTGCCAAGTCGATTTATGACAACGTTTGTTACGGGCCGCGCTTGCAGGGGATTCGCCGCCGCGCCCGACTGGATGAGATTGTCGAAACGTGCCTCCGCGATGCCGCGCTGTGGGACGAGGTCAAAGACGATTTACACAAATCGGCGCTGGCCCTGTCCGGCGGCCAGCAGCAGCGGCTGTGTCTGGCCCGCACGCTGGCCACCCGCCCGACCGTCGTGCTGATGGATGAGCCGTGTTCGGCGCTGGATCCGATCGCCACCGCACGCATTGAAGATTTAATCGCGGCATTGAAGGGCACTTACACCATCGTGATTGTAACGCACAATATGCAGCAGGCCGCCCGCGTCAGCGACCGTACGGCCTTTTTCTGTCTGGGCAAACTGATCGAGTACGGCAGGACGGATCGGCTCTTTACCAACCCGGCCGTCAAACAGACCGAAGATTATATCACCGGACGATTCGGCTGATGTCAGCCGAAAGGAGCCGCTCCCAGGACGGGACGATTGTGCAGTGGTAACCGAATGATTAAAACCGCCGATTCACAAAGGATCGTACTGTATGACAACACATATGAAAAATGAGATTGAAAAGCTCAAAAAGAAGCTTCTGGCCCTGTCAGCGGAGGTGGAACAGCAGCTCTGGCTGGCGGTCAAATCCATCAAAGAACGCGACGGCCGGATGGCTCAGCGCGTCATTGAGCAGGACTTGACCATCGACCAAAACGAAGTGGATGTGGAAGAAGAATGCCTCAAGATTCTTGCCCTGTACCAGCCCGTGGCGGTGGATTTGCGGTTTATCGTCACCGCGTTCAAGATCAACAATGACTTGGAGCGGATCGGCGATTTGTCGGTCAATATCGCCGAGCGAAGCGACTTTCTGGCTCGCCATGAACCGGTTGATGTGCCGTTTGATTTTGACCGGATGGCGCAACTCACCCAGACCATGGTGCGCGACAGCATCGCCGCCCTGGTCAATCTGGATTGTGTACTGGCCTACGGCGTCTGTCGGCGCGACGACGAGGTGGACGCCATGAACAAGCAAATGTACGATCAGGTCAAACAGGGGATTCTTGCACACCCCGACCATATCGAAAGCCTGATTCATCTGCTCAGCGTCTCGCGGCACCTCGAACGCATCGCCGACCACGCCACCAACATCGCCGAAGATGTCATCTATATGGTCGAAGGCCGCATCATCCGCCACAAAACCGAAGAATACACATAGCCTATCCGATGTCTCGGTACGGCATTTTGCAGTCAAGGATTAACGAAATAAGACAATCGATTGACCAGGAAAGACGCCACCAAGAGTAGTATTTAGTTTTGAGTGTTCAGTTGAACTACGAACTTGTCCCTGTCTTCTCAGTACTGTCATAGTAAAACGTCTTGCTCAACAAACCAATCAAAGGTGAATCTGCGCGCCGTTCAGTCGGTAATGCCCAGGTCGTCTTTGGTCATCAGGCTTTCGAAGACGTAGCCGGCCCGTTCGATGTTTTCGCGGGCGCCTTGTTTGCGGTCGATGACGGCGACGATTTTTTTAACGGTGGCGCCGGCGTCGGCGATGATTTTGGCCGCCTCAAGGACCTGTCCGCCGGTGGTGGCGATGTCTTCAACCAGCAGCACCACATCGCCGGCGCCGAGTCGTCCCTCGACCATTTTGCCGGTGCCGTAGTCTTTTTTGCTGTTGCGGATGATGACCCAGGGTTTGTCGGCTTCCATTGCCGTCGCCGCCGCCAGCGCCACCCCGCCCAGCTCGGCGCCGGCAATCAGCGTCACATCGTCGGTCAGATGGCCGCAAAACGCCTTGCCCAGTGCCCGCAGCACGTCCGGCTGTGTTTCGAACAGGTACTTATCCATATAGTACGTGCTGCGTTTGCCGCTGCGCAGCACAAAATCACCTTCCAGATACGACGTTTCTTTGACTCGTCGAATCAGCGTCTGTTTATCCATCATCGTCTCCGAAAAAACTCCGTTGTTTGTTTGCGTCTGATTCATTGTCGCCGACGTTAATCCTGTGGGATGACCCGCGCAAATCCGGCGTCAATGTACTGGCCGCCGGTGGTCTGCCGGCAATGAATAGCCATGACATTGGTTCCGATTGTCAACGCCTTGCGGGCGGTTTCACTGAGCGGATACGGGTCATAATCGGTGGTAAATCCGCCCAGCTCTGCCACGAAAACGCCGTTGATGTAGATTTGGGCGTCCTCGTCGTGGTGGACATACAGGTGCAGGTCGTCCGGGATCTCGGTAAGAGTAAATTCCCGCCGCAGCCAGATGTTCGACGTGTTCCATCGTGTTCGCACGACCGCGCCGGGGGTGCCGCGCGTGCCGAAGCCGCCCGGGCCGGTGCGCCAGCCGGCCGCGGCCGGATCAAAAGCAACTGTGTACCAGTTTTCCGCCGGGCGGTCGAACACGTAGTGCCATTGCCGGGGTGAATCCATTGATGTGGCGACCGTTTCGATGATTTTCGGCGGATTCGGAATCGCCGACCACGCGCCGGTCATTGAATCGGCTTGGGCGACCCATTTGTTCCAGATGTCCCGGTCCTGCATCAGACGAATAAAGACGCCGCCGACGACCGGACGTGCGCGAAAACCGCGCTGGCGGGCATTATGCGTCCAGTACCAGTCCGTCATCGGCACGCGATCCGGCGTCTCGTTGAGAAAGCGAACGACCGGGGCGATCAGTGCCTTAAAGTCATCCTGATTGTTGGTAATCGAGGCCGTCCACAGGATCCAGTCCAGTTTTGTATAGTTGCTGCGATTGTCCAGCGGCAGGCCGTAGCGATTCTGCACCCGCTTGTAATGAGCCATTTCTGTTGTGGCCACCTCTTTCGGGAACAGGTTCAGCTTCAATATGTCGTCCCAGACAAGATTGTACTTCTGACTCCACGTGCCGGGCCGGTCAAACGCCAGTCGATAATGATCGCCGTCATCGGCCATACGCATCCACTCGTTGACATAGCTTTCTGCGGTTTTACGGTAAAGTTCAGCCGTTTGGGTCTCGCCCATCCGCTCGGCCAGTTTGGCATACGCGCCCAGGGCGACAATCGCCTTGAGCGACAGGTTGACGTTATGCGCCAAATGGCCCGCAAAGTCATCCGTACAAAGCTGGTTTTCCGGATCAAGCCCCTTGCTCTTGAGATACTCGGCCCATTCGGTCAGCGTATCCCAGTACATCCGGGCAAAGGCGATGTCATCCTCAGCCTCGACGACCGCCGCGGTCAGCAGGATCATATTGCCGCTTTCCTCGACCGGCATCTGATTTTCCTCGGAGCGTTCTCCGCCGCCGTAGGCCTGTCCCATGGCGTGCGGATAGGTCCCCAGATCGTGCGGGGCAAACGGAAATCGCCAGCGATCCGAGCGGGCGTATTCAAAGATCGGCGCAAACGAAGCCCTGGCCAGCGTGGGATTGAGCAGCAGCACCTGCGGGGCAAACGGATAAAACACATCCACCGTCCCCATACACCCGTTGCTGTTGTTTTCCTTGCTGAACATCAGCGGCATGCCGGTGGTATCGGCGACGATTTTGTTGGCCCCCAGCGCCTGCCGATAGGCCAAGGCGCCGATCAGTTGATAATCGGACCCGCCGCTGCGATATAAATCATCCATCAGCGCCTTGTCGAACGCCGCCGCGCGAGCAGCGATGTCTGAATAATCCCGCACAGCTTCTTGCAGAAGCATTTCAGCGGTTTTGCCGTCGCGTTTCCAAAACGGACGCAGTTGCTGGCCGAAATAAAGTACAGAATAAAGGTCGTCATAAGCCAAAATCACCTGACAGGTTGTGCCGCCGTTGGCCCCGGGCCGGACCGTGGCCGGGGCCAACATCATTGCCATCACCGGGGCGTTGTCACTGACGCGCCGGGGCATCTGCGTATCGGTTTCAGTCGGCAGGGTGGCCTCTTGAATAAACGTGCGGCGGGCCAGGTCAGCCGGCGCGATGACGGTATTCGGGGCGTCTTGCGCCGCGGCGGCCAGATAAAAATAGCCCCAGTCGATCCGCACGTCGTCGCCTTTGCGTCCGAGAACAGGCTGCGCTTCGCTTCCGGCTTTGAGAATTTTCAGCCCACCGGTCTCATATGGCGACCAGACGACCGATTGACTCGGGTCATTAACGACAATTTCCATCCCTGAATCGATATAGATGCTTACGTCGTGCGACCGGCCGTCCGTTGCGACGCAGGACCAGTTCAGATAGACCACCGGACGGCTCATCAGGTCGATATCGTCCGGCAGCGCCGGCTGTAAAAACGTCATATCCACCCGCACGCCCTGTCCTTCGAAGGTATAGACGGTTTGCGTCGGCAGCACGCGCACAGCGGTTTGCGGCAGGGCGGGCAGCGATTGCGGCTCGACGCCCATCAGTCGAAAGGTCTTGCCGTCGATTCGCACCAGCGAGGTCAACGGATGCGGCCGTCCCGTCCAGTGGCGGGTTGCATCGCCGTTCAGCGCATCGGCCATGGACCACATGCTGAAATACGGATCGGCGGCCACCAGCGGTACAGCCGGCGGTCGAAAGGACGGCGAAGGGTCCGCGGCCGGCGAAATGGCGGAGAGTCCCGACAGCAGGACGATTCCGAGGGTCAATACGCCCAACAACGTAAAGGGTCGGGGACGCACGGCGGCCACCGTCGCCGGCTCATTTTGTTTTATCCTGTGTGTCATTGTCTTGTGTCTCCATTTACGCAACATGTCGATTTGATGAGGATGCAAAAGAAAAACGGACGATCCGATAATAAGCGTTTTGAGGCATTCGTCAACGACGATTTTACCGGATTTTTCAAACAAAATCAACAAACCGCTTAAGATGACGCCAATGTCTCCGATAATGTAGGTTGAATCGATACACGAAAACAGTTTTTATCGGATACGCAACGTTCGGGATACGCTTGTCTTGGCAAGTTAAAAGTTTACTTTTCTAAGTGGTAAGGAGAGTTATATGTTAGCAATTAAAAACAACATTATGGCAGAAAGCGCAGCGCGTCATTTGGGCAAAAGCTATTCCGCCCTGGCTCAGTCGGTCGAACGACTCTCCAGCGGATTGCGCATCAACAGCGCCAAGGATGATGCCGCGGGGCTGGCGGTACGGGAACTGATGCGGGCGGACATTGCAGTGCTCAAACAGGGCACCCGCAATGCCAATGACGCCATCAGTATGCTCCAGACGATGGAAGGCGCCCTGGCATCCATCGACGGAATACTCATTCGCATGAAAGAACTGGCTGAGCAGGCCGCCACCGGTTCCTATTCGGATCAGCAGCGGCGCATCATGCAGAATGAGTTCGAGCAGATGATTCAGGAAATCGACCGGATTGCCCAAAGCACGGAATTCAACAGCATCAATCTGCTCAATAATGCTTCCGCCCAGGCGGTCATTCACTTTGGTTCGGAAAAGACCATCGACATACAGTCCGTCGATGCCCGCGCCTCGGCGCTGGGGGTCAGCAACTTAAGCATCTCGACCGCCTCAAAGGCCCAGTCGGCGCTGTCGGCTGTGACGGATGCGATTGAACTGAAAGACAGTGCCCGGGCGATGTTCGGGTATATGATGAACCGGTTGGAAAGCACCAGCGAAGTGCTGAGCATTCAGACGGAAAATCTGATGGCCTCCGAGTCGCGTATCTCGGATGTGGATGTGGCGACCGAGATGGCGGCACTGACGCGAAACCAGGTGCTGGCCCAGGCGGGTATCTCTATGCTGGCGCAGGCCAACACGATGCCGCAAATGGCGCTGACGCTGCTGAGATAATTATTTTCAGACTTCTTACCATGATGGCGGGATGGTTCGGCGTGCCTGCGTCGAACCATCCTCTGTGGTAAGAGCGGTGAGTCTTGTCAATGATGAATTTAATACATAAGAAAACTGGATAAGGAGCAACCATTATGGATGTCGTATCCGTCTATCAGGAAAACGCCGTGGACACACAAAGCCGAGGTCGCTTGATTGTGATGCTGTATGACGGCGCGATCAAATTTCTTCGTCAGGCCCAGCAGTGTATCGCGTCCAACGACATTCCCGGCCGCAACCGTTCCATTAACAAAGCCCGCGATATTATCTTTGAATTGAATACCTCACTGAATATGGAACAGGGCGGACGCATCGCACAGAATCTGCGTTCGCTGTACAATTTCATTTGGCGTTATCTGGGCGATGCAAATCTGAAAAACGATCCCCGAATGCTTGATAAAGTCATCGGCATGCTGGACGATCTGGCCGGGGCATGGCGAAAAATTACCGCTTAAGATTGTATCTGTCTTTGGAAATTGATCGAGGCGCCGCGCATTGTGCGGCGTTTTTTTTGCGCCTGCGATGGTCAGTCGGCAACTGAAAGCTGCATTGTGGCACGACAATACGCCCGCCCGATAAAATCTTTTCGTTCCTTAATGATAGTGTCATTGCGGTTTCGACCGTTTTGAAAAAGACTCCAAACGGCTCTGTTGTGCCTCGTTTCAGGCCCCATAAGCCCCATGTCATCCGGTTGTGAAAAAATAAATTTTTCAAAAATTTTTATCTGCCTGTGAATATGCTTTTACTATCGTCCGGCGATGCACTATCGGTCGTTGTCGAAAAGCGCTGATTTCAGCCGTTTTGCAGCCTAAAGAACCCCCTTTTTGCGTCGATAATGGACAATGGAACGTCGTGTGTGCGACGTTGTCCTGAGTAAAGCGTATCCATTAAAATGTCCTGACAGGGGCACAATTTAATTACTTTTTGTTAGGAGTCCAGAAATGTTATCAATCAAAACCAACGTCATGGCGGAAAACGCCACCCGACACCTGGGGCAAAGTTATGGCGCGTTAGCCAAGTCGATCGAGCGCTTATCCAGCGGTCTTCGAATCAACAGCGCCAAAGACGACGCCGCCGGGCTGGCGGTACGGGAGCTGATGCGGGCGGACATTGCGGTCCTCAAGCAGGGCACACGCAATGCCAACGACGGCATCAGCATGCTGCAGACAATGGAAGGTGCAATGGCGGTCATCGACAACGCACTGATTCGGATGAAAGAGCTTGCCGAACAGGCCGCCACCGGCTCGTATTCCGATATGCAGCGCAACATTATGGAAAATGAGTTCAAGGAGATGATGGCCGAAATCGACCGTATCGCCGGCAGCACCGAATTCAACAGCATCAACTTGCTCAACAGCAGCAGCTCGGCCAATGCGGCGACGATCCATTTTGGTGTCGGACAGTCCATTACCGTGAATTCGGTTGATGTTCGTTCTTCGGCGCTGGGCATCAGCAGCTCCAGCATCTCAACCGCCGCCAAAGCTCAATCGGCTCTGGCTTCGGTCACCACCGCCATCGAGCTGAAGGACAGCGCCCGGGCGATGTTCGGCTATATGATGAACCGCCTCGAAAGCACCACCGAAGTGCTGGGTATTCAGACGGAAAATATGATGGCCTCCGAATCGCGCATCTCGGATGTGGATGTGGCGTCCGAAATGGCCGCACTGACCCGCAACCAGGTGCTGTCGCAGGCGGGCGTGTCCATGCTGACGCAGGCCAATACGATGCCTCAGATGGCGCTGAGTCTGCTGCGGTAAGGACAAACCCGGCGACCCTAAGACCGTTGGAATAACCGGCAAGACGGTTGCGCCTTAGCGGGCGCAGCCGTCTTCCGAAGGGCTTGGGGGCTTCGAACACGATCTGATGATTTATAGGCGGTTGTTTAAGGATGACCGTCGCCGACGAATAACGTCGGGGAGAAGCAGATATGAACGGATTCGATGCATACCAGGAAACCGCCGTCAGCACCCAAAGTCGCGGACGGCTGATTGTTATGCTGTACGACGGAGCGATTCGCTTCCTTCGACAGGCGATTGCCGACATAGAACGCTGCGATTACGCCGCCAAAGGCACCCATATCAGCAAAGCGCAGGATATTCTGTTTGAATTAAATTCCGTGCTGGATATGGAGCAGGGCGGACCGATCGCCCAGAATCTGCGCGGCCTCTATAATTTTATGAACAAGCATCTGGCTCAGGCCAATGTTCGAAAAGATCCGCAGATGATTCGTGAAGTGATCGCTATACTGGAAGAACTCAATCAGGGCTGGCGGGCCATTACCGGCTGAACCGCGATTTATCCTGTCTGTCGGTGCGCGTTGTTTTTGCCGATCCTGCAAACTTCAAAGCCGTCTTGTGCATAGCGCAAGACGGTTTTTTTATGAGACGCTTCGACGAAAACGACCGGTTTTTGAAACGTCATTTGTTGTTTTAATTGAATCGGATCGAGGGTCTTGCCCATTGCGTTGTCTTGCGGGATGTTCTTATCGGACGACAAACGGGGCCGATGGCGCTTTAAGAAAATCGCCAATCCGACGATTGCCGTGCTTAATCAATGCGGCGATTTGGCCGAACTGACAGGGTATAAAATATGTCTTCTTGTATGATTTACGGAAAAAATCGCAATGTCAAACGGAGCGGATACCCTTGAAAAACACCATCTGTTCGAAGCGTTTTTGGATACGTTGGAGCAGGTATTTTGCCGGTTTACGTGTGTTGACGCGGCCATCCGATTGACCTATGTCAGCCGCACCGTCTATGACTGGACCGGCTGTAAACCGACAACATGGGTCACACAGGGGCGCAACTGGCTTGAATTTGTCCATCCCGCTGAGCGGCAGACACTGTTACATACCCTCGCTCAGGCCCGGGATCGTCGGGAAGGCTTTGTCATCGAATATCGTCTCATCGGCGATCCGGTGCGAACGGTTCGTCATACGGCCCGGTATGTCGGCCGGGAACACGACGGCTCGCCTGTTTTCTGGCACGGCTGTCTGGAGGATATAACCGCATTTCGTCGGGCACAAAGCGACCTTGAACGATCGCAGCTTTTGCAGAATATGGGACGGCTGGCCGCCGGCATTGCCCATGAAATCAATACGCCCATCCAGTTTATCGGCGACAATCTGCACTTTCTGACCGAAGCCTGGGAGGCGCTGTGTCTACAATACCGACATCTGCTGCAAATCGTCCGACAGGCGGGACTGGAACCGGATTTATCCGCCTCGTCTCAGTCGGATTTGTCGTTTATTCTGACCGAGGCGCCCGATGCGATTCGTCAGAGTCTGGACGGCATTGAACGCATCAGCACACTGATTTCTGCGATGCGGGATTTTTCGCATCTGGATGAGCGGCGGATGGCGACGGCCAATCTGAACCGGGCGATCAGCAGTGCGCTGACGCTGCTTCGCAATGAATTGAAATATACCGTTGAGGTACAGACGGAACTGGATCCTGCGCTGCCGGAGGTGTTTTGCTCGGTCGATGAACTCAGTCAGGCGATTATCAATCTGCTGATTAACGCCGGCGACAGCATCAGGGAAAAAATTGATAAAGGGCTGTACCGTCGCGGCCGGATTTGCGTACGCACGCAAAAGCAGCAAGAGGCCGTTGAAATCTCGATTTCAGACGACGGCATGGGAATACCGGCCGCCATTCAGCCGCGTATTTTTGAACGGTTTTTTACGACGAAACGAAATACCGAAGCCAGGGGAACCGGTCAGGGACTGGCGATGGTGCAGGCGGTGGTCGAGCGGCGTCATCGAGGGCAATTGACGTTCCACACCGAAGTCGGACGGGGCACCACGTTTGTGCTGCGGATTCCCATTGGCGGTCCCCCAGAAAGAGAAGGCCGATCATGCGGGTGATGTTTGTGGATGACGACCTCAAGGCGCTGGAAGCGCTGCGGCGAATGCTGTTCGGGCGACGTGACATCTGGCAGATGCGGTATCTGGCCGATCCGAACGCCGCGCTGGAAAGTCTGCAACAGGAGCCGGCGGATCTGGTCATCTCCGATTTGCAGATGCCCGAAATGGACGGGATGGTGTTTTTGGATCAGGTGCGCGATCATTTTCCGCAGACGATTCGTTATGTCTTGACCGGTGTGATGGATCATCCTTCGCTGGCGCGGGCGCTGCGCTGTGCGCACCATGTCATCGCCAAACCGTGTCGCCCCCCCGAACTGCATGAGGTGATGCAGCGGGCCGAAGCCATTATGCAGCGGATGAACAAACTGAAAAAAGCCTCCCTGCTGGCGGGCATGGACCGTCTGCCGGTGATGCCCCGAATTCATCAGCAGGCACTGGAGATGCTCGATTCACCGATGGTCAGTCTTCGGGGTCTGGGGCGTCTTCTGGCCGGCGATGCGGGGATGGCCGCGCGTGTGCTGCAGCTTGCCAATTCCGCTTCCATGGGCCGGTCGGGGGCGGTTCACGATCCGGTTCAGGCAGTGGTGCTCCTGGGCATCAAGACCGCCAAAGCCATGATTCTGACCGACGGACTGTTTGCCCGTCTGAATCCGCATTTGATCAGGATGTTCGGCGTAACGGAACTGCAATCGCATTGCATTCGCGTCGGCGCACTGGCGCGTCGAATCTGTACGGACTTGAATTTCGGAACCGAAAAGATCGAAGCGGCAGCCACGGCCGGTATGCTTCACGACGCCGGCAAAATCATAATGCTCTCGCAGCAAAAAGACGTGTTTCTCCAGGCGCTGGAGCGCTCGCGAAAAGAAGGACGGCCGCTCTTTGAAACCGAACAGGATCTGATGGGCATCAATCACGCCGAATTGGTCGGAGCCATGCTTCAATTGTGGGTGATGCCGGCGGAAATCATCGAGGCCGCGGCCTGTCATCACCAGCCGCTGGATGCGACCTCGATTCTTTCGGCTTCACACACGCCGACCCTCGCGGACGTGATCCATCTGGCCGATGCCATTGATCATCGCTTTTGCAGCAGCGGCGTGGACGGCACATCGCCGGAAATGGACGAACAGCGTCTGCGGTTTTTCAATCTGGCCGAACACATTCCACGCTGGATACAACAGCATATGCAGATTCAGAACAGGAAAACCGTCTATGACTGCCAATACGTGTGATTCCATACTGCTGATTGATGATGATGCGGAGCTGCTGGCGGGGTTTCGCCGGCGTCTCGGCGGGCATTATGCGCTGCGGTTTTTTACTGAACCGCAAGAGGCGCTGGAGGTCATCCGTCGGGAAGGGATGGTCGCCGTAGTCGTTTCTGATATGCGGATGCCGCAGATGGACGGCTTGGCTTTCTTACGTCAGGTGCGGCGGCTGTGTCCGGAGACGGTGTGTATGATTCTGACCGGCGCCGACGAGCAGGGACCGGCCGTGCAGGCGGTCAACGACGGACACGTTTTTCGTTTTTTGAAGAAACCCTGTTCAAAAGAGGCCTTAACAGAAGCCATTGATCAGGCCTGTCAGGAATTCAACAACCGCTGCCGGCGAAATGGATTTGTGTATCGGCTGAACAAAATCAATCAGAACCTGTCCATCGTTGAAGTCGAGGTCGGCGCGTTGGCGGTCACCGGCTTTACGGGCGTCGATTTTGCGGCCTCCTCGAGCCGATGGGACGAACTGACGCTGCCGGAAGATCGGGCGGCGGTGCAGGCGTTTTATGAACACGCCTGGGACGGAAAGCCGACCGATCCGATTGAGTATCGCCTTCGCCGTAAAGGCGGAACCATTCGCTGGGTTCGCAACACGCTGCTGAATCGATATGCCGGCGGCCATGTGTGTCCGCTGACGCTTGAAGGTCAGATTCAGGATATTACCGAACAAAAGCGAATGGAGCAGAGTCTGGAGCAGACACGCCGGCGCTATGAAAAAATCGTCGCCAATGTGCCCGGCCTGGTGTTTCAGTGCCAAATGCAAAGCAACGGCGATTTCGCGTTTACCTTTGTCAGTCATTCCTGCCTGCGTCTGCTGGGCGTAACGTCCGAGCAGATTTATACGGACAACGGGTTATTTTTTAAGGCGTTCGATCCCGATGATCGTTCGCGCTTTTTCAGCAAACTGGCCGACTCCGCTGAACGATTGACCCCGTTGGTCTGGCAAGGCTGCCATACGCACGACAAAACCGAGCGGTGGTTTCAGATGACTGCTCAGCCGGAGCGATTGGCCGATGGGGCTGTCCTGTGGGATGGGCTGCTGATGGAGATCACCGAACAGAAACAAAGCGAACGACATGCCGAGTTTCTGGCGCAGATTTCCAAAGAGAATCCCAATCCCGTCCTCCGTGTTAATGAGCAAGGGCGCATCATTTACGCCAACGACGCTGCGGCGCCGCTGCTGTCGATCTGGGATCGGCAGAGCGGACAAATCCTGCCGCAGGACGTGGTTGAAACGGCATTGAAGGTCAGCGGAAGCGACAGCCACAGGACCGTTGAACAGCGCTGCGACGATCATTATTATGCCATTGTATTTGCGCCGGTGCGGGGCACAACAGATGTCAATCTCTATGCGCGGGATATCACAAAAATCAAGATCGCCGAGCTGGAATTGCGCAATGCCAATCAAACCCTGATGGAACACGACCGGCTCAAGAGCGAATTTGTCTCCACCGTCACGCATGAACTGCGCACGCCGTTGTGCATTTTTCGCAATATTCTGTCTAATGCGCTGGCCGAGGTGCACGGCCCGATCAGCAAACGTCTTCGCGAAAATCTGGAAATGGCGCAGACCGGCGTCGAACGGCTCAGCCGCATTATTTCAGATTTTCTGGATATGACCAAAATTGAGGCCGGAAGCCTGCAGTTGAATCTGGATATTTGCTCCCTGAACGATGTCATTGTCGAGACCTGCCGTTCGCTGAAACTGCTGGCCGCCGCCAAAAAAATCAAGATCCAGACCGTCCTGCCGAGCCGTGATTGCCTGACCTGGATCGATCGCGACCGCATTGTGCAGGTCCTGGTCAATCTCATCGGCAACGCCATCAAGTTTATTTCCATCCGCGGCCGTATCGTCGTTCGGCTGGACGAGGACCACGACGGCTTCAGGATTGGTGTTGAGGACGACGGGCCGGGACTGACGCCGGAGGAAATGGCGCGTGTGTTTGATCGGTTCGTGCAGACCAAAAACCTCAAAGGTCCCGGCCGGCACGGCACCGGATTGGGACTGGCCATATCACGGGAACTGGCGCGGATGCACGGCGGACAAATTCGGGTCGAAAGCCAGGTCGGCAAAGGGTGTGTCTTTTGGTTTACGCTCCCGCGAAAGCCCCTTTCGCAGGCGATGGCCTCTGGCCCTGCGGCAACGGCATGGGGTGAACCTGTTAAGAAAATGTAAAATTGTCCCAAAAAATACCTATACAATCATCACCCTTCAAGGTATGATAACACCCCGAATGAAACGGTATTGTATTATTCAACCCTTTTTCGGGACATCTTTATGAAGGCCACCGATTGGACAAACGCCGCATCAACCGCAACACTTCTTGTTTTTTTGTTCTTTTTAGGTTTGATCGAGGCCGGCGGGACGTCGGCTGATTACCAACGCGCCCAGGCCCTGCGGGCGCGATTCAGCGGCAAGGTGTTTCGGGACAATGTTGACCCGCAATGGTTTGCCGACGGGACGCTGTTCTGGTATCGCCTCGCCGTCGGCCCGGATTCACATGAATGGGTTCTGGTGGACGCGGAAAACGGCCTTCGGCAAGCGGCCTTTGATGCCGAGCGTCTGGCCGCGGCCCTGACGGAAGCCGGCGTGCCGAATGTACGCCCTGAGGCGCTGCCAATTGAACAGCTTGAGTTTGAAGTTCAGGAACGCACGCCTCAGGCCGTTCAGTTTCAGGCCGACGGCAGACGCTGGCGCTGTGATTTGCAGACGTATGAATTGCAAATGACCGGACAGGCCGAAGAAGAATCCCTGCCCGCGATACCGCCCGACCGGGCGCCTCGGGCCAGCCGTCAAACAGGCCGGCAGGTGATTTTGACGTTCGTCAATCGCACCGACAGCGACGTGCACTTGTTCTGGCTCGACGCCGGCGGTCAGCGTCAAAATTACGGCGTGCTCGGCCCCGGCCAGGAGCGTCGCCAGAATACCTACGCCGGCCACGTCTGGTTGGCGGCTGAGGCCGACGGCAATGCCATTGCGGTCTATCAGGCCGTCGAGCAGCCCGCCCGCGTATTGATCGGCCGGGAGAACACAACGCGACGCCGCGGCGCCGACAGACCCGCACGGCGTACCAGGCCGACTGGCTCGGATCGGTCAACGTCGCCGGACCAGCGGTGGCAGGCGTTTATTCGGGATCACAACCTGTGGCTGCGCGACCGGCAGAATGAGGAGCACGAAATCCAGTTGAGCACCGACGGCAACACCGAAGACAGCTATCAGCCGCGGGTGTATTGGTCGCCCGATTCCCGCAAGCTGGCCGCGATCCGACGTCAGCCCGCTCAGGAACGTAAGGTGTATTTCGTTGAATCCTCCCCGCGCGATCAGCTTCAGCCGCGGCTGCACAGCATCGATTATCTCAAGCCCGGCGACCGGGTGGCGATTGACAAACCGCAGTTGTTTGACGTGGAAACCCAAACACATATTCCCGTCAGCGATGAACTGTTTGCCAATCCGTACAATATCTATGGCCTGCGCTGGCAGCCGGATTCAAGCCGCGTGACGTTTATTTACAATCAGCGCGGTCATCAGGTCTTGCGGGTTGTCGCCGTCGATGCCGAAACCGGCCAAACCGCAGTCGTCATTGATGAAACCAGCGATACCTTTATCTGTTATTCGCAGAAGTTTTTCTGCGACTATATCGATGATGCCGATGAGATCATCTGGATGTCCGAGCGGGACGGCTGGAATCACTTGTACTTGTACGATGCCCAAACCGGCACGGTCAAAAATCAAATCACCCAGGGCCAATGGGTCGTCCGCAGCGTGGACTACGTGGACAAAGACAACCGTCAAATTTGGTTTCAACTGAGCGGCTATTATCCCGAACAAGACCCTTATTATGTGCATTATGCACGGGTTAACTTTGACGGGATGGAACTGACGCTGCTGACCGAAAGCGACGGCACGCATTCAGTACGCTTTTCGCCCGATCGCCGGTTTGCCGTGGCCCAATGGTCGCGGGTCAATCACCCGCCGGTTCACGAGCTGCGGCGGTGTGAAGACGGCACACGGCTGTGCGTCCTTGAACAGGCCGATGCGTCCGCCCTGTTCGAAGCCGGCTGGCAGACGCCCGAACCGTTCGTCGCCAAAGCCCGTGACGGCAAAACCGACATCTACGGCGTTATCGTCCGCCCGACCACCTTTGACCCCAATATCAGCTACCCGATTATTGAGCATATTTACGCCGGCCCGCAGGGGTCGTTTGTACCCAAAGGCTTTCAGCCCTATCTGCGGATGATGCAGATGGCCGAACTGGGCTTCATTCTGGTGCAGATCGATGGTATGGGCACATCCAACCGCTCCAAGGCCTTTCATGATGTCTGCTGGCAAAATCTGGCCGATGCCGGCCTGCCGGATCGGGTGCTGTGGATCAAGGCCGCGTCTGACAAATACCCCTATATGGATACGCAGCGCGTCGGCATTTACGGCGGCTCGGCCGGCGGCCAGAACGCCGCCGCGGCGGTGATGACCCACGGCGATTTTTACAAGGTTGCTGTCGCCGACTGCGGCTGTCATGACAATCGAATGGATAAAATCTGGTGGAATGAACAGTGGATGGGCTGGCCCGTCGGGCCCCATTACGAGGCCAATTCCAACGTGACGTTAGCGCCCGGCCTGAAGGGCAAGCTCCTGCTGATTGTCGGCGAGATGGACACCAATGTCGATCCCGCTTCGACCATGCAGGTGGTTGACGCCCTGATTCGTGCGGATAAGGATTTCGACATGCTCATCGTGCCCGGCGCCGGACACGGCGCCGCCGAGGGCCGCTATGCCAGCCGTCGGCGAGCCGATTTCTTCGTGCGGCATTTGCTGGGTTCAGAACCCAGACGACAGTAATGCCGACCTGTTGACTTGTGGACAAGGAGTTGTATGGATATGAATACCAAAGTGCTGGTCGTCGATGACCAGAAGGACTTGCTTGAACTGCTCAGTATGGCGCTGACGCAGGAAGGTTACATCGTACGCACCGCCGCCGGCGGAGCCGAAGCGATGGAGGCGGTCGCCGCCGATAAGCCCGATCTGATCCTGCTCGACATTATGCTGGGCGACACATCGGGCATCAAGCTGACGACCCGTTGGAAAAACGACGCTCAGACCGCCCATATCCCCATCATTCTGCTGACGGCCAAAGACAGCGAGACCGATATTATCGTCGGCCTGAGCGTCGGCGCCGATGACTACATCACCAAGCCGTTCAGCACGCGGGTGCTGCTGGCGCGGATGGAGGCCGTGCTGCGTCGGGCCTATCCGGAACCGTCGGCCGTGCGGGAAATTCTTTCCGCCGGACCGGTGCGATTGTTTCCGGCAGGCCGCCAGGCCTTTGTCCAGGGGTCGCCGGTCGATTTGACCGGCGCCGAATTCAATATTCTGCTGGCCCTGATCAAGGCCGGCGGCCAGGTGCTCTCGCGCGAAGCACTGCACAGCGTCATGGCCCCCAACGCGGATGAGGCCGGCAATGTCCGCGTTGTGGATGTGCACGTCGCCGCACTGCGGAAAAAACTCGGCAAGGCCCGACATATCCTCAAGACTGTCCACGGCAAAGGCTATCGGGCCGTCCTTTAGAACAGTCGTAAACCGAATCGCCGACAGCCGCAAGCCGGCCGCCGATGGAAAGCCGAAAGCGATTCACTGCAAGAGCGTTCCAATGACGGATGTACAAATCAATGACCAACTGACTATTCCGGAAAGCTGTCTTGACTTTCAAACCAGCCGCAGCTCCGGCCCCGGCGGCCAGAATGTCAACAAGCTCAACACCCGCGTTACGTTAATCTTTGATCTGCCCCATTGCCCGACCCTGACTGACGCGCAGCGGACGTGCCTGCGCAAAAAGTGCGCCTCCCGGCTCGACAGAGACGGACGTCTGCATCTGTCCTCACAGCGATATCGCTCCCAGCATGCCAATCGGCGGGACGCTCTTGAGCGATTCAAAGCTCTCATCGCCGAAGCCCTTAAACCCCGTCCCAAACGGCGAAAAACAACCGTCCCGGCCAAAGCGATTCGTCAACGTCTCGAACAGAAAAAACGCCGTTCAGCACTCAAACGATTACGAGCTTCATTGGATTTTGACTAATGAATGTCTTGATATGCAAGGGTCTTCTCGACGGGGCATGGCCGTCTTGTCTGTAGAGTGGCATTAATGTCTTTTGTCGGCGGTGGTTCAGGGACCCCTTGGTTTCGGATCGACTCATGTTTCGCTATTTTTTTTGACGTTTTTGTGAAAATTCTATTGACAAACCCAATTTTGGTCGATTTATTTGTATCTGTGTTGGAAGGTCGTTCCCGTCCCTCGGAACGGTCTTTGAGATGATGTTGAGGGATTTTCGGCAAAGCGGGCCAAAACGGCCCAAGGAGTGACACGTGAGTGCTGGTACAGTAAAGTGGTTCAACGAGAAGAAGGGGTTCGGATTTATTACTCCCGATGATGGCGGCGATGACTTGTTTGTGCATCACACCAATATCGTCGCGAAGGGCTTTCGGACGTTGAAAGACGGCCAGAGAGTGGAGTATGAGGCGGCTCAGGGAAAGAAAGGAATGGAAGCGACTGACGTCAAACCCTGTTGAATTGTTGTGATGGCTCAAGTACACACAATCGGGCCTGCTGAATGAAGCAGGCCTGTTTTATGCGCTGCCCGGTTTGACAACTCCGGTTCAGTATTTCCGTCGGAACTTGGCCGTGGGAATATTCAGCAGTTTGCGATATTTGGCGACGGTGCGGCGGGCGATGTGGCCCATGCCGGCCTCGGCCAGTTGTTTGCGGATTTCATCGTCACTGAGCGGACTGGATTTATCCTCGTGGTTGACGATTTCTTCCAGTTTGGCCTTGATCGCGTCATAACTGCGCTGCTGGCCGGTCTCATCCTCCAGCCCGCCGCTGAAGAAACTGCGCAACGGCAAAATACCCTGCGGACACTGCACGTATTTGCCCGCCACCGCCCGTGAGACGGTCGCGATATGCACCCCGACCTCATCGGCAATCACGGCCATCGGCAGCGGTTTGAGATACAGCTTGCCGTGTGAGAAAAAGTCGTGCTGATGCCGCACAATCGCTCGGGCAACCTTCAGCAGGGTGTTTTTGCGCTGCTCAATGGCGTCCATAAACCACTGTGCCGAACGAATATTTTTCAGCAGAAAATCCCGCGTCTGATCGTCAATTGACCGGTTGCGCGCCATTTTCTTGTAAAAGCTGTTGATTCGCAGCGACGGCATAAACGAATCGGTCAGCCGTACATCATAGCCGCCTTGCTCGTCCGGCTCAACGATTACGTCGGCGTTAATCGGATAGTTGTCGTTGCGTCCGACCACCAGCCCCGGCGACGTATCCAGCTTGCTGAGCCGTTCAATCGCCTCGTTGATGCGTTCCACCGAGCAGTTCATTTTTTTGGCGATCTGTGGCAGATGGTTTTCCAACAGTTGCGACCAGTGTTTGCTCACCAGCTCAATCTCAAACGACATATCCTCCGGCGATTGCCGCATCTGAATCAGCAGACACTCGCGCAGATCACGCGCCCCGACGCCGGACGGCTCCAGCTTTTGCACCAGTTCCAGCGCAGCCTGTAAATGCTCCATCCCGAATGACTGTTTGTCCGGGTTGTGCAGTTGTTCCAGGCGAACTGACAGGTAGCCCTTTTCGTCCAGATAGTCGATAATCAGCTCCCCCGCGGCCTGCACCTTCGGGTCGGCATCGACCATCCGCCACTGTTCTTTGAGCCAGTCGTTCAGCGATTGGCCCTGAGCGGCGGTGTTCAGCAACGCCTCCATTTTTTTGTCAGGGTCGCCGCCGCTTGTCGGCTGCGGATGTATCGGCCCGGAATTGTTCAGGTAGTCATCAAAATCCTCGCCGAAGTCTTCCAGCCGCTGAAAATCCTCAACATGGTCGTTGTCCTCGCCGACGACCATTTCCTGTTCGTCGGTGCTGGTTTCGGCCGTCGCGACTGAATCGCCGTTGTCGCAGCCGGCCTCGGCCTGATCGGCGGTCTCCAGCACCGGATTGCTGTTCAACTCGGCCTCGATCCGTTCCTGCAGCGCAAGCAGCGGAAGCTGAAGGATTTCCATCGACTGGATCATCCGCGGTGCCAGCTTCATCCGCTGCTCCATCCGCATCTGGCCGGTCAGTGATAATTTCATCGCCATATCGATAACACCTGTAGTCATTCAGGATGCAATTGGTCTTGTAAAACACCCCCATTATAACACCCCTGCGTCCGAAAATACAGCCCCGATTTTTACCGATTACCGATTACGGATGATTGACAATGGATGATTGGTGATGTATCCTATTGGTAACAATAGCAGGGATCGAACCGAAATTCGGAGGACTATCGAATGAACAGAACCTTTAAGATTGGCTCGCTTATTATCTGCAGCATTTCTGCACATCTGATGGCGGACGGAAAAATGTTTTGGAAAGAAACTGTTCCGCCCACGATTCCCTACCAGCGAGCCTTGATCCTCCACCGGGACGGCGTCCAAACCCTTTTTTTGCAGAGCAAATACGAAATACCCGAACAGGTCAAAGTCGCTGCACTCGGCTGGGTCGTTCCCGTTCCGGCGGTGCCTGAAGTGGCCAGTCTGCCAGCAGAAAATGCACGTCAAATATTCTGGCGTTTAAGTTTCCGTTCACGACCGAGCATAATGTCCATCGGCGGCATCTTATTTTCTTTGTCTATTCTTGGGTTAGCCGGACTTCTTCTGATGGCGCTTGTTCTATGTGTATTTTCCAAATATATTCCGATTCACTGGACTCAGAGAAATAGGAAAAGGGTGCTTTTGTATGCGGTTGCTTTTCTCATCATTGTTGGCATACTGTCGGCAATAATGCCTGCTCTTTCAAAATCAGAGATTTCAGGAGTTGATGTGATTTCCGAGCATCGTATCGGTATCTATGACGTTCGTGTAATTCAATCTGATGATGCCGGAGAATTGATTGCATGGCTAAACGTCAATAATTTCCAGTTCGATGACGCTGATCAATCCGTTTTTGATGATTATATCAACAAGGGCTGGTGTTTTGTCGTTGCTTATATCAATCCGTCAGCAGACCAGGAGCAATATGAGATCGTTTCGGAAGGATTGGCTGCACCGCTGATTCTTCGCTTTCCAATCGAAACGCCAGTTTATCCGCTCGCCTTGACTGGAACGGGCGGCCATGACACTCAAGTTCTGATCTATATTATGAGCGATCAAAAGATGATTTGCAAGAGTCAATTGACACTCCGATTTTCCGGGCAAATCAACAATGACTTTTTCCCAGACTATCTATTTGAAGGAGTCGAACCGAAAGGATTTTTTACAGAGAACGATTTGTCGTGTATGTATCTCTGCAAGTTCCGCGATACACTGAAGGCTGAGCAGATGCAGCAAGATATCTTCTTTGCACCGGCTCAGGACAATACCCCCTATCGTGAGCGTATTATCAAATGGTAAACCCAACAGAGAAAGGACACAAATGATGGAGATAGACGCAATCCGAACGTTTTTTCTGTGGTGTACCATCCTCAACGCAGGCCTGCTGCTTGTTTCGGCGGCGGTTTGTGTCTGCGCCAAGGACTGGGTGTACGCCAGGCACAGCACATTCTTTCCGCTGACCCGAGAGGCCTTCGACACGGCAATCTACTATTTTATCGGCGCCATGAAAATTATCGTTCTGATGTTCAACCTTGTGCCGTATCTGGCCCTGCTGATTGCCGGATACTAAAAAGCACGCCGGACCGCGGCCTATAGCAATTTGCGAATGTCAGCATCGAGTTTCGGCAGATGGGTAAGAACAATATCCCAGACGATTCGATTATCAATCGTACTGTAGCCGTGTATCAAGGTGTTGCGAAAAGCGATGATTTTGGCGTGGTCGTCGATTAGCTCAACGGTATCGGGGTCGTGGTAACTCAAGCGGTTGAGAGCTTCACCGATAATTTCAAATTTTCGCTTGACGGATATCTTCCGGTAATGTCCGGGTTTCAAGCCGCATAAAGCAATTTTCGATGTTGATGAATGGATTCGAGAAAATAAGGATTTTTGACCGCATCGGGCATCACCAGATCCACATTCCGCCCGAACAGGGATTGCAGGCCAAACAGCAGGCCGAAATAGTTGTTCGCCGCATGGCCGGTTTCAAGCGACTTGAACTCAACCAGAAAATCAAGGTCGCTGGTGTGTTCATCAAATTGCTCCGAAACAGCCGAGCCGAACAGCTCAAGTCGCCGAACGTCGTATTGCTGACATAACGCCTTCAGTGCATCACGCTGTTGTTCTATCAGTTCAATCATAAGTATCAATTATAGTCCCTGTACCGTAGTCGTCAAGTCTTCGCGCCAAGGCTAAAAATTCGTGCGGCCGAGGATGGCGTCCTGCAGGATGGATGATGCGGCAAACTCGATGGCCGAGCCGGCCGGCAGCCCGCGCGCCAGCCGTGTCACCTTGACCTTCATATTGCGCAGCAGCGAGTGAATATACAGTGCCGTACCGTCGCCTTCGAGGTTGGGGTTGGTGGCCATCACCACCTCGCCGACGCCGCCGGCGCGAATGCGTTTGACCAGTGCGTCAATCGTCAAATCGTCCGGCTCAATCCCTTCCAGCGGGGCGATATGCCCGTTGAGTACATGATAGACCCATTGGCACAGGCCGGTTTTTTCGAGGCTGATCACGTCCTTGGGCTGTTCCACGACGCAAATCACACTGTGGTCGCGGCGGCTGTCGGCGCAGATGCCGCACAACTCGGCCTCGGCCAGATTGAAGCAGACCCGACATTGACGAATGTTTTTTTTGACATCGCTGATCGCCTCCGCCAGCGCCATCGCCTCATTCGGTTCAGCTTTGAGGATATGAAACGCCAGCCGCTCAGCCGTCTTGGGGCCGATCCCCGGCAGCTTGCCGAACTGTTCAATCAATTCATTCAGGCTTTGGGTATAGGCGGGATTCATACGCTACTCCGTTAATTCCTCAGGCTCCCGCGGCACATCCGGCACATCCGGCAGCTCAACCTTCTGAATATCAATCAGTCGGGCATTCAGCCCCAGCAGCACCATCTTGACCTGCGGATCGTTGAGCAGTTCGTTTCGCTCCTGCCGGCCGGGTCGAGCGGAGGTATCGGCCGGGGCGGGTGCGTCGGTGGCAGCACCGGCAGATAGCCCAGTACTTGTCGGGCTGAGCCGGCTTTCCGTTGACGCCGGACTGGTTGACGCCTCAAACGCGATGCGCATCGGCTGGCCGGCCATTGATGAGAGTATCTTTTCAATCGCCCCCTTGCGATTCTCACAGATGCTGCGGGTCATCGCGCCGGCGCCGTTGTTGGGAAATGCCAATTGCAGCGTTTGTTCATTGACCGCGACCGCTTGCGTCTGTGGCAGCATCGCAGCCAGCCCACCCCCCACGGATTGGCCGATCTGCTCGGCCGTCTGCGGCCATTGCCGGCAAATCGCCTCAGCGTCCCTTGAGCCACGAACGGGCTGCACATCACGTGCCCTCTGCCCGGTGTCGCACGAACGGTCGAACGGTCGGTCAGCCGAGGCGGTCAGGGATTTTTTTTTTACCTCCATCGCAGCGGCTGGGGTCTTGCGAATCTGCGCGGCCAGTTGATCCAGACCGATGAAATGCTCGCTTAGCGCCAGTCGCAGCAGCGACGCCTCCAGCAGCGCCCGGCTGGTTTCGCTGTTCTTGAGCGTCCATTGCAGTTTTTCAAGAGCGGTGATACCGTAAACCAGTCCCGCAATGTCAAATTGCTCTGCCAGTTGAGCCAAATCCGTACGCTCCTCGTTCGTCAGTGTCAGCAGGGGACTGTCTTTGCCGGCGCACCGGAAAATCATCACCTCACGCATCACCTCGATCATCGCCTCGCAAATCTGGCTGGCGCTTTGACCGGTCAGCAGCATTTCGTTTAAGCGCTCCAGCACACCCGCGCCGTCGTGCTCGGCGATGGCCGTCAGCAAGTGCGTCAGTTTTTGTCGGTCGGGAATACCGAGCAGGTCGATCAATTGTCGGGCATCCAGCGGCGGCGTGCCGGCACTGATGAGCTGGTCCAACAGACTCAGCGCATCGCGCATCGACCCGTTGGCCAGCCGCGACAGGTGCACCAGCAAATCCGGCTCAAACGCAATACCCTCATCGCCGAGAACCTTGCTGATTTGTTGACTGATTACCTCCGGCGGGATATTGTGAAAATCAAACCGCTGACACCGCGACTGGATCGTCGGCAGCACCTTGTTCGGCTCGGTTGTGGCGAAAATGAACTTGACGTGTTCCGGCGGCTCTTCAAGAATCTTCAGCAGGGCGTTGAAGGCCCCGGTACTGAGCATATGGACTTCGTCGATGATATAAATCTTGAACCGGGCGCGGGCCGGTCGATAGGCCGCATTTTCCCGAAGCTGGCGGATGTTATCGACGCCGGTGTTGGACGCCCCGTCGATCTCGATGACGTCGATGTCATCGCCGGTGTTGATGTTGACGCAACTGTCGCATTTCAGGCATGGCTGGGCGGTCGGGCCGTCGGCGGCAAGACAATTGAGCGACTTGGCCAGAATTCGCGCCATCGTCGTCTTGCCGCAGCCCCGCGTTCCGCAGAACAAATACGCATGCGCCACCCGCCCCCCGGCAATCGCATTGCGCAGCGTTCGGGCCACCACGTCCTGCCCCAGCACGTCGTCAAACGTCTGCGAACGATACCTGCGTGCCAATACCGTATATGCCATATTGATTTCCTATTTCAAATTTTCTATTTCAAATGTTCAGAAACGAAAATAGAAAATTGGAAATTGACAACCTAAAAAAAGGTGGTCGGGTTTGCCACGCACAGCACCGCGAATGCTTATGGCTGCTCGGTTCCCCGCCTGACCAGATTCGCACCGGGCACTTGCATGGGACCCGACCCTGAAAAAGTTCAAACTGATAAAAGATCCCATTCCCGCCGGATTTTGACGCGGATCTTTTATGCTCTCGTGTTCGTCCATCCTGATTGTAAAAACAGCAGTTTACACAAAAAACAGCGATTTTCCACAAAAAACATTGCAGATCAACGATTTTTTGGATTATAATAACACTCGAATCGTGTTATGGCTAATATCAAGATCAAACCTCAAACGGAGTGGACGCATGAAGGTACGAATCGAAGACAGCTGCACCGCTTGCGGATTGTGTGTGGATACCTGCCCGGAAGTATTCGCAATGGGCGATTCCATCGCTGAGGTCATTGTTGACGAAGTTCCCGCAGAATTGGAGGAAACCGTCCAGCAGGCCGCCGATGAGTGTCCGGTTGAGGCGATTGTCGTCGAGTAACCGTCTGGATATTGACTCCCATCCGCATCCGCCGGTCGGCTGACCGGCGGGGTGTTTCTTTCCTTTGCAGAGCGGCCTTTGCGTGGCTTTTAATCCCTCCGTTTGGCGGTTGTCCTTCAAAGGCAATGAGCCGATAAAAGGCGGAGCCGAGTACGTGCAGGGCGCACGGGACGAGGTTGTATTTCTCAGAATCAGGAGGTTTAATGGATAAAATAGGCATTATCGGGTGCGGCAATATGGCCGAAGCCATCATTAAAGGGCTTATCAGCTCCGGGCTGTACAAGCCCGATCGTATTATGGCCTCGGACGTTCGCGACGAGCGGCTTCGTTATATCGCCGAGGAGTATCATATCAAAACGACCGCCCGCAATGAAGAGCTTGTCGCGCATGCGAAGGTACTGCTGATCTGTGTCAAGCCGCAAAATGTCAAAGCGATGCTCCAGGGCATCCGGGGCAAAACGCAGGACAATTCCATCATCATTTCGATTGCCGCAGGCATTACCACCGATTATCTGTCGCAGTCGCTGAGCAATTGTCAAATTATCCGGGCGATGCCCAACACGCCGGCGATGGTCGATGAGGGAGCCACGGCCATCTATTCGGCCAATGGCTCCGACGCCGCGGTCGAGCTTGCCCTCCAGTTGTTCTCGGCGGTGGGGCGCGCCGTCGTGGTCAATCAGGAGCACCTCATCGATGCGGTAACCGCGATCAGCGGCTCAGGGCCGGCCTACTTTTATGTGCTGATGGAAGAGATGGTCAAGGCCGCCGTTGAGATGGGCATTCCGGTTGACAGTGCCGAGGAGTTGGTCTATCAGACTGCCAAAGGGGCCGGCGTGCTGGCCAAGCAGGCCTATGCCCGCGGCGAAAGCCCCGCCGAGCTGCGCCGCAAGGTCACCTCACCCGGCGGCACGACCGAAGCGGCGATTGACGCCTTTAACAAACTCGGCCTGGGCAAGGTGCTGTTTGCCGGATTCGAGCGCGCCCGTCAGCGCAGCATCGAACTGTCGCAGGAAGCCCAATAACGCTGCACGGAACGGCAGCGGCGGTCAGTCCATAAACGGATAACGATAATCGGTCGGCGGCGTGAATGCCTCTTTGATCGTCCGCACCGAGACCCACCGCAGCAGGTTCAGCATTGACCCGGCCTTGTCGTTGGTACCCGACCCCCGTCCTCCGCCGAACGGCTGCTGACCGACGACGGCGCCGGTGGGTTTATCGTTGATATAGAAGTTGCCCGCCGAATGACGCAGAACCTCAAGCGCCTGGGCAATGGCATAGCGGTCGCGGGCAAAGACGCACCCGGTCAGCCCGTAGGGACTGGTCCGGTCGCACAGCCCCAGCGCCGCATCGTAGTCGGCGTCGTCATAAATATACGCCGTCAATACCGGCGCGAATAGTTCCTGCTCCATCGTCTCATAGTGCGGGTCGTCCGTTTCGATGAGCGTCGGTTCGATGAAGTAGCCCGTCCGGTCGTCGCATCCGCTGCCGACCAAAATGCGAGCCGACGAGCTGGCCGCGGCGCGCTCAATATACCCTTGGGTATTGGTGAAGGACGCTTTGTCAATTACCGCATTCATAAAATTGCCGAACGCCTGCGGCGGACCGACCTGAATGGATTGAATCTGCTCAATCAGCGGTGCTTTGATGGTTTTCCACAAACTTTTGGCGATGTACATCCGCGACAGAGCCGAGCATTTCTGCCCCTGATATTCATACGCGCCGCGAATGATCGCTGCAATGGTCGCCTCCGGGTCAGCCGAGGCGTGCGCGACCATAAAATCTTTGCCGCCGGTTTCGCCGACGATCCGCGGATAGGATTTATAGTCGGCGATGCGGCCGCCGATCGTCTTCCACATCGACTGAAAAACCTCCGTACTGCCGGTAAAGTGCAGCCCGGCAAACAGCGGCGAGGCTAACGCCGGATCGCCCACATCCGCGCCGGAGCCGGGCACAAAGTTAATTACGCCGTCCGGCAGCCCCGCCTCCTGAAGGATTTTCATCACCCAATAGGCCGGATACACCGCCGTCGATGCCGGTTTCCACAAGACCGTATTGCCAAGCATTGCCGGTGCCGTGCAGAGATTGCCGCCAATAGAGACAAAGTTAAACGGTGTGACCGCAAACACAAACCCCTCCAGCGGGCGGTATTCCACGCCGTTCAGCGTCCCGGCGGGCGAGTAGAGCGGCTGATCCTTATACAGTTCCTGGATATACCAGGCATTGAATCGCCAAAAATCAATCAGTTCACATGCGCTGTCGATCTCGGCCTGATACACGTTCTTGCTGAGATTGAGCATCGCGGCGGCATTAGCCCAATAGCGATATGTGCTGCTAAGCAGCTCGGCGGCCTTGAAAAAAATCGACGCTCGCTGCGGGAAACTGAGGTTTTCCCAGTCTTTTTTTGCCTTCTGCGAGGCCTCAATCGCCAGATGGACCTCCTTTGGACCGGCCTTGTGAAAATGACCCAGCGAGCGGCTGTGGGCGTGAGGCTGGATGCAGGGCTGAGTCTTGCCCGTGCGAATTTCCCGCCCGCCGATGATCAATGGAATATCCAGGGGTTCACCTTCCAGTTGCCGGATTGCTTCTTGCAGTAAACGGCGAGGTGTCGTGTCCGGCGCGTAGGAAAAAACGGGTTCGTTGACGGGCTTGGGAATATTGCTGACGGTATTGTACATTCGATTTCTCCTGTTCGGTTCCGTGATCGCTGCTGTCGCGAACGTGAGGGACTATCCCTCCCTGCAATAGTGATAACCGATTATCTGTTTGCGATTATTGTACACGCATGTGCCTCAAAAACAAGACAGAGACTCGAAAACTTTGTTCCCAAGCGGTCTGTTTTCAATTACAATACCGGCGAGTGCCGGGACGATGCCGTGAACAAGACGGTTCAGTACGATTGAATATGTTACGGAGGTTTTATGATGAGGTTATGTGTGCAGAAGATCACTGTTCGCCTGTGGATAGCAACAATCGGGTTTGTGTTGTGGGGAGTCGGCGCTTATGCCGAACGTCAGCAGACCCTGTCGCTGTGGTATCAGCAGCCGGCTCGACGCTGGACCGAAGCACTGCCGGTCGGCAATGGTCGGCTCGGAGCGATGGTGTTCGGGGGGGTCCAAAACGAGCGTATTCAATTGAACATCGATTCGCTGTGGGCCGGTCCCCCTGTCCCGCAGCCGCCGCAGGGCGCCTATGAGGCACTCGTCGAGGCGCGCAAGCTGTTCTTTGAGGATCAATACGCCCAGGCCGAACGTATCATCGCCCGTCGTTTTTTAGGGCCGCGGATTTCGCCGCGCAGTCATCAGACCCTCGGCGACCTGCGGCTGGAAATGCGATTACCCGACACCGACATCAACACCTATCGGCGGGAACTGAATCTGGATACCGCTGTGGCAACGACGACGTTTGAAGTGGACGGCGTTACCTATAAACGCGAAGTATTTGCGTCTGCGCCGGATGAGGTTCTGGTGATTTCGCTGACGGCGTCCGAACCGGCGGCACTGAACTTGACGGTGCGTCTGGACAGACCGGCCGATTATGAAACCGTCGCCGTCGGCGACAGTATGCTGATGATCAGCGGCCAAGCCTCTCATAATGGAAGCCATAAAGGCGTGCGTTATCATGCGACGCTGTATGCCGATGTGTCCGGCGGACGAAGCACGACCGAAGGCAATGCGCTGGCGATTCACGATGCCGATGCGGTGCGTCTGCTGCTGACCGCGGCGACCGACTACAATCAAGACGATCCTTACGATCCGTTGACCGATGACCTCCGCGCCCGATGCGGCGGACGGTTGCTCGAGGCCCTGGCCCAATCGCACGAGACCCTTAAAACCGCCCATATCGACGACCATCGGCGGTTATTCCGGCGGGTTGAACTGGATTTGGGCGGTTCAGAAGCGGCCCGCATACCGACCGACAAGCGGCTGGAGGCCGTCAGCGGCGGCGCACACGATCCGGCCCTGGTAATGCTCTATTTTCAATTCGGACGCTATTTGCTGATAGGCTCCTCGCGTCCGGGGACGTTGCCGGCCAATCTCCAGGGGCTGTGGAATGAACACATCGAAGCGCCGTGGAATGCCGACTATCACATCAACATCAATATGCAGATGAACTACTGGCCGGCGGAAGTGACCAACTTGTCCGAATGCCACGACCCGTTTTTTGATTTGGTCGAAGCCCTCATTCCCTCAGGACAGAAAACCGCCCAGGAAGTCTATCGCTGTCGCGGGTTTGTCGCTCACCACACCACCGACGCCTGGCTCTGGACCACACCCATCGGGGCGCCGTGGTGGGGTATGTGGCCGTTCGGCGGGGCGTGGTGTACGCAGCATTTTATGGAACGTTACCGATTTACACGGGATAAAGCGTTTTTGCGCGACCGCGCCTGGCCGGTGCTTAAAGAGGCGTCGCTGTTTTTCCTTGATTATCTGGTTGAGGATCCGCGCACCGGCAAACTGGTCGGCGGCCCGTCAAACTCCCCGGAAAATACATTTATCGGCCCGGACGGCCAGGCGGCCAGTCTGGACATGGGCGCGGCGATGAGCCAGCAGATTGTCTGGGACGTATTTACCAATGCGCTGGAGGCTGCCGAGATCCTCGGCATTGACGATACGCTGGTCGCTGAGATTCGTGCTGCTCGGACCAACCTGGCGATGCCGCAAATCGCCCCCGACGGTCGCCTGCTCGAATGGTCGCGCCCCTTCGAGGAGCGCGAGCCGGGGCATCGGCATATGTCCCATGTCTATGCCCTGCATCCGGGGCGGCAATTCACAGTCGAGCAAACGCCCGATCTGATCGACGCGATCCGCAAGAGTATTGATCATCGGCTGGCACACGGCGGCGGACATACCGGCTGGAGTCGGGCCTGGATCATCAACATCTGGGCGCGCCTCCGCGAAGCGCAAAAAGCCTATGACAATCTGCACGCGCTGCTGGCGCACTCGACGCTGCCGAATCTGTTTGATACGCACCCGCCGTTTCAGATTGACGGCAATTTCGGCGGAACCGCCGCGGTTGCCGAGATGCTGCTGCAAAGCCATGCCGGGTATGTGCATCTGCTGCCGGCGCTGCCCACGACCTGGGCCGACGGCTTGGTCAAAGGCCTGTGCGCCCGCGGGGGATTTGTGGTGGATATGCAGTGGAAGGACGGTCGGCTGACCGAAGTGCGACTGTTTTCTCGACAGGGCGGATCCTGTATTGTCCGTTACGGCGATCAAATCGCTGAAATCCATACGACTCCGGGACAAACAGTCGTACTGGACCGCCATTTGGCGATTCAGCGGTAAGGGATCACACAACGGCTTTTCATCGCGCTAATGTATGCAAATTGGCGCGATTTTTTTAAAATTATTATCAAACTTCGCGTTTTCGGCGGCGTCATCATCTATGGAAACTTGCATACAGTCGGAAAAAATCCGGATTTTTTGGCTCTTTGATAATGAAATAAACACAGACAATGCTATTCTGTCATCGGATCGGATTGATTATTTCTCTTAAAAAGCGTAGAATGAGAGAAAAACGACCTGCCGGCGGTGCATCGTGGAGAGTGAACAAACAAGAACGCCTCAGAATATGTCCGATAATGTAGATAAGGCTGCGCGTTTGTTTGCAGAACAGGAAACGTTTATCCGAGGAACCATCGGCTATTTTGTCAGCGACCGACAGGAACGGGAAGACATTTACCAGGAGTTGTTTGTTTATTTTGTCCGAAAACCGATTCCTGAGGACATCTGCCGTCTCAGAACATGGCTGTATCGAGTCATTTTAGACCGCATCCGTGATCGAAAGCGTTCTCAGGCCCGTTACCAGCAGCATCTTCAGGCGTATGCCCAACAGCAGCTCAAAACGGAAATGCCGCCGCAGCGGGCTGTCGATCCCGACCAGATAGACGCATTGTTTGCTTTGATTCAGGAGCATTTATCCCCCCATGAAGCGCGGGCAATTCGCTATAAATTTGTCCACCACTTGACTGTTCAACAGATCGCCCGCTCTATGAAGGTTAAATCCACCACCGTGTCGAATTATTTGGCGGTCGGGCTGAACAAGCTCCGAGCCTTACTGGACAAGGATGACACATAGTCTGAAGGAGACACATTATGGAATGCAAACAGGTTTGTGAATATTATTACAGTTATCTTGAAAAAGCGTATGAGTCCATCCCGCCGGCGCAGTTGAGCCATCTTCAGTCCTGCACGGCCTGTCAGCATGAAGTGGAACGGCTGGCTCAGTCTCTTGCGGCCTCGGCCGAAGTGCAGAATCCGGCCTCGTGTCACTATCTGGCGCTGCATTACCGCATGTTGGGGCAATGGGTCGATTGTGCCGCGGCCAAGCCTTTTTTGCCCTGTCTGGCGATGGCGTCGCTGCCGCTGCACGCCCACACGCCGATCACGGCACATCGGGACGCCTGTTCGGCGTGCCGAGCCGACCAGGAGGCCATTGCGTCTTTGCATCTGTCCGATGAGCAATTGATGGATGCGTCGCGTTTTCTGGCCGGGCGCGGCGAGCTTGCCGAGGGCATTTGCGAACAGGCACGGACCGTGCTGACGGCGATTCGCCGGCGGTCTTTGTCCGTCGTATTGACGCGCGCGTCGTTTTCCGAACCGGATGAGTCGAATGCGTTGCAGGTCGAGATCGCCGATGTTTCCTCGAAGCGGGCAAACGTTGCCTCTCGGCGCATGCCTCGACTGGTCGCCGCGACCGCGATGGCGGCGATGCTGATGGTGGCGGTGTTATTGTTTGTCCGATTGCCCTCGGTTGAAGCGCTGGATTTGCAGCGGTTCTATAACGCACTGGCGGATGCACAGACCATTTTGATTCGGACGGCTGTCCCCGAAGAAGACGCCCCCGTGCAGCGGATTTGGATTTCCCAGGCGCACGGACTGCGGCTTTTTGAGTCGCCGGAAAAAACGGTTTTGTATGACGTTAATACCCAACGTCTGCTCCGGCGGGACAGCGCCCATTCCGGCGCGCAGGCAATACACGTTGCCGTCGCGGGCGCACCGGACTATCTGCAGCTTCCCTGGGGGCTGCTGCCGTTCAAAGACATTACCCAGTTGTCCGAGCATTGTCAGTGGACGCGACTGGATGACTTGTCCGATGAGCGGACCGTCGTTTATGAGCTGTTCTGGGCCGAGACGATGTCCGCCGGTCGTGCCATTGAGAAAAAGTGGGTTGGATTTCTGGACAGAGCGACACATCTTCCCCACGCCATTCACCGATATGAGCGTCTTGCCGGTCAGTCGTCCTGGCGGCTGGTGATGACTACGGAAGTAGCCTATCCGGAGCCGTCGTCGGTGCTGGAGGCGGTGCGCAGCGCCCGCTTCGAGAGTTTCTACGGCGACCAGATGTAAAGCCGATTCGGTCCGCCGTCGTTGGGATCGCCCGCGGCCAGGAGCGACGCTTTCAGCGAGCGGGCGTACCCATCGGCAAACGCGACATTGATCGAATGTCCGGTGTGTCGGCCTCGAACGGCGTCGTGAAGCTGGGCCGGATCAATACGGCGGCGGCTGTTGTCGGCAAGACCGGGCAGATAGAACGCGCTGTCCCGTTTGGGATTTTCAAAGTCCGACCGTCCTGTCGGCAAGGCGGCCTTCCAGCTCATCAGTGCATAGCCTGAATCGCACAGAAGTACCGTACGGGCCGGCTGTTTCAGTTGGCTTATTTTCAGCGGCGTCCCCTTGAATTCCGTTTCTTCGTCGGCGCTGCCGATTTTGTAAATCGCATAATTGACGCCATAGTTGGCGCACAAAACATTGTCTGTCGGCGAGGTGGATGGACAGCTCAGCGAGGCGTCCTCGGTGGGATTGCGGCTGTCGCTGACCTGGTGAAACCACCACCACCCCTGCCAGTCCAATGCCGCATCCCCCACAAAACCGCCCGGCGGCGCTGAAGAAAAGCCCCCGATATGGCAAAACCCGAAAGGAAACCGGTCGTTGTTGTCTTGGGTAAATACCTGCGCGGCCATGGTATGTTGTCTGAGGTTGGACTGACAGACTACACGTTGCCCACGCTGTCTGCTGCTTATCAGCGCAGGCAACACAATTCCCAGCAATAAGGCAATCAGGGCAACGACCGTCACCAGTTCAATCAGCATAAAACCCCATCGGCGCATACATACATTATATGCGCTGAGGCCGTCCGATACAACCAAAAAAACAAAAACAGGACAAAGAATTTCCTGTTCTTGCCGTTGCCCCCGTGTACAACAGTCGCCTTACATACACGCCCGAATATACCGGCTGTACCATCGACCGGTGATTTCACACCAGTTCGGGTAGTAGGGGTGGTTGATGCAATGGGTATAATCGTAGCCGATCATCTTTTGTCCGGTGCAGGTCGTGCCGTAATAGTCTTCCCGACAGCCGTAGCGCAGCCAGAACCGATAGTACGCCCCGCCGCACAAACCGCCGATCGGTTCGGAACAAAGCCATTGTTCTTCGTTCTGGATCAATTCAGTGCAGGAATAGCCGATGTTGCCGCCGAGAATTTGCTGCTGACGGGCGTCATCAAGCAGTTCCACCTGTCCGCTGAGCACAATCGGCTGATCGGCCACCAGCAGCGCCACGCCGTCTTTCCAGTCCGCCAGCAATTCGCGTATCGGGCGTTTCCAGTAAAATTTACGGTCGGTCAAGTCCACCGTCCAGACCGCATCTTTTTCGATGCGATCCAGCACCACGTAGTGCCGGGCGGTCGGGTAATGCAGAATGATCCCGTAGTTCTTGAATTCGGCCAGCGATTTGACATCCGTCTTGACGGCCGCACAATACAGCCCTGCGGCCTCCAGCGCTTGGCGGATGGCGTACAGACTGGTCATTTCAGGTTGTCCGGCCGCGGCCGGGGCGGGCGGATTTGGTGTTTCCGGCAGGCTCAGACTGATGTTCTTTGCGAAGCGTTTGGCAATATGCGCCACCGCCAGGACCGCACAATTGGCCTGCTCCTTTTGAACCGATAACGTCATCACTTTTTGTTCGAGCATTCGAGTGATGTCCGCCGCTTCGGAAGCGTGGTACAGAAACGACTTCATCTGCCCGTACGGCTGAAGCTCAACGACCGTGCCTTCGGCAAAGACCGGCTGATACGGTTCGGTCGGACGGTTCGCATCGACCGACAGAAACCGCCAGTCTTCATACGACACCAGCGTCGGGGTGTCGCCCTGCAAATGAAACCGTTCGACGACGATGATAAAGGGAATCCAGTTCTGTCCGATTTGTCGATAGTCTCGATAATGCTGTCGGATGGTTACCGCTTGGTTTTTCATGGTGTAGGAAAGAGGCAGGAAGGCTTTTTCCGGGTCGAGAACCATCGTCGTTTCAACAGGCGACCGGTCGGGGTTGTCGGTCAGCGTCAGCCGCATCAGCCGCCGTCCGTCTTCAACAAATGCCGCCGCCGAAGGATTCCTCTCGGCCAGTTTTTCGCGAGTGAACAGTCCCAGCCCCCACGGAATGACCCCTGCGGTAAACGGGCCGAACAGATTCATCGGCATTTCCTGTTGGTCCATCACCACGACGGCATAATCGGCGGATTTGTAATAGCGGGTGTAGGCGTTGCCGTCATACGCAAAAATCCGGTGTTTGTTACTTTGATGGTCCGGCCGCTCCACGTCCGGCGAGGCTGCATCCGCCGGCGGATCCGCAAGGACAATCTCCCAATAAAACCGGTTTCCGTCAAACCGAAAAAGTTCCTGCGATTCATACGCCATTTCTTCGCCAATGCGATATTCGAGATATTTGGCGCGGATCGTCCCAGCCTCAAGCCAGGTATGTTTCGGCGCAGCGGTCAACTCCTCAAGCAAGGCGTTGACCTGACTTTCATCAAGCGTTTGATCTGCCGCTGCCGCGGCGAGAACCGACCCCATTAATACAGCATAAACAAGCGTCTTCATTGTCATTCTC
The DNA here is from genome assembly GCA_050309605.1 of Anaerohalosphaeraceae bacterium. Classification (GTDB taxonomy): domain Bacteria; phylum Planctomycetota; class Phycisphaerae; order Sedimentisphaerales; family Anaerohalosphaeraceae; genus T3Sed10-213. The sequence continues at coordinate 137,676 of JBNRMN010000067.1, forward strand.
CTGTTTTTATTCAACTGACTCCATTTCAGCGGATTGTTTAACGGCTTCAACAAATTCCGTCCATTCGTCTTCATCGACGGTCTCCTGCAATTCGGGCGATTCATCCCAAATGGTCTCGAGTGCTTCGACCATTTCCTCGGTGGTCTTTTCCGTGGTCGTGTCGTCCTCGACGACGATCGGGTCGCCGGCGGACATCATCTGCATCTGACCTTCCGGTTCATACTGGTGCAGCACCATCGGCCCAAGAACCACCCGTTCCTCGTCCAGATGGGTGTACAGGCTCAGGGTGACGGTCCCCGGCATCATGGGCGTATAGACAAAGGAGGCAATCGGTCCGTCTTCGATCGGTCCGCTGAAGCTGGCGGCCAGGAACTGAATGCCTTCCTGCTGGATCTCGCCCGGCCCCCAGTAGTCAAAGAACGTGGAATGCGGCCAGGCCAGCAGCTCGGCGGTTCCGTCGCCCGGCGGGTCGTTGGGGTCATACGGCGTGTTGTCGATCCAGCCGAGATTCGGATCGGAAATCAGCACCTCAAGCCAGAATATCGCGACGTCGTTATCAATCGTTGTTTTGTCCAGATACAGCCGAACACTTTGACCGACGGGGATGGAGATTTCATCACGCCCGTTCGGGTCTGTAATGGAATAAAACAGCGTCGGCTCCGGCGCCGGCCCCGGCGTCACCTCAGGCGGCCATGTGGGCGTTCCCCACAGCCAGAAATCCGCAAACATCAGTACATCCGACAGCCCCACTACGCCGTCGCGATCCAGATCAGCGCCGCCGCAGGTGTTCGGGTCGGCGCACTCGGTGAGCCAATACGATGAAAAAATCGCAAAATCCGCATAATTGACCACGCCGTCGTCGTTCAAATCCCGCGAGGCCGTATTGTCCAGTACGACCGTCTTATTGGGATCCGGCACCGTAAACGACGAACTGTGATTGTAATAATGTATCAGGCACTCTCCCTCGTCCAGCGGTGTGTAATCCAGCACGAACCAATCGCCGGGCGTGCGGCTTAACTCATCGGTGTACAGATCAAAACCGCTCATCCACGAATCCCGCCAGTGCAGGAGAAAGGCCCGCCGGCCGGCTGCTTCCAGACCGCTGGCCTGTCCGGCCGGCGCATTGGGGTCGTCGCTGCGCCAACTGAGCATACCCGCAGGGCGATGTTCATTATGAATGAACAGGCCGCCGCTCCAGAGGTCGTTGGCGTCCGAATGCACCAGCAGGCTGACCTGTGAGCCGAGCATCACCTCGTGATGCCACAGCGGGCGCAGATGAACCGGATCGCAGACCGTTACGTTGACCGCTGCCCGGACCGACAGTACGCCGACCAGGAGGATGCAAAACACGAACAGGTTTTTCATAAAATTCAATCTCCTCACAAAAATAAATGATGTGTACATCGATGGGGACGCCGCTCGAAAACGCTATGTTGGTGGTGTTTTGAGATTTTTTTGGAAAAAGTCCGAAAAAAAGGAAATTTTTGAAAATTTACCACATTTTTCACATTTTTTTCAAACTCATCACACATATTACATCGCTGAGCGGCGTCAACATCAATGAGAACGAATACACAGAGCGAACACAGCGGCAGGACGAGCGGTCGTGAGCCGACGGCGATGAATTGAAAAATTCGGTGTGAAGTGTGGTTTGTGGACCGGGGCGATCAGGGAGGGATAGCAGACGCGGCAGAAGAGTTTGACGGTGAGGGGAAAAATTAAAAGGCGTTGTCATGGAAAACAACGCCTTAAGTTTTTAAGGGCATTTTAGGGCGGTTACATCGTTTTATAGCGGGGCCCGCCCGTCGGTTCCGGTACCGTCCAGCGGATATTGTCATACGGACATTTCCGCTGACAGGTCTTGCAGTGCAGACAGTTGGACGGGTTGGCGGGTTTGAGCTGCTCATGGATGATCTCATAAACTCCCGCCGGACAGAAGGTTACGCACGGTGCATTGAATTTGGGGATGCATTGTTCCACACAAATTGCCGGATCGCTGATCAGCAGATGGCAGGGCTGTTCCTCGCGGTGCACGGTGGCCGCCATGGCGGTAAAGGTATCCTTATCAAATCGGACCGGCGGTTTCAGGCGATACCGGTCTGTGGTCAGGGTCTGATAATCGGGCTCGATGTGGAATTTCGGCAGCCAGCTGCCCAAAACCGATAACGGCATACCCTGAAGCGGGCCGAACCGAGCGACGGTCTGGCGGAAGTTTTTGGCGGTTTCCAGCTCTTTCAGGACGCCGGTTTCATCCAGGAGGCGGGTGTAGCATTGCGCCACCGCCATGGGGGTCTCGAGGTTGTCGGACGCGGCGGTGCCGGCGGCGATGCCCGACTCAATGGCATTGTGCAGGCCTTTGATTTTGAGCATATTGACAAACCCGGCGCTGTCGCCGATGAGCACGACGTTGCCCCGTCCAATGGCTTCGGTCTGCGGACAGCGCGGCACGGCATACAGACCGCCTTCGGGGATCATCTTGGCCCCGGCCTCGGTGATCTGGCCGCCGTCGATGAACGGCTTGACCCAGGCGTGTTGTTTGAACAGCGTCAGGGCATCCTGGGGGTTGAAGTCGCAGTATTTGTAATCCAGCCCGACGATCATCCCCACTGCAATGTGGTTGTCGCCCATCGGGTACATAATCCCGCCGCCGAACATCGATGGACCGACCAGCGGTCGCCAGAGCGGCCAGCCCATCGCGTGCACCACGCGCCCTTCAGTGAATTTTTGATATTGTTCGTCGCTCACACGAATCAGTTCCTTCACCCCCAGTGAATAAAGCTGATTGCCCTGACGAACCAAGCCGGCTTTGTGGATGAACGATTCGCTGAGCAGGCCGTCGCAGCCCTCGGCCAGAATCACCACATCGGCGGTAACGGTTTCCCCGGCCAGATAGTTGCGTTCTTTGTGCCCGTGCGGATTCATCCCCTGATCGACGAGTTTGACGCCGGTTGCGCGGTGTGCGACACCATCCCAGAGAATCTCTTCGGCGGCAAAACCGTGCATCACTTCCACGCCAACCGCCCCGGCGATACCGGACAGCCACGCGGTCAGCTTGCTGATCGAGCAGATATAGTCGCCTTCGTGCATCATCTGCCCGAAGGCCAGCTTCAGCCCGCGGGCCATTTTCAGCATCGGCAGCATAGAAAACGCCCGCTGTTGTCCGCAGAAGAATAGAATGTCGTCTTTTTCGACCGTGGCCGAGAGCACGGCTTTGGCTGCGTCGCTGTCGCGCCACTGCGGATCGACCGGGTCAAGCAGCTTGCCCAGGGCCTTGGCCTCCAGTACCGCCCCGGACAGATTATGATTGCCGGGCGCGGCGGCTTTGTCGATGACACAGACATCCGCCTTGGGGTTAAGCCGTTTGGCGGTGATTCCGGCTGCCAGACCTGCCGGTCCGCCGCCGACGATTAAAACCGATACATGTGTGTAGTCCTGCATCGAATATCCTTATCTTCGTGTATTTCTGTCGTCCTGCGTTCTTGTATGATTTTCCTACGCTTTCAGTGCCGCGGCCAGCTCCGGCACCACTGTTTCGGCGTTGCCGACGATGTAATAGTCGCATTGCTTGAAAATCGGCGCGTGCGGGTCGGTGTTGACAGCGACAATGGTCTCGGTGTTGGCGACTCCGATCATATGCTGGATTGCGCCGGAAATACCGATGGCAACATACAGTTTCGGGCCGACGGCAGTGCCGGTCTGGCCGACTTGGCGAATCCGCTCGGCAAAGCCCTGCTCTACGGCGGTGCGCGTTGCGCCTTTTTCGACCGACACATCAAATCGCCCGCGGATCGCCTCACACAGCGAATCCAGCAGCCGGTCGTAGCTGTCGCGGTTCTGCATGCCCTTGCCGCCGCTGACAATGACCTCGCTGTCAAACTGGACGCTGCCGTGTCCGCGCTCGGTCTGCAGGACATTCAGACTCAGATCGTCCTGGGTGATCTCGACCTGGCAGGCGATGATCTGCCCTTTGCGGCCGGGATCCGGCGGCAGGCGCTTCATCACGCCCGGTCGGGCTGTAGCCATCTGACAGGTGGAGTCTTTGGTGCAGATAGTCGCCATCACATTGCCGCCCAGCGCCGGACGGGTCTGCATCAGCACGGCGATTTGTCCCTTGCGGCTGCTGTCGCGGATGTCCAGCCCCGTACAGTCAGCCGTCAGCCCGCAGCCGACGCGATAGGACACCATCGGCGCCAGCACGCGGCCCTGGGGCGTGGCGCCGTAAAGGAATATTTGCGGACTATATTTCTCGAATGCCGCGGAAACGGCCTTGCGATAGCTGAACGGGTCAAACTGCTCCAGCAGGGGATGCTCGATGAGATAAACGGCATCAGCGCCGGCGGCGATCAGGTCATCGGCCAGCGGTTTGACTTTGTTGCCGACCAGTACCACGCCGACCTTGACCTCCAGCGAATCGGCCAATTGACGTGCTTTGCCGGTCAACTCAAACGTCGCGGCGTTGATTTGACCGTCCTGATGCTCGGCCATCACCCACACATCGCCGCTGTAGCTCGGCTCGGTATGGCGATAGCCTTCGATCATGTCGTCGAAGGCTTTTTTGTGGAATGAGATTTCATCACAAGCCAGTATTTTTTCTTTGATTTCGTCGGTGATTTGTTCCGGCTGGGTAATGTTGAGTTTTGTGAGCTGCTCAGCCAGTGCTCGGTAATCTTCGATTTCCTTTTCCGTGCCTTCATACGACCGGTCAAAGACCGATCTGCGTTTGGACGGCAGCACATAGGCCGGCTGCTGTGCGGTCTGTTGAATGTCCTGTTCGTCCGATGCGGACAGGTGTTTGCTTATGCACTGAGCCAGTTGAGCGACCGAGTCAACCTGTTGACATTTACGGGTGGTTTTACCCGGCGGAAAGACGCGGATGACGCGGGTTTTGGAGCCGGCCACACCCATGGCGGTGGCGTTGACTTCGGCGGCACCCCATTGGGTCGATGGATGGCGATTGGCTCGCCGGGTCGCGGCAAATGAGGCGAACAGCGGATATTCGTATTTGGCCACGGTGATAATTGCCGGTGTATGCAGCGGCTCGACGATCTGACTGCCGCCGGAAATGATGCGGGTAAATCGGAAATGACCGTTTTCGTATTCCGCTTCAGTGGCATAGGGCACGCAGGGGATGCCCAGCTCCTCGGCGATCTGGGCGGGAACCTGTGCCGTGTCGCCGTCCACCGACTGCATTCCGGCCACGACATAATAATCCGTTGTCCCATGGAGCATCTCGGCGGTGATTTTGCGAATGGCATAGGCCAGGGGGTTGGCCGTGGCCCAGGTATCCGCACCGCCCAAGGCCCGGTCGGTCAGCAGCACGGCGTCATCGGCGTGGCGACTCAGCCCGTAGTGCAGCACCTCGGCGGCCATCGGCGGACCCATCGTCAGGCAAATCAGTTTGCTGTCGGGATTGCCCGACAGTGTCTTCATCCACCATGCGTACGCCAGTGCCTGGGCGTCCAGTTCATTGATGACGCTCGGAAGACGGGTGCGGATCAGATTGCCGGTGTTGGGGTCGAACGCGTTGTCGGTAATCTGCGAGACATCCGGTACTTGTTTGACCAGTACTATATAATGGCTCATGGCGGTTCCTGAACTCCTGTAACATAGTTGCGTTTTGTTCCAACCCGTTCTGCGACACGAATCATAGCGAATCCGGCGGGGTTGTCTATCGAAATCCACCAGTGGTAAATTTTTAACACACCCGTTCAACTCGCGCAGGGTTGTTTTTCAGCCGCCTGCCTATTCAAACGGCAGAGGGGCTGAATACGAACAACCGGCATTATACGCTCTTAATCCTGCGGAAAGTGTTTTATTTGTGCCTCTTTTTAGACCAATTCTGTCAAAATGTCCGTCGGGGGTTGATTTTTTTGGAGTCAATGAGTACAAAAGGTGCGGAAATAATACGTTAACCCAATTTTGAACAGACAATGAGGTGAAACATGGCAGACCTGAAGGTGTTGTGTGATGCAATTATCAAAGGCGATCAAAAGACCGCCGTGGATGTGACCAAAGCGGCGCTGAGCGAGGGCATGGAACCGTCGGAGATTCTCAACGACGGACTGATTGCGGGGATGAACGTGGTCGGCGTGCGATTCAAGGCCAATGAGGTCTATATCCCCGAGGTGTTGATTGCCGCCCGCGCGATGAAAATGGCGATGGAGATACTGGAGCCGAAATTGATTGAAGCGGGTGTCAAGCCGCTGGGCAAGGCGATGATCGGCACCGTTCAGGGCGATCTGCATGATATCGGCAAAAATCTGGTGGCGATGATGCTCAAGGGCGCCGGCTTTGAGGTGGTCGATTTGGGTGTGGATGTTTCGCCGGATAAGTTTGTTGCGATGGCCAAAGAAAACAGCCCCCAGATCGTGGGGCTTAGCGCGTTGCTGACCACGACGATGCCTGCGATGGAAAAGACGATTGTTGCGCTGAAAGAGTCCGGCGTTCCGGTCAAAACGATGATCGGCGGCGCCCCCGTGACCCAGGCCTATGCCGATAAAATCGGCGCCCACGGCTATGCCCCCGACGCCGCCAGCGCAGTCGATCTGGCCAAAACGCTGCTGAATTAAAGCGTGCTTTTGAACGCATTGCACGCTGCGCGCATACAGTTACAACGTAGGGCATATGTCATCAACGAATCGTTCGCAGATGCCCGCATTCAGCGGGCATCTGCGTTGATGCAAAGAGCACGGCGGCTACGTGGTGTGCATATGCACATCGCGCTGCGGGTATGGGATTGAAATGCCGTGGTCGTCAAAGGTCAGTTTGATTCGTTCGGTCAGGTCGAATTTCAATCCCCAATAATCCGATGTTTTCACCCAGGGACGCACGACAAAGTCAACGCTGCTGTCCGCCAGTTCCGACACCGCGATTGTCGGCGCAGGCTCTTGAAGGATGCGGGCATCGTCGGCTATGATCTCTTGAAGAATCTGTTTGGCTTTTCTCAGGTCGGATTCATAAGAAACGCTTGCGACCAGATCAAGCCGCCGCGTGCCGGTGGCGGTATAGTTGGTGATGCTGCCGGCGGTTATCTGCCCGTTCGGCACGATAATAAGCAGATTATCGGGCGAGGTGAGGATGGTGTTGAAGATCTGTATTTCTTTCACTGTTCCGGCTTTGCCTGCCGCTTCGATATAGTCGCCCACCTTGAATGGTTTGAACATAATCAGCATCACACCCGCCGCGAAATTGGCAAGCGAGCCTTGCAGTGCAAAGCCGATGGCCAGCCCCGCCGCTCCAATGACGACGGCCAACGAGGTGGTGTCAAACCCCAGCGCATTCAGAGCCGCGATAATCACATAGGTCAGCAACCCGATATAGCACAGTTTCTCTATAAAGAGGCCAAGCGTTTTTTCAACTTTGGCTCGCGTGAGCAATCGACCGACGATTTTCGTGACTAATTTGGCGACCCACCGTCCGACAACGACGATAAGAATCGCGGCCACGATTTGCAGTCCGTACGTTGCAAGGTACTCATAAATCTTGTCCAGTACATTTTCCATTGTGCCTTCCTTTCAGGTTTAAGAAGTGGGCTATGCGAACTGATTTGTTGGGGGATATTCTCCGCATCCGGCAGCGGCCCACACCCAGAGGTCTTGGGCCTGTATTATGGTATCTTCGTTTCTCCTCTTAAGGTCAGACGGTCAATGACAGTCCATCTCTGTTGATAACGGAATATTATAATCTTGCGGCAAAGAAAGTCAATATGACACTTTTCGCTTCAATTTTTTCCTGAAACGCGATATAGTGGGGGTAGGGAGAGCGTTTTGTTTATTATCTAAGGTGCTCTGAGAAAACAGCTTATAGCATGAGGGACCCAGCGAGTTAGAGCAGGCTCCTCGACATGGTCATAACCGGCAAAGAATGAGAAAAAGGTGTCTGGAATGAGAAAATGGACAATTGGTGTTATCGGGGCCGGGTCGATTGCACGGGTGCATGCTCAGGTCGCCGCGCAGTTGCCCAATGCGATGTTTGCCGGCTGCTGCGACGGCGGCTCGGGCCGGGCCAAGGGGATCTGTGCTGAATTCGGCGGGCGGGCGTATGCCGATTACGATGCGATGATGGCCGATGAGTCGATTGACGTGGTGATGATTGCTACGCCCAGCGGACGGCATATGGAACCGGCGGTCGCGGCCGCCAAAGCGGGCAAGCACGTCCTGTGCGAAAAGCCGCTGGAGATTACGCCGGAACGCATTGATGCGATGATCGCCGCCCACGACAAGGCCGGCACGTATCTGGGCGGCATCTTTCAGAATCGTTTTACCGACGGCGTGCGTCATCTGCGCGAGGCGATTGCGCAGGGGCGGTTCGGACGGATTTCCTATGCCGGTGTGTATGTCCCCTGGTGGCGGCCGCAACGCTATTACGACGGCACGTGGCGCGGCACGTGGGCGCTGGACGGCGGCGGGGCGCTGATGAATCAGGCCATCCACATGGTCGATATGCTGTGCGACTTAATGGGGCCGGTCGTCGAGGTCAAGGCCGTGGCCGATACGCTGGGGCATACCATCGAGGCCGAGGATACCGCCGCGGCGGTGGTGCGGTTTGAAAACGACGCGGTCGGTCTGATTTACGGCACGACCGCCTCCTGGCCCGGCCGGCCCAGACGCTTTGAGATCACCGGCACGCAGGGCACGGCGATCTATACCGATGATCGGCTGACCGTCTGGGAGTTTGCCGAGCCGCAGCCGGACGATGAGGCGATTCTCAAAGGGATGCAGGCGAGCAATCGCACCGGCGGCGCGGCCGACCCCAAAGACATCAGCTCGGACTATCATCGCCGTAATCTGGCCGCATTTCTGGAGGCCATCGAACAGAACAAGCCGTTTGAGCTGGACGGTCGCGAAGCTCGAAAATCCGTCGAGCTGATTTTGAAGATCTATGCCGACGCCCATATCGGCAAAGTCTGATTACCCGCTTGATTTGTCTTTAAGTGCACATACAAACGACAATGCCAATACAGGATGCCAAATGACTTCAGCACGAATAACACGGTCCGAATCATTCCTTTCCCCCACCCTTTTGCCGGTCGGCGCTGCATTGCTTGTGTTCTTGATAGCAGGTGGTTGGGCACGCGACGGTCTTGCGGCGGCGGTCGAATATGACCTGTCCACATCGCTGATTTCAAACGGCGGTGCCGAAGCGGGCTTAGCCGGCTGGCAGACCGACGGGGCGGTTTCGGTTCAAAGCGATGATTCGGCGTCAGGCCGCTGGTTTCAACTGGTCGCCTCCGACCGGGCTGCGATACTGCAAACGCCGCCGCTGCCGGTGCGGCGCAGCGAAGCGATCCGACTGAACTATCGCCTCAAGGCCGATATTCAACCTATCGCCGCCGTGATCCTCCGCAATTGGGCCGCCGACGGACAAACGCCGCTCAGCCAAATCCGTTTGCCGCTCGAAGAGACCGGCGGACGGTGGCGTCAACAGACCCATCACATCACCACCGATCCAAAGGCGTATTTTGTGGATGTTCGGTTCGTGCTGAATCCGTCGGCCCCTTCGTCGGCGTCTGTTTTTATTGACGATGTGGTGCTGTCTCGTGAAATCCGGTATGAGCCGATGTATGCCGATATCCAACCGTTGTCTGCAAACGATACGCTCTATGTCTTTACCAAAGGGCCGGATCGAGAAAACAATCAGTTTGTCGCCATCCAGACGCTTCAGGGCGTGACGGCCCGCACGGATCGGCCGCGGCTGTGGATTGATATGGGCGATGACACCTTCGTTCGCGACTTGGAGCGGCGGTATCAGATTCGATTTGACCGGTCGATGGCTCGCGATTGTGCAGGTCTGCTCAAGACGCTCAAGCCTTATACCAGCGGCCGCTATGTGCTGTATTCGATGCGGGATCGGGCGTCGCTGTCGGCGGCGGCCACCCTGGCCGGGATTCTGGATGCGGTGGCGGTCGATACCGACCTTGAACAGACCGTCATCGACCTGGGTTACACCCTGGCGGTCGATGTCCGCGGCAAGGACGGACAGTGGGTGTTTGAGAACTACCGGGAACAGATCAATGACAATTTGATTATCGTTCACACCAACGATCCTCGTTTTCACCGCAGCGCGTATCATCTCAAGGATTGGCCGGCCGCCACGCAGGCCCTGTCGTGGTGGCACAACGATGAGGCTCTCTCACGCCGGGTCTTTGGCGGTATGGCGCCGTGTTCACCGGTTTATGGCTGGCTCAATCCGGTTACCGGCCGGGACGAGGGGCTGGCCGTACGGCTGCACTCGGAGCAAGGGCTGTTTCAGATTCCCAGCGACTGGATGGTGAACCTGTCCGTGCACGCTTCAATGGGGCACGCCTTAAAAGACAAGACGTTCAGGCAGATCGCCCCGCGCCGGTCGCCCGTTACCGAAAAGGAGGTGCATTACGTTACATTCATCATGAGCGATATGGATAATATTCTGACCGAGATCGGCACGAATTCATTTTATTCGACGCGGAAGTTTTATCGCAGCCCTCATCGCGGCACATTCCCGATGACGTGGGGAATGGCCCCGTCGCTGGTGGAACTGTCGCCCAACGGCGTGGCGATGTGGTATCGCGATGCGACACCCAACGATGTGTTCATTGCCTATTGTGGGCTGGGGTATTCGTATAACAGCGTCTCGCCGTATTTGCAGACGCACGCCAAACGGCTCGGCGAATGGATGGAGCGTGCCGACTTGCGGGTGCTGCTGCTGATAGATTACGTCCTGCCGCACGATACGCTGGACGACAGCTATTACGAATCGGCCCGGTGGTTTACCGCCCTGGAGCAGGTTGAGGGGCTGATTTATCTTGAATACATTCAGTACGCCCCGCACGATGGAAAGATCCTCTGGTTTGACGGCAAGCCGATGGTGACGGCACGGTTTGATTTTCGCCAGGAGACGTTTTACCCGGCGGTGCGGCCGACCGCCGCGGCTCTGGCCGAGAGCATCAACGCACTGCCGGCCGATCCGTCCCGCCCGGACGGCTATACGGCGGTGACCGTTCATGCCTGGAGCAAAGGGATGGACGATATTGCCGAGGTCATTGGATTGCTGGATGACGATGTACGTGTCGTGGATGCCGAGACCTTTATCCGGCTCATTCGGCGGAATCTGAAACCGTAAGGCGGTGATGAATGAAAGCGAGGGGTTGCGGATGAGACGATTCAAACAAGTCGTATGCCTGGCCGCGGTATTCATGGTCGGGGTGATGGCGGCCGGTTTTGCGTCAACGCTGCCTGAACCAAGGCCGGACTCACTGCCGCGCTGGCGAGGGTTTAATCTGCTTGAAAAATTCATCAAGGGCGGTTCGAGCGGCGGGCCGTATCGGCAGGAGGATTTCCGGCTTATTTCCGAGTGGGGATTTAACTTTGTTCGCCTGCCGATGGACTATCGGTTCTGGATCAAAGACGGCGACTGGACGCAGATTGACGAAACGGCTTTTGCCGATATCGATCAGGCCATCGCCTTCGGTCGCAAGTACGACATCCACGTCTGTATTAATTTTCACCGCGCACCGGGCTATACCGTTGCTCAGCCGCCTGAACCGGCCGATCTGTGGACGGATTCGCAGGCTCAGCACGTTTGTGCAAAGCATTGGGCGTATTTTGCCCGTCGATACAAAGACGTGCCCAACACCCATTTGAGTTTCAATCTGCTCAACGAGCCGGCGGATATCGACGGCCGGACGTACTATCGTGTGGTCGAAAAGCTCGTCGCGGCTATTCGGGCAGAGGATCCGAATCGGCTGATTATTGCCGATGGACTGAACTGGGGCAAACAGCCGTGCGAGGAACTGTTCCGCCTTGGCGTTGCGCAAGCGGCGCGCGGCTATGAGCCGTTTGCGCTGACGCACTACAAGGCAAGCTGGGTCGCCGGTTCGCAGTCCTGGCCGGTTCCGCAGTGGCCTGCGCCGGTGGCCGGCGGCGGTTATCTGTACGGCCCGACCAAGCCCGAACTGCGTTCACCGATGAGGCTCAATGTGAATCTTCACGCCCCGGCCACGCTGACGCTGACGGTCGGGACGGTTTCGGCTTCAGCACATCTGGTCGTGTGGCAAGGCGACGAAGAACTCTGGTCGCAGACCTTCACGCCCGGCCCCGGCGAGGGGCCGTGGAAAGAGGTGGTCTTTCGACCCGAATGGAATGTGTATCAAAATGTTTATGATCGGTCTTATGAGGTTTCGCTTTCGGCCGGACGTTATCTCCTGACGCTGGACAATGTCCGGGGCGATTGGCTGACCCTGACCGGTCTAAAACTGAGGACGCAGGACGGCACGGCTGTCGATTTTCCGATTCGTCCGGAGTGGGGCCGGCCCAATGAACCGCTCCGGGTCGAATCGGATGCGAACGGCTGCCGATTTGTCGCGCCGCGCCGTCAGGATGCCCACTGGCTCTGGCAGACGGTATTTAGCCGCTGGCACACGGCACGTGGTCAGGGCATCGGCGTAATGGTTGGCGAGTGGGGCGCGCACAACCGAACCCCGCACGAGGTGACGCTGCGCTGGATGGAGGATTGCTTAAAAACGTTTCAGCACGCCGAAATCGGCTGGGCACTGTGGAATTTTCGCGGTTCGTTCGGCATTCTTGACAGCGGACGAACCGATGTCCCATACGAAGACCTTGACGGCCTTAAACTCGACCGAAAAATGCTTGAGCTGCTTCGGCGATATTGAAGAGTATTCTTCTTTGTCCAGACCCCTTCAACCGGTGGCGTTTGATGCGGGCCTAAACCCAGTCGGGATGCAGAAACAATGCCGGCTGCAAAATGGAATCGCAAAGGGGGAACGGTCCTGGAAGTCAGCGCTTGCGAAAATCCGAGCAAGCGCGGATAATAGGGGGGTTATGAAGATTCGGATTCATCATCCTGCGTTGCGAGAATTGTTCGATCAGTTTCGCTTTGCGCCGACTCGCCAGCAGCACAAATATATGGCCGCGGCCGAGAAGCTGATGCTGATCATCGATCCTGATCAGGAATACCCTTATGAGTTCATTGTTTTTCGAATCACCGGGTTTCGTCCGACCGGATTCAAATATGAAGACTGCCTGATCGCCGGACGCGAGTTATTGGCGGATTTGCGGGTCTGGCTGTCGCAGGTCAGCGGACGGCTGGAAGTGCCGACCGCGATGCAGCAGGAGCGAATCTTCACCGTCGAAGCGTTGGCCGGGCGGTTTTCGGTCTCGGAAAAAACCATCCGCCGCTGGGAAAAGCGGGGGTTGACCGGTCGGATTTATGTGTTTGAAGACGGCAAAAAACGCAAAGGCTACGCCGAGTCGGCGGTGCTTCAGTTTGAGCGGGAACATCGCGGCTTAGTGACCCGCTCGGCGCGGTTTACCAAGCTGAATCAGGCCGAAAAGGAAACAATTTATCAATTGGCGCGCCGGTGGGCAGGCTCACAGCCGCTGCGCTCTCGAAACGAGCTGCTTAAACGGCTCAGCGAGCGCACCGGTCGGGCGCGCGAAACCCTTCGCGTCGTTCTGGAGCAGATGGAACAGCAGCACGGACCGTGCGGTGCGCTGCCGGTGTCGCGCGGACGTCTCAGCGCCCGTGAGGCGGCTCAGATTTACAAACTGCATCGTCAGGGCGTGCGTATGTGTGAACTGAGTGAGCGGTTCAACAAAAGCCGAAGCTCGCTGTATCGCATCATCAATCAGCATCGCGCCCGCGAACTGCTCAACCGAAAAATCGATTATATCGACAGCCCTGCGTTTATCGCCCAAGACGCCGAAACCCGCCTGCTCAAGCCGCCGCTTGAGACGCTGCTGGCCGACTCAAAAGACGGCGGCGGTCTGCTGACCCGTACGCAGGAGTCGGCGCTGTTTTGCCGGTATAATTTTTTGAAATGTCTGGCCGCACGAGAACGCGCCAAACTACGCCCCAAACAGCCGGCCGTTGCCCGCTTACGGCGGATTGAGACGCTGCTGGAGCAGGCCGATCGCGTCAAACAGCATATCATCGGCGCCAATATGCCGTTGGTGGTCAGCATCGCCGGGCGTCATTTGTCGGCGGGATTGACCATCAATGAACTCATCGGTGAAGGCACCCTGTCGCTGATGGCGGCGGTGGAGAAGTTTGACTACACGCGCGGCTATCGGTTCAGCACCTATGCCGGCTGGGCGATTGCCAAAGACTTTGCCCGCAAGATTCCCGCCGAGGCTCATCGGCCCGACCGCGCCGGCGGTTCGGATGTCGCCGGTCTGCCGTATGATTTTCGGCTCGGCAATTTGCCCGATATCGCCGCGGTCGAGCAGGCGCAGCACGATTTAATCAGCGTGATCAACAGCAATCTTGATCAGCGTGAACGGTTTATTATCCTGAATCATTACCCGCTGGATACCGGCGTGATTAAGAAAAAGCCGATGACCCTCAAGCAGATCGGCGACGAACTGGGGCTGACCAAGGAGCGCGTCCGGCAAATTGAGCTGCAGGCCCTGCAGAAACTTCGCCACAGTCTCAGCCCCGAACAATTCGACCTGCTGACCGGCTGACGGCCGCGGGGGTTAGATTATCAGCATCGCATCGCCGTAGGAATAGAAGCGGTATCGTTGCGCGACCGCGTGGCGATAGGCGCCCAGCACCGTGTCCAACCCGGCAAACGCCGCCGCCAGCGCCAGCAGCGTAGAGCGAGGCAGGTGAAAATTGGTCACCATTGCATCGACGATGTTGAACGTATAGCCGGGCATAATAAACAGCCGCGTGCGTCCGGAGGCCGCCGCCAGCGTGCCGGCAGCGTCGGCAACGCTTTCAAGGGTGCGTACACTCGTCGTGCCCACGGCGATGATGCGGCCGCCGGCCCGGCGTGCGGCGTTAATGGTTGCGGCCGCTTCGGGGCTGACGTGGTAAAACTCCTCGTGCATCAGATGCGCATCAAGCGTGTCAGTCTGGACGGGGCGAAATGTGCCGATACCGACATGCAGCGTCACATAGGCCAGCCGAACGCCCGCGGCCTCAATGCGTTCAAGCAGGGGTTTATCAAAATGCAGACCCGCCGTGGGGGCCGCCACCGCGCCGGGCTGAGCGGCATAAACCGTCTGATAGCGCCGCAAGTCCTCTTGCGTTTCAGGGCCGGCGGCGGCGCGTTTGATATAGGGCGGCAGGGGCGCAAAGCCGATCTGTTCAAGCAGGCCGTCCGGCGACTGGGTGCAGGCCGGTTCCAGTCGCCACAGGCCGTCTTTGAGCCGTTCGGATGCGACGGCCTCCATCGCGGGCTGACCGTCCCGATCCAGCAGGATCAGCGTATCACCCGGCCTGAGCTTGCGGGCGTTTTTGAGCAGAACCTGCCAGCGGCCGTCGGTCTCTTGCATAACGAACAACCCCTCCAGCCGCGCGCCGGTCGGTTTTTGAGCGTAAAAGCGGGCCGGCAGCACCTTGGTATTGTTCAGCACCAGACAGTCGCCCGCCCGTAAGTAGGAAGGCAGGTCGGTAAACATCCGGTCGCTCAGCGCCCCGTCGGTCCGGTTCAGCACCAGCAGCCGCGAGGCCCCGCGTTTGTCGGCCGGCTTTTGGGCGATCAGCTCATCCGGCAGCGTGTAATTCAGCAATTCGGTTTTCATGGCCGCAAAGCGTATCCTAAACAGAGTGAGTTTTCAAGTTAATCGAGCCGCCAAAAACTCCGATAAAGCCCGAATGGACAAGACAACATTGATTTCGGAGTGATGGATATATGTTGATGGATGTAGATTTTGAGACGGCCTGTGCGAAAGTCACGGCGATGAGTAAATCCGAGGTGACCTGGCAACTGCTTCATTTTAACGGTCCGCTTCATTTGGATTTTACCGCCGAGTACCTCAATACGCTGGATGTGGACAAACTCCGTCATATCCTTCTGGCCGCCCTGATTACGTCCCGCCGAAAGGAAATCAGCTGCCCAAGAAATTGAACCTTTAACTTAAAGGTTTTAAGAAGAGGTATTATGACCTAAAAAAACTTGAAGTTCTTGACCATTTTAAGGTGTGTGTGCAATTTGAGGACGGCACATCCGGAGAAGTGGATTTGGGCGAAATCATTCACGGCGGCGGTGTTTTTGAGGCACTCAAAGATCGTCGGCTTTTTGAGCAGGCTTATATCGACCCTGATTGGAAAGTACTTTGCTGGCCGGGCGAGATTGATATTGCTCCGGAAACGCTTTATGAATGTTTGAATGCTTCAAAGAAGACTTAAAAACCCTTTTTTGTCCCCTTTTCTTATTTCTGCGCAATAAAAAAGGGCCGGATTCGAGGGGTCCGGCCCTTGCTGAGATGCAAATCGTATTTTTAATATATCAACAGGTATAACCTACATCTCAGCACCGAAGAAACACATAGAGCTATAAGAAGAAAAAGAGCAATTATTTCACTCTTGATTATACGCGAAATATCGGTCGATTCAAGCAAAAAGTTGAAACTTTTTTCGATTTTTCCAAAAAATACTTGTTTTCAGCACAAAAAACACGGTTTTTTTCATTTAAGCTCCGACGGATTTTGCGTTTCCTTCGATGGCCGCCCGATGATTTCAGGCGAATAGGGCCTCGACAAAGCCGTCCGGATCAAATTCGGCGATATCGTCGGGGGTTTCTCCCAATCCGACAAACTTGACCGGAATATCGAGCATATCTTTAATGGCGATGACGATCCCGCCACGAGCGGTACCGTCGAGCTTGGCCAGAAAGATGCCGGTAACCCGGATCGACTCGGTAAAGATTTTGGCCTGCATAATGGCGTTCTGTCCGGTGGTCGCGTCGATGACCAGCAGCACTTCATGAGGGGCGCCGGGGATTTGTTTGGCCACGACGCTGCGGATTTTGCTCAGCTCTTCCATCAGGTGTTTTTGGGTATGCAGCCGACCGGCTGTATCGACAATCAGGAAATCCGCCCCGCGCGACACGGCCGCCTGACAGGCGTCATAAGCGACCGCGGCCGGGTCGGCGCCGGATTTGTGTTTGACAATCTGCACGCCCGTGCGTTCGGCCCAGATGCTCAATTGCTCGACCGCCGCCGCTCGAAAGGTATCGCAGGCCGCGACGATGACGGATTTGCCATTGCCGCGCAGATTGGCGGCCAGTTTGGCGATACTGGTGGTCTTGCCGGAGCCGTTGATGCCGGCGACCAGAATCACCGTCGGGCCGGACGGCGCGATGTTGAGCTGACGGTCGCGGTCGGGCCAGTACGATTTCATCCGGGTCTTCAGGAACGGAATGATGTCGTCGCTTTGCGTGATCTGACCGGCTTTCCAGGCTGAGCGCAGGTCGTCGATCAGCCGCTCGGTGGTCTCCACGCCGATGTCGTCGCTGATCAGCGTTGCCTCCAGGTCGTCCAGTAATTCATTGTCAATCCTTCGTCCCATCGGCAGCACCGCCGCCAGACTGGACGAAATCCGTGAGCGCGTCTTGCTCAGGTGGTCTTTCAGGTATTGGACCGTTTTCGTGAAAAAACCCATCGATATCTCCGCAAAATTATAGTTTGAGAAACCGGTATTCTAACGATACCGACGGATTTTTCAAGCCGTATCTGACCCTTACAGCGCGTTGATGATGCCCTCGGCGATGGCTGAAGCGATGCGTTCCTGATAGCCGCCGTCCAGGAGCATCGCCGCTTCGTTGGGGTTGGACAAAAAGCCCGTTTCGACCAGAACCGCGGGACATCGGGTTTGCACCAGCACGCGGTAATCGGCCGAGCGAAGCCCTTTACTGGGGATGCCGATGTGGGACAGGGTGTTCTCAAGGCTTCGTCCGACTTGCCGGGATGTGTTGCTGGCCGAGCGTGCGACATAGACGGTAAATCCCTGATGCACGCGGTCGTTGTGTGAGTCGGCGTGGATGCTGACGAATAAATCGGCGTCGGCGCGGTTGGCAATGGCCGCCCGTTCTTCCAGTTCAACAAAGGTATCGTCGCGGCGGGTCATAATGACCTCCACGCCGCGGCGCTGGAGGATTGAGGCCAATCGCCGAGAAATCTGCAAGACAATGTCTTTTTCGTGGTGTCCCAAATAGCTGATGGCGCCCGGGTCTTTGCCGCCGTGGCCGGGGTCAATCACAACCCGTCCAATGTTGGTACGGGGCGTCCAAGGGGTTGGTGACGGCGTCGGCGTCGGTGTCCAGGTGCTTTGGCCGGACTGAAGATAGGGGCGAATCTGCGACAACAGGATTTCAGAGACATAGTAGGTCCCGTTGACATCCACCACCGGTCCGACCGAGGCGACCGAGGAGCCGTTGACATACACCTTCCCATTGTCGTACATAAACAGCAAAACACGGTTGGATGCGTTTTTCAGTTCATAATAGGGATTGCCCGCCGTAGTGACCGACAACCCCAGTCGGCTGCCCAGATCGTTTACCGAGAGCATATATGACGGCGGGGTGCTGCTCTTTCTGATGGCCGGGCCGCCGGACGTTTGCGTTGGTTCCTGACAGCCGGCCAGGGCAATTGCCAAAACAGCCCACCCGACACAGCCGATCAACCGGTTCAATGGAATTTTATTGACCACAAAAAACCTCTTAAAATTTGCAGAATTCTTATGCCATCCCCAAGCAGGCCGTATTCAATGATGTCAATGGACGATTTTCTTTGCATCGTCAAAACACAAGATGATTCTTTAAGTTTCCGCGTGTTTTATCTGAAATCAATCGGCCTTGCAAGCGAAAAACGCCGGAAGGAGCCTTTGTAGAACACACGCAAAGACAGGTGTTATATGTCCGAATTTCAGAAACGTCGTATCAAAGACCATCCGCCTGCCAACAGGAGCACCAGCGTCGTCGGCTCCGGCACAACGTGGAACTGAAACACCGCCTGGTGGGTCAGCCGATCGCCTTCGGCTGACAGCGCCGATGCTTCAAAGGTAATCCAGTAGTTGCCGGGCTGCGAAAAGGCAAGGTTGTAATGGCTGTGGGCGCCGGCCGGGACGGTTACTCGATCGTCGGCTAAGATACCGTCGCTGTCGGCCATAAAAACCACAGGCAATCCGAAACTGACTTTATACACGCTAAAATATCCGGGGCCATCGACTGCTATTAACGTAAGATCAAGTTGGTCGTTCAGGAAGATGCCCGTATCCACCTCTTCGGCCCCGATGCCGACAAACGGCGAGGCGAAGGTTTCCGCGTCGGTTCGACTTTGCGGCAGACGCCACGTGTCATCGCCGGCCGCATTGCCCAAAAAATCCCATTCGGCACCCGCAGGGCGCGCAAAAACAGTGGAATTCGGCACAACGATGATTATCTCGTCGGGTTCGTATTCGGCATCGTGCGACAGGGCGAGGCCGTTGATGGTCGCTCCGGAATGAGCGTGCAGGTGCAATTCGAGAGCGTCGTGTTCACCCAGCCCGATATCCGCGTGGCCGGCGGTATATTCAACGTGTGCATCAACCGAACCAAGAAATAACGCCGTCATAGTGAGCATCAAAACACCGGTTTTCATTGAAGGGGTTCCTTTCTATCGAGAGAGTTTGTTTGTTCATAGAGTATATTGGATTACGGACATTCGGATTCAAACGGAGTGCCGCACAGCAGCCACTGCGTTGCCAATTCGCACAGATCGTCCATCGTGACCTGTCCGGATTCGGTGATGTCGGCCCGGCCGCAGTCCGGCTGCCCGGCACAGGCGTCGCGCAGCCAGTGTGCGGCAAGCAAGGCAAAGTCGGCCCAATCGACCCTGCAATTACCGTTGATATCCGCCGTCAGCGCCGCATCGCAGCGGACATACGTTGAGATCTGAAGTTCCACCTCATACCGCCCCGGACGGGTAAACGCCCAACTGTTATGCGCGTGTTGACCGGCGGGAATGTAAAATACGTCCGACTCGGTGATACCGCCGTCGAAGGTGGAAAAGAACACCGTCGGCGCTGTACCGGCCTCCTGCCACATTGCGATATGGCCGTCTTTGGGACCGCGGACTTCGACAAGATGGACGCGCAGCCAGCGAGCGGGAGTGTTTGCGCTGCGAGTCGGATCATTCGGATCCCACAGACAAAGGGCGTTGCGTTCGTCGGCGGTCATATCCTGCGAGTCAAATCCCGGCGCCGGCGGCCGTTCCTGATCGTAGTGCCAGAAGGTTTCTCCCGGTACGGCGCCGATGAAGGCAAACGCCGGCGGCACGGCGCCCTGAAAAGCGAACCGATGTTCGGTCCCCAGCGCGAAGTATGCCTGCTCGGCTTCGATGCGGGTATCGGTCGCCGGGCGGTCGGTCTTGATGTGCACATCCCATCCGGAAAAACGCAGCGGGATTTCGATGTCCGTATGTGCCGCCGGTATCATCTGCGCCGCGTTCGGGTCGGACGGCGATGTTTCCACGCCGAAGTGCAGCGTGACGACAGGGCTTTGGCTCAGGACACAGTAATCGCCATAGACGGCCGCATTGCCATATAACGCAACGCACAAACAGGACACACGGACAAAAAAGTTCAGCGGTTTCATGGAATCTGTTCCTCTATCGGCTTGGTTTTGCAAAATTGAAATTGCGGTCAGACATGTCTTTGACGGCTTCGGCGGTGATGACCTCGGTGCGGGTATCGGCGTACAGAAACAGCGTAGAGCCGCGGGTGTTGTCTTCGTTGGGGCTGCCGGTTCGATAGCGGTCCGGCTGGATGTCGGCACGTATGGCGGTCCATCGCTGCTCGGCTTCGTCGGATACGAACCAACTGCGCGAGTGGGTATGATCCGCCCCTGCGTCAATCGCGTTCCAGCGGTCGGCGGCGACAAAGACGGTTATTGCGGTGTCTTTGCGCCGAAGACGATGGAGGTTATGAAACGATTCGTCGGCGACAAGCTGACCGAATCGATACCACGGCGTCATATAGTCATTCATAATATAGCTGGTGGTGTTGTTTTCAAGCCGTTCTTTGCCCTGCGGATCGGCCGGGCAAATACGGATTTGATCGACATTGGACAGATACGGCGACAGGGTGTAAATCCAGGTCTGCCGCACATCGGAGACGGTATGAGTGGTCAGCGGAAAATCTCCTTCATAGTCGTCGGCGTAAAGCGTCATCGCGATGCCGATCTGCCGCAGATTGCTCATTGACACAAGGCGTTTGGCCGTTGTTCGCGCAGTGCGCAGGCCGGGCATAACGATGGCCAGCAGCATCGCAACAATCGCAATCACCACCAGCAATTCAATCAGGGTAAACCCTTTGGAAGGAATTGTCGTACGCATGAGACCTGCTTTCTTTGTGGACAGACGCATGGTCTGAAAACAAGAATGTCCGTAATCCGTAAAACGAACAGATCGATTGTTGGATTAGGCGACAGGCGGCGCGCGGGCAATCGCGGCGTGCAAGAAAGCGGTGCGGACTGAAAAAGACCGGCAAGCAGCCTGACCCCCTTGCCCTTCGTCGATTAAACAAATCGGCTGCGGCAGGGAGGAAAAACCGGTGTCAATCAGTGATTTTAAGAGATGACAGGTGCCGCACCGGGTTGGCGCATGGCTGCCGAGAGGGTCGGGTTGATCATCCTGATTGTGTCGGTCGCACTCGGCGGGCTGGATATGGCAGGCGGATAAATGCAGCGACAGCAGCACAGAAGGGCTTGCCGTTGTCAAGCACAACAGGCTTACAAGGAGAACGAGCAGCGGGATGTTCAAAAGCCGTTTGTTCATGGTTATTGGCACAGGGCGCAAAGTCCTTCAATTCGAATTTGCTGGCGGTGCATCGTCAGGCCGTCGGGCAGCTTGACCAGCGGGGCCTCAATGCCGATCAGGCATTCGGTGCGCCGGCAGCGCACGCAGGTAAAATGCGGGTGGCACTGGGTTGCCGTGCAATGATGCGCCGGCTCAAAATGCCATTGCCGCTGCTGCACGAACGCCTTGTGGACCAGATTGGTCTTAACCAGGCTCATCAGCGTGCGGTAAATGGTCGTCTTGTCCGGCGC
Source organism: Anaerohalosphaeraceae bacterium (assembly GCA_050309605.1). Lineage (GTDB taxonomy): Bacteria > Planctomycetota > Phycisphaerae > Sedimentisphaerales > Anaerohalosphaeraceae > T3Sed10-213. Next base: position 159,487 of record JBNRMN010000067.1, read on the forward strand.
ATCATGGCCCAGACGTTCGGCGATTTGCTGTTGGGTTAAGGGGCAGCCGGCCTGCAGCAGGGCCGTCATCACCGCCACCCGCGGCGTGGTGATGCGCAGCCGTTTTTGTTTCAGCATGGCCACGGCCAGAGGGTCAGTGTTGTGTTTCATGGGGCGGTCTCCTTTGGCTCTGCCGGGTCGTGCTTTCCGCATAGCACACAGCTATGGCGGCCCAAATGGACGCCGTCGGCACGGAGAAACAGCGTCGGAAACACAATATCGCTCAGACAGCACGGCAGCCAGACGGCCAAAAACAGGACAATAAACATCCCTAAAAGCAATCCAAAGCTCAACTGGTCGGGGCTGCTGATCAGCATAAAACTGGCTGAGGCCCACGTGCTGACCAGGATATGCCCGGCGTGTGGAATTTTGGTCAATGGACGGAAATAGGCCAGTACCACGCCCAGCAAGGCGGCCGGAGTGACCAGATACCACTCTTCGATAAACCCCAGATGCAGGTGGGGTTCGTGGCCGTGATCGCAGTCCGGGCCGTGGGCATGGTCGCTGTCGTCGAGGGTGTGCAGGGCGGCATGGGTCGGAATCGCCGCCCCAAGAACCGATTGCCCCAGATACGGTAAAAGCGAGTCGCTTAATGTCGCAATGCCGATAGAGCCGACATAGCCGATCACTAAAATAACCAAAAAACTGCTTGCCTTGCGGTGGAGTTTGAACAATGCGGCGGTGACCATCGCGCTGAGCACCACGTGCAAAGGATGAAAAACCGAAAACAGCCGCAGGGCATTCTCCTTGCTGATGTCTTTAAACAGCAGCATAAATCCAATCCCCAGAGCGGCACCGAGCAGGGTAAACGGACTATGGGCTTTCAGTTCCAGCCCGATGTGTTTGAATCGATCCCATACGCTCATATCTCTGCCTGCCTGAAAAAGGGCTTCTTTTTGCAACTTAGTTGCAAATACAATTTATACTCTGATTTTGTTCATTTTCAACCACAAAATTATGAATTTTGTACGGCCGTGGCGATGATTTCCACCGCCGCTCCGGCCGGCAGGGCCGCGACGGCATAGGCGGCACGGGCGGGGTAGGGCGGCTTAAAAAAATCTTTATAAAGTGCGTTTATCGCACCAAAATCATCTATATGAGTCATTAACACCACGACTTGAACCACATCGGCCACGGCAAAGCCGGCCGCATCAAGGATGGCCTGGATGTTCTTCAGCGCCTGAGCGGCCTGAGCGGCGGTATCGGCGGAAACCAGTTTGCCGGTGGTTGGATCAAGGCCGAGCTGACCCGACAGATACAGGGTGTTCCCGACCTGAATTGCCTGAGAATAGGGGCCGATGGCCGCCGGGGCGGCGTCCGTTCGGATGGCTTTCGGGGGCATTGTTATCCTTTCTTTTTGCATTGTTTGACCCGTTTTTCAATTGTTTTCGCAGATTTTGCCGCAAACATCCACGTTCTCAGCCGCCTATTGTATCTCAAGACGGCCTGAAGGAAAGGCTTGCTCGGTCCGCGTGAGCATTGTATGATGCTACTTTTATTTGTGGGAAACGCAAATGCAGATTGCTGAATCGATTGAACAAATCAGCCAACTGCCTCGGGGTATGGCGCTGAGTATTGGCAACTTTGACGGTGTGCATCGCGGGCACCAGACGATCATTGCCGCGGCCAAACGCGCCGCCGAGCAGCGCGGCGCGCAAACGGCGGTGATGACGTTTGATCCGCACCCGGCGGCGATATTACGGCCCGACAAGGCGCCGGGGGTGTTGACGCCTCTGCCGCAAAAGCTGCGTCTGCTCCAGGCGGCCGGGGTGGATGTCGTGATTGTGATTCGCGACAGTTTGAGTCTGCTGAATCTGTCGCCGAGCGATTTTGTTGATCGGTTCCTGATGTCGCATCTGTCGCCGTCGGTGATTGTCGAAGGGCCGAATTTTACGTTCGGCTACGGTCGCAGCGGCACAATGCAGACGCTGCGCAAACTCGGTGCCGAGCGCGGTTTTGAGGTCATCGAGGCGCCGTTTACCGAGGTGCGGCTGGGCAAAGATCGGCGTGCGGCGACCTGTTCCAGCTCGCTGATTCGCGAGATGCTCGAAAAAGGCGCTGTCTTTGAGGCCGCCCAACTGCTGAGCCGTCCGTACCGATTGGCCGGATCGGTGGTGACCGGTCGCGGCATTGGACGAACCCTTGGGTTTCCGACCGCCAATGTGCATCCGGCTGGGCAAATTCTGCCGTCCGAGGGCGTGTATGCGGGCTATGTCGTGGTCGGCGGTTCGTTTGAGGACGTGTGCTTTGGCGGTCAGCGACGCCCGGCGGCGCTGAGCATCGGACGGGCCAAGACGTTCATTACCGATTATCCGCTGCTGCTGGAGGCGCATTTGCTGGAGGATAATGTTGAAAATCTCTACGGCCAATGGGTCGGACTGGACTTTATGGAGTGGCTGCGCAATCAGCGGCGGTTCACCTCACGGGAAGATCTGTCTGAGCAAATCGCCCAGGATTGCCGCGACGCTTTGGCGGTGCTGATATGAGGTCAGAAGACAGAGGTCAGAGGACAGAGGTTGGAATGGACGGTGCGATTCGAAACGTGAATGATTTGAAAGTTTATCGACTTGCTTATCAAGACGCTACCTTCAGGTTTTTATACGTCACCTCAACGATGCTTTGGGGTCTGGAGAAGAAACGCGAGGCTGGCTGAATTTCTCTATGGATTGTGATTATATCAACAAGGAGCAATTTCAGCGGCTGGACAGCCGCTACGATGAAGTGAATGCAATGTTGTATAGGTTAATGAATGGATGGAAAGACAGAAAGTAAAATGAAGAAGGCAAAGGTTCGATTATCTCGACCTCTGACTTCTGTTCTCTGTCTTCAGTTCAAGAAAACAAGGAATATGATTTAGAATGCCGAGCAACACGGATTATGATCAAGTGGTGAAGGTATTGATGAACGCCGAGCGTGTGCTGTTGACGACGCATCTGCGTCCGGACGGGGACGGGTGCGGGTGTATGCGGGCGTTGATGGAACATTTAACGTCCGCCGGCAAGACGGTGCATCCGCTGGTGCTCTCGCCGCTGGCCAATTGGTACGCGGAGTTGTTTGACGGCCCGGTGCCGGTGCTGGGCAATGACGTCCGGCCCGACGACCTGCCGCGGGTTTATGGCGATTGCGATTTGATGGTGATCGTCGATACAAACAGTCTGGTTCAGCTTCCGGGGCTGGAGGCCTTTATCGCGCATAGCCGCACGGCCGGTCGCCCGAAGATATTAGTCATTGATCACCATATTACCGGCGATCATCTGGGCGATGTGGAATTGCTTGATCCGGCTGCGGCTGCGGCCGGAGAAATCGTTTATGATTTGTTCAAGACGGTCGGGTGGGACATGACGCCGCGAATTGCCGAGGCGATTTTTGTTGCGCTGGCGACCGATACCGGCTGGTTCAAGTACGGCAACGCCGACAGCCGCATCTTTCATACCGCCGCCGAGCTGGTCAGCATCGGCGTGCATCCCAACGAGATGTATCGACGGTTGTATCAGAGTTTTTCGCCCGCCCGGCTGGCACTGATGACACGGATGCTTGAGCACCTGGCCCTCCACGCCGACGGACGAATCGCCACCCAGTATATTCTGCGCAGGGATTTTGATGAAACAGGCGCATCCGGACCCGATACCGAAAATCTCATCGATGAATGCCAGCGGATCGGTACGGTTGAAGTGGCGGTGCTGCTGGTGGAGCTGTCCGACGGGCGGTTTCGCTGTTCGCTGCGAAGCAAAGGCGATGTGGATGTGCGGGCGATTGCCCAGGCCTATGGCGGCGGGGGTCATACGCTGGCGGCCGGGGTGACCATGGACGGGCCGCTTGATGCGGCGATGGAGCGGCTGGTGGAGGATGTCCGAGGTCAGATGGCAGAGGGCAGGTTCGGAATTTGAAATCTGAAAATTGAGATCAGATTTGAAATCATAGGATTTACAATTTGAGATGAGTATTGGGTATCGGACCTCGAAAATACCAATTTGATGTGTTGTCCGGTCGGTTTCTGGCGGCTCGGCTTCCGCTGCTGGCGGCGTCGGTGCTGCTGGTGTGTTTGAGTCTGGTGACGATTTATGCCATCGGACATCCGCAGGTCGAGCCGGACAATCCGGCCGAGGCCGCCGAGCAGACGGGCCGGGACGAAGCATCGGTTCGCAGCGCGGCCGCGACCGGCCGCTATGCGGGCTACTGGCTGCGGCAGGCGGGGTTCGCGGTGGTGGGGCTGGGGTGTTTGGTCGGCGTTAACCTCTTTGATTACAGGCGGTTAGGGCCATACAGCTACACGCTTTACGCGGTCATTCTGGCGCTGTTGATGGTGCTGATGATCGACAAATACATTGACCTGCCGTTTGTGCCGGTGGTCAACAATGCCCGGCGGTGGATTCGTGTAACGATTATGGGGCGCGATTTGCTCAACATCCAGCCGTCGGAGTTCTGCAAGGTTGGCTTTATTATTGCGTTGGCGTGGTATCTTCGGTTTCGCGAGAATTATCGGACGTTCAAGGGACTGGTCGGGCCGTTCGCGATTACGCTGCTGGCGATTGTGCTGATTTTGCGGCAGCCGGACTTGGGGACGGTGATGCTGCTGATGCCGATCTTGTTTGCGATGCTGTTCGTGGCCGGGGCGCGGGTCAAGCATCTGTTGTTCATTATAATGATGGCGGCGCTGGCGGCGCCGGTCTTGTGGAATTTTATGCACAGTTACCAGCGAATGCGGATTGCGTCGGTGGCACTGCAGAATGAACGGATTTTTGAAGCGGTGCGGTCGCGTCCTCGGCTGGCCAATTATCTGGTGGGCGACGCCGAGCGGCTGCGGACGTGGCGGCGGGACGAGGGCTACCACCTGCTGCACTCCAAACAGGCCATTGCGTCCGGCGGTCTGTGGGGGTATGGGCTGGGCAAAGGGCCGTACATACGCTACGATTACCTGCCCGAACGGCACAACGACTTTATTTTCGCGGCCATTGCCCATCAATTGGGCCTGGGCGGGTGTGTGGTGGTCTTGCTGCTGTATGCGGTGATTATTGCCACGGCGATGGAGATTGCATGGCTGAATACCGATGCGTTTGGTCGGCTTGTGGCCGCCGGCATCGGGGCGATGTTTGCGGTGGAGGTGTTGGTCAATATCAATATGACGCTGGGGCTGATGCCGATTACAGGATTGACGCTGCCGCTGTTGAGCTACGGCGGCTCGAGTATGGTCGTGCATATGATCGCTATTGGGCTGCTCAATAATATCGGACGCGACCGGCCGTTCTCCGTGGCCAAAAAGCCGTTTGAGTTTCAAAATTAGAGGTCAGAAGACACCAGCGCGGCACACCAGCGCGCACAACAGCGCGGCGGCGCAAGGGCGCGGTACAATAGCGCGGCGGCGCGAGCCGCCCGATAAGGGGATGCGGGTGTATGGAGCGTTTTGCAAGTCGCCACATAATCCGGCCGCTTGCGCGGCTCGGCTGTTGTACGATGACGCGGCGCAACAGCGCGGCGGCGCAAGCCGCCCGATACGGGGATGCGGATAAATGGGACGTTTTCCAAGACGCCACAGGATCCGGCCGCTTGCGCGGCTCGGCTATTGTACGATGGCGCGGCGCAACAGCGCGGCACAATAGCGCGGCGGCGAAAGCCGCCCGATAGGGGGATGCGGATGGATGGGGCGTTTTCCAAGTCGCCACATAATCCGGCCGCTTGCGCGGCTCGGCTATTGTACGATGACGCGGCGCAACATCGCGGCACAACAGCGCGGCGGCGCGAGCCGCCCGATACGGGGATGCGGATAGATGGAGCGTTTTGCAAGTCGCCACATAATCCGGCCGCTTGCGCGGCTCGGCTGTTGTGGGTATCGTCATCCGGCCGGTGGTGGGTAGCCGGATGCTGATTTTCAGGCTGATAATGGGGGTTGTGAATAAAAATACGACGTAGCAGTACTGAAAAAGGCTGTTTTTTCGGGGTTTTTCAAAATTTTTTGTTCCTTCGGCAATTTTTTCTTGCAATGCATCGCGTTTTTTAGTATTATCAGCAGAGTACCAAGGAAGCTGAATTTCGGATGGGAGAATCCGGGGCGGTTTCGTGGCACACAGCGCGGCGAGCCGACAGGTTTGCCCGAAGCGAAAAAATGCGAGCGAGATGCCTTCGAGGCGCGGGGCCTTGAGGGTGATGTAAAATAGAGTAACCGAAGAAAAAGAGAAAGGGATGGTGTCAAATGAGAAAAGTTCTGTTAAGTTTGCTCGTTATGGCTCTGGCAGTCCCGGCGTTCGCGGCGGTTGAGTTTTCCGCGGTGGACAACGGGGATGGAACCGTGTCGGTGGTGATTGACACGGCTGATGTCGTGCGCGGTCTGGCCCTGAAGGTGACCTGCAGCGAAGGCGCTGAGCTGGTCGATCTGGAGCCGGAAGTCAACGCGGCGTTCAACACGTTCATCGACTTTGCTTTTACGACCGAAGCGGGTGCTCCGGGCACGTATGAAGTCGGCGACGGGCATCCGTTTGCGCTGGCTGATGAGGCCGGTGTGGCCGCGGCGGGCGCAACCGAGTTCAGCATCAGCATGGGCGTGCTGGATGAGGGCGGCAATCAGGAAGGCTTTGTCTCCGAAATCGGCGGCGAAGTGCTGATTACCTTCAAGACCGGCGCGGGAATGGTGTGCTTTGAGCTGGATACCCTTCGCGGCGGCGTGGTCGGCGATGAGGCCCTGACCACCAACCTCGACGATGAAGGCATCTGTGTCGCGGTCACCGATGGCCCGGAATGCTGGAACTACCCGAGGTTTGGCGAAGGCGATGGAAATGGCGATGGTGTGATCACTTTTGCGGATTTACAGATATTGATTAATGCGTGGGCACCCAATCCTTACAATCCGTGTGCGGACTTCAACAAGGATGGTGTGGTTACATTTGCGGACCTGCAGATTCTCATTAATAACTGGCCGCAATAGTATTGAGAAATAGAGTTTTTCATGTTTTAATGATTCACTCTAAATCAGTATAAGATAAAATTAACACACACTTTACACCAAGTAAGTTAACGTTAACGTGAGTTTTGTTCGAACAAAAACAACAACAAGTTTTTCGAAAGGGGAACGATGATGAAGAAGTTAATGGTTTTGAGTTTGGTTTTGGCAGTTGGTTCGATGGCGACAGCAGGTTTGTCTCTGACACCGTCGGAGCCACTCTTGTCTGGGACTTTGTCGATAGTCTTTGAGAAAACTGAAGCCGGTAACTTGGAAGGTTACGACTTGATCCTTCGAGTAGTCAGTGGCTCAGTCGTTTTCGGCGATGCATCATTAAGTGAAAAAGGTAATTGGATGGTTGCTCCTGCTTTTGTAGCCGGCGATCAACTGCGCATTTCAGCAGGGGCCTTCCCGGGTTTTGGTTTTTTAGGTCTGACCGAAGCTGATTCAATTTTGACCGTCGATTATGCTGGTGAAGAAGGTTCTGTAATTGAACTTTGGTCAGTAGCTACGACCATCGGTGGCGTTGACTATAACCAAACCACTTTTGATTCTGTCACGTTGGTTCCCGAGCCGATGACGATGGGTCTGCTGGGTGTTGGCGCTCTGTTCCTGCGTCGGCGCAAATAAGCGAGACCGAACCGCTTAACCAAACTCGTAAAGACAATGTGTGTAAAGAGGCGCAGCCGCTGAGGCGGGCGCCTCTTTTTATGTTTAAGCTCCTCCCCTGTCAAGGGGAGGTGGCCGCGCAGCGGCCGGAGGGGTATATTACAACCTCCGGTGCAGGCGGCTCATTAATTGTTTACCTTTTGGATGCCGCCCTATGCTGTATGTCACCATAGAGGCGCTCAGGTCGCTTCCCAGCGTTGCCTTATCCTCCCTATGGCAAAGGCATTATAGCCTGCCCTGCTGGAGTCTTAAAGCGTTAAATCCAAAATACTTATAGTTTTCAAAGAGCATTTTTTATCAACTTTATTGGATAAGAGCCTACTTTTTTACACCCCCTCCCCCCTTCGGGGTACTCCCCCTTTGCAGGGGGAGAGCATTTAGCCGCGAGGCTGTGCCTCTTTTTTATTGACCAATGACGATTTAGAGTTTAGAATTATATTCGTGCCAATCCGTGCAATCTGTGGTTGAAAAGAGGGTAACGAGACATGCTCTAACAATCGAACAAATTAAACAGGCAGCCCAAAAAGCTGCATTGCATTATCCTATCCGCAAAGTTTTCCTGTTCGGGTCGTATGCGGCCGGATATGCGGATGAGACCAGTGACGTGGATATGCTGGTGGAATTTGCGGCCCATCCAATATCCCTTTTTGAATTGGCGGGCTTTAATCAGGAATTGCGGGACGAGTTGAATACATCGGTAGATACCGTGAAACTTCCGCTTAAGCAGGACAGCATTATTGATATAAATCAGGCGATTTGCTTGTATGAACGTATGGGAAACCGCAATAAAAAGCATTCCCGAATTGGGCAGGCAATTATGCGACATATTACGAGACGACCAATAAACCTCTCGACTATCGAAATCCGAAACAAATTCAAATGACAAAAAACGCAATGCTCCAAACCGGATCAAAACCTGATTAAAATTCTTCGTGCTCTTTGTGTCCTTCGTGGTATAATTCAGAAGTCAGAAGACAGAGTTCAGAAAGGAACATTTTCATGAAACTTCGTATTGTGTTGGAACCCAGCGACGAGGGCGGTTATACAGCTATCGTTCCGGTTCTTCCCGGCTGTATCAGTCAGGGCGACACCCGTCAGCAAGCGCTGGAGAATATTCAGGAAGCCATCGCGCTTTATCTGGAACCGGTGGACGATGACTATAGCTTAAACGCCGAATCGGAAGTTTTAGAGATCGCTGTATGAGCAAGGTCCCCAGCCTGGATTATCGACAGGTTATTAATGCACTGAAGCGCGACGGGTGGGTTGTAGTGCGGCAAAAGGGCGTCATATTCGACTGCACAAGCATACGGCCGACAATATGCTGAAAATTACCATACCTGCCCACAAACCAATCAAGCGATCTACTTTGTCGCATATTCTAAAGCATGCACGAATACGTGTCGATAGATTGAATAAATTGCTGTAAAATGATTGGTTTGTGTCAGGGGTTTAGATTTACCACGGAGAGCACGAAGGTCATGAAGTAAAGAGATAGAGATAAAAAAGAATGAATTTGAATTCTTCGTGCTCTTTGTGTCCTTTGTGGTTCATATAAATCCGTGTCCATCTGTGTAATCCGCGGTTGATAGAGGAACAGACAATGAACAATTCAACATTAAAAATTGCGTTTTTCCTTTTGCCTTTTGCCCTTTGCCTTTTGTCCGGCTGTCAGTCTTCGGTGCACAATATGCAGACGGCTTTTCCGAAAGAACTGGCGGGCGTTTGGCAGGTGGATTCAGGCCGTAAAGCGGTGGAACTGGACGAGGCGGGCAATCTTGTTTCATTTACCTTAGCGTCAGGTCTGAAGATTAATATTGCGGAGGGCGGATTGCATAAAAAAGGCCCGACTCAGGGTTCTATGCTTATGATAATCTTGGGGGAGGCGCCAGTTGAATTTGATCACAACACACGAGCTTTAAAGATTGCTATTCATTTTGAGGATTATCGGATTGAACTGCCCGGAGTTGATTTTTCCGGTACGATGACGGAAATTCTTGAAGGAACAGTCAACAAACACAATACGGAATGGCTGGCCACTTCAACCGTTACCGGTACGGTTGAAAATCTACCGCAGATGGACGATACGACAGATACTCTTTATCTGTTTCGAAAGGTCAACTAATCTGCGTTAATAGGCATAGAAGTTTACACCTTCCGAGTCGGTTTCCGGATAATCAAGGCGCACTTCTTTAGTTTTGGGTTTGTATATCCAGCCGTACTCTCCCGATGCCTCGGCGGGAAAAGATTCCGAATCGCCAAGAATCCGAAAATCATCTTTTTTATTGAAAGGGTTTTTCGGCAATTCGTTAAAATAAGGACCATAGATATATGAACCACTTTTTGTTTTTTGCAAAATGGTGTCGCCGTTAATGTTGGTACAATAGAGAAGTTGCGCATTTACAATAAATGTATGATCCGAGAATACACCGTTCAAGTAGCCTGGCGGCATTCCGTTGTGTTCGGCGGTGTATCTTTCGATGGCTTCTCTGAGGAGTTTTAGGTTGGCTTTGGCCTGGGTTTCTTTTGCTTTTTGTTGGTGGTTTTGGAATTCGGGGATGACGACGGCGGCCAGGATGCCGAGGATGGAGACGACGATCATCAATTCCACGAGCGTGAACGCTCGTGGAATTAGTTTTGAGTTTTGAGTTTTGAGTTTTGAGTTTTTCAAGTTTTTTAGTTCGCAGTTTTTGGTTTATTATATCTTTTTTTATGTCGTCATATCTATACACGGTGTACTTATCGGCCTGTTTTTTGCACGGATTCACTGATTTTCACTGATTTTTAACCGCGGATTACGGGGCTTGCGGGGATTTTTTATTTTTCTATTTAATCCTTATGATTTATAGTTTGGTTTACTCTGTGTAATCCGTGAAATCTGTGGTTTCAATGAAGAGGTTATTATGAATGTTTTATTGGTTGGCAGCGGGGGTCGCGAGCACGCGCTGGCGTGGAAGTTGGCTCAATCAAAGAAGTTAGATCATTTGTACATTGCGCCGGGCAATCCGGGGACAGCGGCATTCGGGACAAATGTCGATATTGCAGACACAGAAATTGATCGTCTGGTTGAATTCGCCCAGGGCAAGCAGGTTGATCTGGCGGTGATTGGGCCGGAAGATCCGCTGGCGGCCGGGGCGGTGGACGCCTTCGAGGCCGCGGGCATCAAGGCGTTCGGGCCGAGCAAGGCCGCGGCCAAGCTGGAGGCCGACAAGGCATTTGCCAAGCAGATTATGCGGGCCAACAGTATTCCCACGGCTGAAAGCCGGACGTTTACCGATTTCAAGGACGCCAAGGCGTATATCGCCAGTCGGGATGAGGCGGTGGTGGTCAAGGCTGCCGGGCTGGCCAAGGGCAAGGGGGTGTTCGTGTGTGATGAGCCGTCCGAGGCGATTTTGGCCGCCGAGCGGATTATGGTCGATGGCCTCTTCGGCGACGCGGGGCGGGTGGTTGTGGTTGAGGATAAGCTGCTGGGACAGGAGGCGTCGATTCTGGCATTTGTGGATGGGCGGAGTATCTATGTAATGGAAAGTGCCCAGGATCACAAGCCCATCGGCGAGGGGGATACGGGCGATAATACCGGCGGGATGGGGGCGTACAGTCCGGCGCCGATTGTGACGGAGAAATTGCTGGCTCAGATTGTGCGCGAGGTGCTGGTGCCGACGGTTGATGGGATGAATCGCAACGAGACGCCGTACAAGGGGGTGCTGTATGCGGGGATGATGCTGACCCAGGGCGGGCCGCGTGTGCTGGAGTTTAATGTGCGGTTCGGCGATCCGGAGACGCAGCCGATTTTGATGCGGATGAAGGGGGATTTGCTGGAGGTGATGCTGGCGGTGTGCGAGGGCAGGCTGGATCAGGTGAGTCTGGATTGGGACAAGCGTCCGGCGGTGTGTGTGGTGATGGCCTCGGGCGGATATCCGGGAGCGTATGAGAAGGGCAAAGAGATTTTGGGGCTGGAGGAAGCGGGGAAAATGGAAGATGTGATGGTGTTTCATGCCGGTACGGCCACACGCGACGGGCAGATTGTCACCAGCGGCGGGCGTGTGCTGGGGGTAACGGCACTGGGCGAAACGATAGCCCGGGCCAAGTCACGGGCCTATGAGGCGGTGGACAAGATTTCGTTTGAGGGGGCATACTATCGTCGGGATATTGCGGATAAGGCGATTTGATTGTTGTTCGTTTGCAGGTCGTCGTTTTGAGTTTTGAATTGGATTGGTCAGCGGCGTTCGATTGATGTTAACAGATGGGTAAGATGCGCAGGGTTATGCGATGGCTGGGGCGGTGGCTGCTGCGGCTTGCGGTGTGGTCGGCGGTGACGGCGGGGCTTGCGTATGGGGCGAGCCGATGGTATCTGCCGGCGGTGGTGCAGCGTCAGCTTTCGCAGCGATTGCCGGAGGCGGCGGTGGCGGTGCAGGGGGCGCGGTTCAGCGGTCTGGGCGTGCTGATTAAGGGGCTGTCGGTTGCGGAGGATGAATCGCTATTGGCCAATTCACCGATTTTTTTTGCGGAACGTGTGCGGGTCAGTTATACGCCGGGCAAGTTGGTGCAGCGTCAGTTGTCAATCGGTTCGGCGGTGGTCGCCGATGCGGTGCTGACGATTGAATATGAGAAGGGCAAAGGCTGGAATGTGCAGCGGTTGGGAGCGGTTGCCGGCGAAGCGTCCGCCGCTGGGCTGCCGCTGGTGCGTGTGGAGCGTGCGGCGGTTCGCGTGCGGCGGAACGAGGCGGGCAACGTGGAGACGATTACGGCGGTGGGGCTGAACGGGCGGATGGCCGCGGCGGGCGATGAGGGGTTGTATGGGTTTTCCTTTCAGGCGGATGATCGGCTGGCGCTGTCGGGCAGTTGGGCGGAAGGGACGTTACGCCTCGGCGATGGCGAGGTGATGCATCGTCTGCGTTTGACGGGGCAATTACGGATGCCGCGGACGCGGATACTGGACAATGCCTGGAATGTGGATGATGTTCAGTTGGCCTGTGCGTTTGACGCCGAGTCGGTGGAGGTTGAGCGTTTGACGTTTCGGATGGGTCAGGGTGTGGGCGAAGCTTCAGGACGTGCGAAGCTCTTGCGAGAAGGAGGGTTTGAGGCGTCGGTTGATCTGACGGGGTTTTCGTTGACGGATGCGCCGGCGGTTGACGCCGTGGTGTACGGGCAGTCGGTGCTGGAGTTGCTGGGGCCGGCGGCGTCGCGATTTTTGAATCGTTTTCGGCCGCGGGGGGCAGGCGATGTGCATCTGCAAGTCCGCGGGCGATGGGATCATCTGCGAGAGGCGGAGGTGTACGGGCAGGTGATCTGTCGGGACATTTCGGTGCAGGACGAGCGGTTTCCCTATCGATTGGAGCACATGGCCGGGACGATTGAGTTTTCGGGGCGGTCCCTGACGCTCAATCGGCTTGTGTGTCGGCACGGCGAGTCGGAGTTTGCCATTGAGGGTGGTGTTGATGGGTTCGGTCCGAATGCGGAGCTTTGGCTGCGCGTGGTCAGCGGGCAGATTCGGTTTGATGAGGATGTCTATCGGGCGCTGGGGCCGGAGGCCAAGCGGCTGTGGTTTACATTTATGCCGTCGGGGACGGGGGCGATTGATCATCGGTACCGGCGGTTCGGCGATGGTCGGCGAACGCGGCGGCTGGAGGTCGAATTGATTGATGCGGCGGTGATGTATGAGCATTTTCCCTATCCGCTGGAGCATTTGACAGGGCGCGTGGTGTTTGAGCCGAATTGGGTTATGCTGTCAAATGTCAGGGCGGCCTATCCGGACGGCCGCAGCGTGGCGATTAGCGGAACGGCGGCGGGCAGCGACGATTTTTCGATTCGTATTCACGCGAATCGGATACCGGTGGACGCGATGCTGCTTGAGGCGATGATGGCAACGCAGCGGGATTATTTGGAGCGGTTTGAAATCGACGGAGGGATGGTGTCCGCTGAAATTAATGTGTTTGCCGATCCGTCGGGCGAGCGCCCGTTTGATTATCGGATTGACACGGAGGTGTCGGCGGATCGCTTCGTGTACGCAGATTTTGCGGTGCCGCTGGAGGATGTGCGGATTACGGCCGAAGCAAAGCCCCGGACAATTGAATTGGAACGGTTGACGGGCCGCAGCGGACAGGGTCGCTTATCGTTGTCCGGGCGTTTAACAGAGCAGGGTGTTGATCCCGATTTGCCCGGCGTGTGTCTGGATATTGAGGCGACGGCGTTTCCGCTGACAGAGGCTTTCTGGGCGGCTGCTGAACGGCATATCCGGGCGGATATGTTTAAGATCAGGCCGTATGGCCCGGTCCATGTCTCAGGTCGCTGGGGTCGGAATCTACCTGAAGCGGAGTGTGCGCCAATGGATGTGACCGTGGTCTGTCATGCGACGCCGCTGCGGATGGACGGGCAAACGGCCGGCGAGGCCTTCGGGACGGTGCGGATAGAAAAGCAGCATGTTCGACTGGAGCATTTTCGTATTGAGCAGGCGGCACTGACTGAGTCACTGGCCGCGGTCATGCCGGATCGGATGCGACAGGCTTATGAGCCAATGGACCTGTCGGGACGGATTGATGTGTCGGTTTCGACGGCGGTGCTGACGCTGGACGAAGAGGGATTTAGCGGTTTGGAAGCGGCCGGGCGATTGTCCATGAAGGAGGTCAAGAGTCGAACGACGGATTTTGTGGAACGGCTGAACGGATCTATTGAAGGACGTTTTTCTGTTGACGCCGATCAGGTTGTCCAGGAACTGGAGGCGTTTTACCAAATGGAAGGATTTCGTTTCCGCGGACGTGACATTGACCGGCTTTCGGGGCAGGTGGTGTTTGATCCGAATGACGGAGTACTCGTGAGTCGGAATTTTTCAGCGGTGCTGGGGCAAGGCATTGCAAACGGTTCATTGACGATGGATATTCAGGGGTCTCAGTCGTTTTTAGACTATACACTTGACCTGATGTTTGAGGGGCTTGATGTGGCTCGGCTGGTTTCAGCCGGTCAGGTATTTGAACGGAACGATACCGGGGAGCGAGGAAAAGTGAAAGGAACGCTGAGCCTTCAGGGGCGCGCCGGGCGGAGCGAAATGAAACAAGGTCGGTTGATCGCGACGGTTTCCGAGATGAGGCTTGGCAGACAGTCGCTGATCGGTAAGGTTCTGACGGCGATCCAGTTCCGCGAGCCGAAAGATTATGTTTTCAATCGGATGGAACTGGATGCCTTTATTCGAGGCGACGAAGCGGTGCTGGACCGTATTCGGATTGTGGGGCGGCCGTTTGTTTTTCACGGAGACGGGCGGTTGAATCTGAAGACCTATCGCGTTGCGGTGGATCTGGTGGCATTGGGGGGACTGGCGGGAACGGAAACGGTGATTCTGGATTCGCTGCTGCGGGGACTGGGGTCGGCGTTCTGGAAAATTGAGATACGAGATGATATGCGCGATCCGACGATTCGGACGATTTCGCTGCCCATCCTGCAATTGCCGCTGGACTTGCTGAGGCGATAGGTCGGAGGCTTGGATTTTGGATTGGGGTGAACCGGTGTGCGTCGGCGGGAGTATATTATAAAAAGCGGGAGTTTTTTTGTCTGGCAGCGGGGAAAATCGATAATTTCCTTCTGCAAGCGTTTGACGGGCTGTTTTTTTGTGATAGTATGGAGGCGGTTTGGTCGAAGATATCGATTAGATGTCGGTTTTTTTCGCACTCGTAGATATAGGAATGGGTTTGCCGATGCGCTGGCTTGTGACGCTGTTTTTTCTTGGGATCGTGGTTCTGCCGTATCCACTTTCGGCGGCGGAACCGTCTGTGTCCGCAACGGCGTCTGAGGATGATCCCGCCCGTCAGTTGCGGATTTATCGGGAGGCGCT
This sequence comes from Anaerohalosphaeraceae bacterium, assembly GCA_050309605.1. Taxonomy (GTDB): domain Bacteria; phylum Planctomycetota; class Phycisphaerae; order Sedimentisphaerales; family Anaerohalosphaeraceae; genus T3Sed10-213. The sequence continues at coordinate 174,945 of JBNRMN010000067.1, forward strand.
TCTTCAGGGCAGTACGGAAGAGATTCGTATCGACGCGGCCGTAGGGTTGCTATTGAATCGGGATTCCGCCGGTCGTGATCTGTTAATTTCAGCGTTGCGTATGCCTGATAACACGGCGGCCACGCGGGCTGTTTGTCGTGCCTTGATTAAGACCCGCGCCGCGGGCACAAGCATTGGTTCGCGGGAGATGTTTATGGCGCCGCTGGTGGATCTTCTGATCGGTGCTGACGGGGAATCGGCGCGGCTTGCGGCCGAGGCGCTGCTGGTTTTTGGGTTTGACGATCTCAGTGACCGTCTGTATGCCTTGTCACGGGATACCTCATTGGACCGACGTGCGAGGCAAAATGTGATTTATGCCCTTCAAATTCGTCCGGAACCGGCGGCTCTTAGCGAACTGATCCGGCTATTGGATGAGCCGGATGCCGAAGTGGCCCGCGCGGCAGAAGCGGCGCTTCAGGAGGCGTTCGGTATTCCGGTGGGGACGAGTCGGCAGGTTTGGAAACAAATACTGGATGATTTGAGGCAGAAAAGCCCAAATGAGATTCGGCGCGAGCGTCTGCTGCGTCAGGAAATGAAGCTGCGTGAAATGCAGGCCGAGCGCGATCGCTGGCAGCGATTGTATCTCGAGTCGCTGGACAAGCAGTATGAAACCGCCGATGAAACGGCGCGGACGACGATGATCCTGAGTCGGCTGGATTCGGAGATGGCGGCGATTCGTGTGTGGGCGCTGGATAAAATTGATCGTTATCCGTCCGACGGACAGGCCGCGATGCGTGAAAAGCTGCTGGCGCTGCTGGCCGATGAGTCGCGTTTGGTTCGGCTCAAAACCGCACGGGTGTTGAACAATATGAGTGCCTTGAATCCGGCTGAAAAATTACTGGAGCGGCTGCGCCTTGAGGAGGATTCGGAGGTGGCACTGGCGATGTTTGAGGCGCTGGGCGAGGCGTGTTTTTTTGCGTTTTCGCCGGGGTCGAAGATAGAACTGCCCGAAGCGATTAAACATCAGACGCTCGAAATAGCGGAGACATATCTGGATTCGGATAATATTGAGACTGCTAAGAAAGGCGCCGAAATAGTACGTAAGTTGCTGGAGTTAAACGGCTTGCCGCCGGAAAAGTCAATGCATTATTTGACGCTTCTGGCCAAGCGTTACGAGATTTCGGTGCAGCGCACTTCTGCCTTGCGGGGTGAACTGCTTGGGATGATGGCGCGGTTGTGCGGTCAGGGTGCTCAACGGGAGCGTGCGGCGGGGCTGTATCAGCCGTACTTTGTCGAGGCGATTGGGATTGACGATAATCTGCCGGTGCGTTTGGCGGCGGCAAGAGGGCTGTCGAATCTGGATAAGTCCGAGGCGCTGAAACTGTATAAGCAGCATAATTTGACCCAAAAAGGCAGTGCGGCTGTGTTACAGCTTGTGATTGAAGCGGCCGCTCAGGCGGGGCGACCAGAAGATCTTGAGTGGCTGGCCGGGTTTTTGACTTCAAATGGACATTCGGAGTCATCTATTCAGGCTTTTCGTGCGATTTGTCAGCGTGCCGGAGCCGGGATTTGTGCGGAGTGGGCGAATCGACTGGCTAATGATGGATTACAGATCGGTCTTGTTCGGGAATTATTGGAGCTTGCCGAGCAGAAGGCCATCGTCGAAAAGAATGAGCTTTTGCTGGCGGATGTGCGAATCCGTCTGGCCGAGCGATTTGTGGAGCGGCAGATGCCCGATCAGCTTGCCGGGTATGTGCAGCGGCTCAAGGCCGCAGGCGGGAATCTGGCGTTTCCGGATGCTGTGGCCGGACGCGTAGTCGAGGTGCTGGTGAGGGGTGGTTTTTTTGATGCGGCCTGTGATCTGGTGCGCGTTCGGCTGGATCGGGAAAGCCTGCACAAGGATTCTGATATTGTGGTTAAACTGGATGAATTTTTCCACTCTGAGTTAATCCATCGCGAGGCGAAAGCCAGTCTGCTGGAAAAATTGTCGGGATTGGGCGGGTATGCCGAAAATGGACTTTTTTCGTCTATGATCAGGGTTTGGCAGGAGCATGTGGCGGTTTTGCCTGTGGCCGTGAGCGCGTCGGAATCAAACGAGCTGCAAAGGCCGTAATGGGCCGGCGTGATTGAAGGGGCTTGTTTTTTTGATTTTTTTGAAAAAATCAAATTTTTCTGTTTGATTTTGCGAGGCGGCAACTATATACTCTCCCTTTTGCAATGGTTGCAGGACGAAGAATCCCTCTTTAGAAACAGCGAGCCGATGCAATCGGCGGGTGGTGAGCAGGGTCAGACGGGTTGATTTCCGACGGACGGAAACAACCTGAAGTATTTTATTTACAGGCAGTTGCTGCTGTAGCTCAGTCGGTAGAGCGCGTCCTTGGTAAGGACGAGGTCATGGGTTCAAATCCCATCAGCAGCTCGGTAATCCAAACAGACCGGCGGATATTGCGGGGCGGTTTTGCCCGGCAAGAGTCGGTATTTTTTTGAATAGGCGGCAAGCGATCAGCGGTTAACAATAAACCAGGAAACTTAGCAGATTAGAGGAATCAACCGAATATCAGGAGATTGTAAAAATGGCTAAGGGTGTATTTCAGCGTACAAAACCACACGTGAACATCGGGACTGTCGGTCATATTGACCACGGGAAAACGACGTTGACCGCAGCGATTACGATGCGTATGGCGGTCAAGCACGGCAGCGGCAATATCCGCAAGTATGATGATATTGACAATGCGCCGGAAGAAAAAGAACGCGGTATTACGATTAACACGGCTCATGTCGAATATGAGACCGCCAATCGCCATTACGCGCACGTGGACTGCCCCGGTCACGCGGACTATATCAAGAACATGATTACCGGCGCGGCCCAGATGGATGGCGCCATTCTGGTGGTGGCGGCCAGTGACGGCCCGATGCCTCAGACCCGTGAGCACATCCTGCTGGCTCGTCAGGTGAACGTGCCGCGCATCGTGGTGTTCCTGAACAAGACCGACCAGGTGGACGATCCGGAGCTGATTGACCTGGTGGAAATGGAACTGCGCGAGCTGTTGAGCAAGTACGAATTTCCGGGTGATGATATTCCGATTATTCGCGGCTCGGCCCTGAAGGCTATGGAAAGCGAAGGCAGCGACGACGAGGCCTGTAAATGCATTGATGAGCTGATGGAAGCGGTGGACGATTACATTCCGGTTCCGGAGCGTGCGGTCGATCAGCCGTTCCTGATGCCGGTCGAGGATGTGTTCAGCATTAAAGGTCGCGGGACGGTCGGTACCGGTCGTGTTGAGCGCGGCATTGTCAAAGTCGGCGATGAAGTTGAGGTTGTGGGTTTATCCAAGGAAATTCGCAAGACGACCTGTACGGGCGTTGAGATGTTCAATAAGACGCTGGATCAGGGTCAGGCCGGCGATAACGTGGGTCTGCTGCTTCGGGGTGTTGAGAAGAAAGAACTGGAGCGCGGTCAGGTGATCGCCAAGCCCGGTTCGATTACGCCGCATACCAAGTTCAATGCCGAAGTGTACGTGCTGACCAAGGACGAAGGCGGCCGTCATACGCCGTTCTTTCCTGGGTATCGCCCGCAGTTCTTCTTCCGGACAACGGATGTTACGGGCGCGATTACCGAGATTCGCAGCCGTGAAGGCAAACCGGTCGAGATGTGTATGCCGGGCGACAATATCGAAATGGCGGCTGAAATCATTGCTCCGATCGCGATGGAAGAAGGCCTTCGCTTTGCGATTCGCGAGGGTGGACGAACGGTTGGCGCCGGCGTTGTCACCAAGATTGTTGAATAACGATTGACTAACTCGGACGGCGCCGCACGGGTGTGAGTGCGGCGCCTCTTTTAACCTTTCCGCGGCGTCAAGGGGCGGGGAGGTTGTCGTGTTTAGAGAGGATTAGCAGTATATGGCCAAGGCACAGAAAACCGAATGGGTTTGGCTTGAGTGTAAAGAGTGCGGCGACCGCAATTATCGTACGCCCGTCAATGTTCAGGGCGGTGTGCCGAAGATTGAATTGAAGAAATTCTGCAAGCGCGACCGCACGCATACGGTTCATAAGATCCGTCGCAAGTAGCGGCACACAGGTCAGTAGCTCAACTGGCAGAGCAGCGGTCTCCAAAACCGCAGGTTGGGGGTTCGAATCCCTCCTGACCTGTTTTTATCGGCACCGTGATACCGAACGAGACGACGGCGATCCTGTTTCTATGAGGTGGCATCGACAATGAATCTTAAGATATATAAACGCGGACAAGGCAAAAATACCCGTCTGTGGACCGGTTTGGTGTGTTTTGTGATAGCGGCCTACGGGTGTGTGGTGCTTCATCAGAAGCTTCAGGCGGCCACCGATAATGTGTGGATTGAGACGCTGCTTCCGGCCGGCGTGTGTGCGGTGTTTGCGTCGCTGATCTGGTGGCTGAGCAATCGTCCGTCGGTGGCGGATTTCCTGATTGCCGCCGAGGGCGAAATCAAGAAGGTCAGTTGGTCGAGTCGCAGGGAAATCGTCAACTCGACGATTGTGGTCATTATTGTCGTGGCGGTGATGTCGGCGGGTATCGGTTTTTGGGATATTCTGCTGGGCTATTTCTTCAGCGGGATTGTCGGTCTTTATTAACAGCAGCGGGCTTGGTCAAGGACACAGCGTCAATGGCAATGCAATGGTTTGTATTACGGGTCGCTTCGAATAAGGAAGAGCAGGTGCGCGAAGCGCTGGCGCGGAAGATGCAGGTGGAAGGCGTCGAGAGCGTCGGTCGCATCCTGGTTCCGAGCGAACAGGTCAAGCGGATTCGCGGCGGCAAACAGCGGGTTCATAAGCGCAAGCTGTATCCGGGTTATGTGTTTATGGAGATGGAGCTGAAAGAAGACGGTCGCGTGCCGGAGGATGCCTGGTACGTGATCAAGGATACGATGGGCGTGGGCGATTTTATCGGGACCGAAGGGATTCCGACGCCGATGCGCGATACCGATGTGGCCAAGATGCTCAAAGAAGCGGAAAAACCGGAAGATACGCCGAATATCAAGGTGGAGTTTCAAAAGGGAGATATGGTCAAGATTCGCGAGGGGGCGTTTGAGAATTTTGAGGGGACGGTCGATTATATCGACGCCGAACGCGGTGTGGTGCGTGTGATTGTGACGATATTCGGTCGCAGCACGCCGCTGGATATTGAGTACTGGCAGATTGAGAAAGTGTAGGGTGTGCCCGCGGGGCGGTTTGCCCCTTAATGCATACCTGGATTTTTGATGGGTTGAGGCCCATTTTGTGAGAGACAGGCACCTATTATCGGGATTTGTTCAATGGCTAAAGAAGTAAAAGCGGTCATCAAGCTTCAGGCGCCGGGCGGTAAAGCGACGCCGGCGCCTCCGATTGGTCCGGCGTTGGGTCAGCACGGCGTGAATATCGGTCAGTTTGTTTCGCAGTTCAACGAGCGAACACGGGACGCCGACGGAATGACGATACCGGTTGAAATTACGGTGTACGGGGATCGTTCATTTGATTTTATTGTCAAAAGTCCGCCGGCGGCGGTGCTGCTGAAGAAAGAGGCGAATCTGGCCAAGGGCAGCGGCGTGCCGAATAAGGAAAAAGTCGGCAAAGTGACCCGGGCGCAGATTCGCAAGATCGCGGAAACGAAATTCAACGACTTGAACGCGTATGATCTTGAGCAGGCCGACCGAATTATTGAAGGCACGGCCCGAAGCATGGGCATCGAAGTAGAAGGTTAAGAGAAAATTTGAAATATGAAATTCTAAATCCGAAACAAGTGTCATATTCAAATCACAAACGATTCAACCAGATTGAGCGGAAGTGTTATGAGTGTTTGGATTTGTTTCGAATTTCGATATTTGAATTTCGATATTAGACTGTGATGTTCTGAAAAGAACCTGCAAACCACGGCAGCGACGGTGGGAGCGAAACGACATTTTTTCGCGGAGAACAAGATGCAATTTCGAAGTAAACGTTACAAGGCCGACGCCCAGAAAGCGGTCAAAGAGCCGCTGAGTCTGAACGAGGGCGTCAAGAAAGTGAAAACTTTTGCCAGCACCAAGTTTGATCAGACGGTTGAATGCGTGATGCATCTGGGTATCGATCCCAAGCAGGCCGACCAGATGATTCGCGGCGCAATCAGTCTGCCGCACGGTATCGGCAAATCGCGTCGTGTGGTCGCCTTTTGCGACGATTCGGAGGTCGAAGCGGCCCTGGCCGCCGGTGCGATTGAGGCCGGCAGCGATGAGCTGATCAAGAAGATTTCAGACGGCTGGCTGGATTTTGATGTGGCGATTGCCTCACCGAAGGTGATGGGCAAAGTCGGCAAACTGGGTCGAGTGCTCGGCCCGCAGGGCAAGATGCCTTCGCCCAAGAACGGGACGGTGACGGCCGATGTGGTGACGGCCATCAAGGAATTTGCGGCCGGCAAGGTCGAGTTTCGCAATGATTCGGGTGGCAATGTGCACGGCGTGGTCGGCAAGCTGAGTTTTGACGACGCGAAGCTGAAGGAGAATATCCAGGCGTTTATCGATCACATTAAACGCAGCAAGCCCAGCGGCGCCAAAGGGACGTATATCAAAAAGGTGTGTATCAGCGCGACGATGAGTCCGTCGGTGGTGCTGGACGTGGGTGGTGCGTAAGAATAACATAAACAGTCAACGGTAAAAAGGCCAAAGTATGAGTTATTTTGTAAAAGAACTGATTCAGAGCGATTACAGCGCGAAGTTTGCCGGGATGACGGAGTTTGTGGTGATTTCCACGATGGGCGTCAGCGGGATCAATAACAATGTGATGCGCGGCGAGTTGAAGCAAAAGGGGATGCGTGCGGTTGTCGTTCGCAACAATTTGATGCGTCGGGCATTGGATGAGCTGGGGTTGTCGCCGGCTGCCGGGTTGTTCGCGTCGGGGCAGTGTACGGTGGTGTTCGGCGGCGACGGGGCCGGCAGCGTCGCCAAGGAAGTGGTCGAATGGGCTAAAAAGCTCAAGACGATTCAGCTCAAAGGCGCGTTCGTTGAAGGTACCGTGATGGACGGCGAAGCGGGCGTCAAGGCGCTGGCGGCGATGCCGACGCGAGCCGAGCTTCAGGGTCGCGTGGTGCAAATTGCTCTCTCGCCGGGCAGCAACGTGGCCGGGGCGATTTTGGGCGCTGGCAGTACGATTGCCGGCTGCATCAAGAGCCTGATCGAGCAGCGCGAAAAAGAAGCGGCATAAGTAAATTAAAAAGGCAAAAGGCAGATGGCAAACGTGTGGAGCCGACCTTTGGCCGCGGATGTTTTGATTTAAGGTCAGTCATTTGAAGCTTGGGATTTGAGGTGACGGATAGCGCCAAGCTCAAATCCAAGAGCTAAGAACTAAGAACTAATTCGGATTGCTGCAGAGTTGCCCGAGCAAGCGGTTAAACGGACGGCGGAGTCCGGCTACTTTGCGGCGCAGTGTATAACAGGAGTTTATAAAATGTCGGAACGTGAATTTGCAGCGGACATCAAAGAACTGGGAGACAAGATTGCGGGGTTGACCCTGATTCAGGCCAAGGAACTGGCGGATTATCTGAAGGACGCCTATGACATCGAGCCGGCTTCGGGCGGCGCGGTGATGGTGGCCGGTCCGGCGGCGGGCGGCGGCGAAGGCGATCAGGCCGAAGAGAAGACCAGCTTTACGGTGATGCTCAAGAGCATCGGCGATAAGAAGATCCAGGTGATCAAGGAAGTGCGCGCCCTGACCAATCTGGGGCTGAAGGAAGCCAAAGACCTGGTCGATGGCGCTCCCAAGCCTGTCAAGGAAAACGTCAGCAAGGACGAGGCCGAGGCGGCCAAGAAGCAGCTTGAAGAAGCCGGCGCGACGGTGGAACTGGTTTAACGGTGTTGATGGGTACGGAGGTTTTATGCCGCGCGGCCGGTTGAACCGGCGCGGCCGGAATAACGAGGCAGCGACCGCGTTGTTCGAAATAAAGACCGATAACATAAGCCCGAACGGCGGCCGGGACAAACGTTCCGGCCGCTGCGGGTCTTGATGTTTTTAGGGGGCAGGCGGGCGGTTGTCACGGAACCGGGACGCTTGTGCCTTGAAATTCGGATTCCGAGTTGAGCGTTTTGTCGATAAGCGCTGTTTGTGTAATTATTCAATAGTTAATGAACGCATCAAGCATAATGGAGACTGGTCGCATGAGATCACGAACACTCCGTAATTTTGCGAAAATCGCGGATGCCATTGAAGTTCCCGATCTGATAGAAGTGCAGCTGAAAGGCTACGAGCGTTTTCTGCAGTCCGATGCGGCGCCGGATCAGCGCGCCGATATCGGTCTGGAGTCGCTGTTTCGGGAAGTGTTTCCGATCGTCAGCTATGACAAGACGGTTGAGCTGGAATATCTGGGCTACGAGCTGGAGAAGCCGCGTTATACCATTGAACAGTGCAAGGAATTGCGTCTGAGCTATGCCTATCCGCTGAAAGTGCACTGTCGGCTGAAACGCAAGGATGCGCCCGATGTGGCCGAGCAGGGGATTTATCTGGGCGAGATTCCGGCGATGATCGGCGGCGGCGAGTTTATCATCAACGGGGCCGAGCGTGTCATCGTCAATCAGCTTCACCGCAGTCCGGGTGTGGATTTTGTGATTGACAACAAGGACGGCGACCGGCTGCTGCACGGGGCGCGGATTATTCCCGAACGCGGAAGCTGGATCGAGATGAGCGTGACCAAAAAAGACGTGCTGGTGATTCGCATTGACCAGTCCAGCAAGATTCCGGCCACGGCGTTTCTGCGGGCGATGGATGAAAAATACGGCAAGACCGAAGAGATTCTGCGTCTGTTTTACAAGACCCAGAAGATCAAGACCAAGAAGCTGGAGCCGACGATGTGGGCGGTCGGGCCGGTTGTCGATACCGAAACCGGCGAGATTCTCGTGGAGGCCGGCACGCAGATCGGCGATGCGATTACGGCGCTTCAGGCCAGCAGTCTGGACGCGGTGGAAGTGATTGCTCAAGTGCTTGATCCGCTGGTACTGAATACGGTTGCCGAGGACGGTTGTGAGACGCATGATGAGGCATTGCTGAAGATTTATTCGCGTCTGCGTCCGGGCAACCCGGCCAATCTTGAGAAGGCCAAACAGCTCTTTGAGGAGAAATTCTACGATACCAATCGGTATCGTCTCGGTGCGGTCGGTCGATTTCGTCTGAATCGCAAGTTCGGCACCGACATTGAGTTGAGCGAGATGCGGTTGTGTGCTGAGGACTTTTTGCAGACGATGAAGTATATTCTCGGCCTGCGCAACGGCGAAGGGGAGATTGACGATATTGACCATCTGGGCAACCGTCGGGTACGGACGATTGATGAGCTGGCGGCCGGCGAGGTGCGCAAAGGCCTGCTCAAGCTGCGGCGAACGGTCCAGGAACGGATGAGTATGAAATCGCCCGAAGAGATCGCGCGGATCGCGGATCTGGTCAACAGCAAGAGCGTTTCGAGCAGCATTGAGTTTTTCTTCGGTCGGGGTGAACTGAGTCAGGTGGTCGATCAGACCAATGCGCTGAGTCAGTTGACGCATGAACGGCGTTTGAGTGCACTGGGGCCGGGCGGGTTGAACCGCAAACGCGCCGGCTTTGAGGTGCGCGACGTGCACATCAGTCACTACGGCCGTGTGTGTCCGATTGAGACGCCGGAAGGGACGAACATCGGGCTGATCGTGTCGCTGGGGATATTCTCCAAGGTCGATGAATACGGCTTTTTGATTACGCCGTATCGCAAGGTCAAAAATAAGCAGGTCGTCGATGAAATTGCTTATCTGCGGGCCGACGAGGAAATGAAGGCGATTTTTGCGCCGCCGAGTATGGTCGATACCTCGACCAATCGACTGCACGAAGGGCTGGTGCTGGCGCGGCAGGAAGGCGACTTGACGCAGGTGGACAGCAGTCAGGTCGATTATGTTGACGTCTCGCCGCGACAGACGGTGGGTGTTTCAGCGGCGTTGATTCCGTTTTTGGAGCACGACGACGCCAACCGCGCGCTGATGGGGTCCAATATGCAGCGTCAGTCGGTGCCGCTGCTGACCACCGAGCCGCCGCTGGTGGGGACGGGTATGGAAGTGGAAGTAGCCAGGCATTCGAGCATGGTCGTGCGGGCGCGACAGGCCGGGACGGTCACGGCGGTTGATGGGTCGTGCATCGTGATTGATCAAACCGATGAGTATCCGCTCAGGAAGTTTGTCGGTCTGAATGAGCGGACGTGTCTGAATCAAAGGCCCGTCGTGACGCTGGGCCAAAAGGTTGAAAAGGGCCAGATCATCGCCGACGGCGGAGGCACCAGCGAGGGAGTGCTGGCGCTGGGACGGAATGTGCTGGCGGCATTTGTGCCGTTTGACGGGTATAACTTCGAGGATGCGATTTTGATCAGCGAACGGCTGGTCAAAGACGACGTGTTCACGAGTGTTCATATTGATGAGTTCAGCATTGAAGTGCGCGAGACCAAGCTGGGGCGTGAAGAATTCACGCGGGATATTCCCAACGTCAGCGAAAAGGCGCTGCGCAATCTGGATGAATACGGCGTCGTCCGCGAAGGGACGCGGGTTGCGCCGGGCGATATTCTGGTCGGCAAGGTGTCGCCCAAGAGCAAGACCGAACTGACGCCGGAAGAAAAGCTGCTGCATGCGATTTTCGGACGCGCCGGCGAAGATGTCAAAAACGATTCACTGGAGGTGCCGCACGGCTACGAAGGCGTGGTCATCAAGACGCGGCATTTCCGCCGTCGGGCTGCCGAGACCGACGAGCAGCGCAAGCTCCTCAAAGAGCAGATGAAGCGCCGCGAGCGCGAAATGACCGCCCGCGAATGCGAGGTGTTCAAACGGATGATGGAGACGATTCATTCGGAGCTGCAGATTGAGGTGGTCGATCCGACCAGTCGTCAGAAGGTCGGCGCCAGCGACGATGTGGATGTGATTTATGAGCAGATTGAAAACTTTGATATTGAATGGGTCAAGCCTGCATCCAAACGCGGCGACGCGCAGAAGATCGTCGATCGGTATTGGCCCAAGCTGGTGGAACTGAAAGACCAGAAGAAGCGCGAGCTGGAGCGGCTCAAACACGGCGACGAGCTGCCCAGCGGGGTGCTGGAGATGGTCAAGGTTTATATTGCGACCAAACGGACGTTGTCGGTCGGCGACAAGATGGCCGGACGGCACGGTAACAAGGGCGTGATCGCCAAGATTATGCCGGTGGAAGATATGCCGTATCTTGAGGACGGTACGCCGGTGGATCTCTGTCTGAATCCGCTGGGCGTGCCCAGTCGTATGAACGTCGGTCAGATTCTGGAAACGCTGTTGGGCTGGTCGGCCAACGTGCTGGGCTTTCGCGCGATCACGCCGGTGTTTGCCGGCGCCAGCGAGGATGACATTGTCGCGGCGATCGAAGAGGCCAACGCCCATGTTCGCAGTCGGGTTCAGGAGATTGAGCAGCAAAAGGCCGTACCGCCGGCGGATGAGATTTTTGCGCAGATGCCGCCGTCGCTCAAGATGCCGCTGTATGACGGACGAACGGGCGAGCCGTTTTTGCAGGAAGTGACGGTCGGGTATATGTATATTCTGAAGCTGCACCATCTGGTGGACGACAAGATTCACGCGCGTTCGACCGGACCGTACAGCCTGATTACGCAGCAGCCGCTGGGCGGCAAGGCGCGAACGGGCGGACAGCGTTTCGGCGAGATGGAAGTCTGGGCGCTGGAGGCGTACGGTGCGGCCTATACGCTTCAGGAATTGCTGACGGTCAAGAGCGACGACATCGAAGGCCGGACCAAGATTTATGAGTCGATGGTCAAGGGCACGAACACCCTTGAGGCCGGTACGCCGATTTCGTTTGATGTCTTGTGCAATGAAATTCGCGGGCTGGGCCTGAATATCCAGCTTGAAAAGAAACGGATCGGCGTAACGCCCTTGTAAGAATTAAGAATTAAGAATTCAAAATTAAGAATTAATGATAAGTGGACGTTAAATCGGAGTAGAGCCACATGGTAGAGTCGATTTACGATCGCATAAATGATTACGGGTCAGTCAAGATCAGTCTGGCCAGTCCGAACGATATTCGCAGTTGGTCGTTTGGCGAGGTGCGCAAGCCCGAGACCATCAACTACCGGACCTATCGTCCGGAGAAAGACGGCCTGTTCTGTGAGCGCATTTTCGGGCCGGAACGGGACTGGGAGTGCGCCTGCGGCAAATACAAGGGCACCAAGTTCAAGGGCATCATCTGCGACCGCTGCGGTGTAAAAGTGACTCACAGTCGGGTGCGCCGTAAGCGGATGGGGCATATCAATCTGGCGGCGCCGGTGGTGCATATCTGGTTTTTCAAGGCGATGCCCAGTCGGCTCAGCACGCTGCTGGGAATGAAGACCAGCGACATTGAGAAGATCGTCTATTTCCAGGATTATGTGGTCACCGATCCGGGTCAAAGTCCGCTGAAGCTCAGGCAGCTATTGACGGAGGAGGAGTATCGCGACGCGGTGGGCAAGTACGGCAACAGTTTTCGCGCATCGATGGGCGCCGAGGCGATTAAAGAGCTGCTGCAAAAGCTGGATCTGGAGACGCTCAGTGTGGAGCTGCGCCAGGCGATCAACGAGACCTCCAGCAAGCAGAAGATCAAAGACCTGACCAAGCGGCTCAAGCTGGTTAATGCCATCAAGCAGAGCGACAACAAACCCGAATGGACGATTATGGATGTCTGTCCGGTGATTCCGCCGGATTTGCGTCCGCTGGTGATGCTTGAAAGCGGCAACTTTGCCACCAGCGATCTGAACGATTTGTATCGGCGAATCATCAACCGAAACAATCGGCTGAAAAAGCTGATCGATCTGAATGCGCCGGATGTGATTATTCGCAACGAAAAGCGGATGCTTCAGCAGGCGGTGGATTCGCTGCTGGACAACGGCCGCTGTCGTCGTCCGGTGCTGGGCAGCAACAACCGTCCGCTCAAGAGTCTGACCGATATGATCAAAGGCAAGCAGGGGCGTTTCCGCGAGAACCTGCTGGGCAAGCGTGTGGACTATTCGGCCCGTTCGGTGATCGTGGTCGGTCCGCATTTGAAGCTGAATCAGTGCGGTCTGCCCAAGCGCATCGCGCTGGAACTGTATCAGCCGTTTATCATTCGCAAGCTCAAAGACCGGGGACTTGCCGATACCATCAAAAGCGCTAAACGGATGCTTGAACGGCGGGAAGAGCATGTCTGGGATATTCTGGAAGAAGTGATTCATCAGCATCCGGTGCTGCTGAACCGTGCGCCGACGCTGCACCGTATGGGTATTCAGGCGTTTGAGCCGGTGCTGGTTGAGGGCAACTCGATTATGCTCCATCCGCTGGTCTGCGGCGGCTTTAATGCGGACTTTGACGGCGACCAGATGGCGGTGCATCTGCCGCTGAGCATCGAGGCGCAGGTTGAGGCGCACACACTGATTATGTCCACGAACAACATTTTTTCGCCGGCCAACGGCTCGCCGATGCTCGGCCCGTCGCAGGATATTGTGCTGGGCAATTACTACATTACGCACATGGCCGCTCAGCAGCTCGGCGAGGGGATGCTGTTCCGTGATACGCACGAAGCGATTACGGCGCTGGATATGGGTCGGGTCGGGATGCACGCCCGTGTGAAAGTTCGTCTGCCGAAAGACAAGACGGTGGTTGGCGAAAACGGCCCCGACAAAGGCGGTGTTATTGAGACGACGCCGGGGCGCTGTCTGTTTAACGACGTGCTGGACCCGCGCATGCCGTTTTATAACTGTGTGATGGATAAGAAACGTCTGGGCGGTGTGATTCAGGATTGCTATGAAATTGCCGGTTGCCGGGCGACCATTGATTTGCTGGACAATATCAAAGAACTGGGCTTTAAGCGGGCGACGCTGTCGGGAATGAGCATTGGGATCACGGACCTTCGCATTCCCGACGAGAAGCCGGCGATCATTGAAAAGACGCAGAAGCGCGTCGAAAAAATTCTCAGCAGTTATCAGGCGGGCATTCTGACGTTCGGCGAACGGTACAACCAGATAATCGACGCCTGGACGCACGCGCGTGTTGAAGTGACCAATGCGATGATGAATGCGATGAAGAATGACACACGTGACGGCAGACCGTATTTGAATCCGATCTGGGTGATGCGGCACTCAGGCGCCCGCGGCAGCATCGACCAGATTCAGCAGTTGGCCGGGATGCGTGCTTTGATGGCCAAGCCCAGCGGCGAGATTATTGAGACGCCGATTAAGTCGAATTTCCGTGAGGGGCTGAACGTGCTGGAGTACTTCAGCTCAACGCACGGCGCCCGTAAAGGGCTGGCCGATACGGCATTGAAGACGGCTGACTCCGGCTATCTGACACGTAAGCTGGCCGATGTGGCGCAGAATGTGATGATCAGCGAACATGATTGCGGTACGCTTCAGGGCATTACCAAGGCGACGGTTTATAAGGGCGAGGCGATCGATATTCCGCTCAAGCAGATGATTATCGGCCGGACGGCACGCGACAATATTCGCAATCCGATTACGGATGAGATGATTGTGTATGAAAATGAGGTCATTACGCCGGAAGCGGCTGACAAGATTGAAAAGCTCGGACTGGATGCAATTCGTGTGCGCAGTCCGTTGACCTGTGAAAGCCGCATCGGGGTCTGTGCCAAGTGTTATGGCTGGGATATGAGCCTGGGCATGCTGGCTGAAGAGGGGATGGCGGTCGGAATTATCGCCGCGCAGTCCATTGGTGAACCGGGCACCCAGTTGACGATGCGGACGTTCCATACCGGCGGTATTGCTTCGGTGTCGCTGATTGAAAATGACCAGAAGGCCCCGCGCGACGGGATCGTTAAATATATTGACCTGAATGTGGTGGAAACCGAGTATGAAGGTCAAAAGACACTGATTGCCCTGAAGCGCACCGGCGAATTAACCCTTGTCGATGACAAAGGGCGTGAGCTGGAGCGGTTCAAGGTGCCTTACGGGGGTCTGGTCTTTGTGACGGATGGACAAAAAGTCAAACGCGGCCAGCGACTGTATGCCTGGGATACGCACCGTGTGCCGATTCTGGCGGAAGTGAACGGTTTCGTGAGACTGGTGGATGTTGTTGAAGGCGAGACCATGCGCGTCGAAGAAGAGCGCAAAGGCCAGCGCGGCCGTCCCGTCGTTACCGAGCATAAAGGCGACAAGCATCCGCAGGTGATCATCGAGGACGAGCATGGCAAGATTCTGGATGTGCACTATCTGCCCGCCAAGGCGCGTATTGAAGTGGATGAGGGGCAGGAAGTGAAGGCCGGGACGCTGCTGGCGCGTCTGCCGCGGGGTGGCGGCGGTACGCAGGATATTACCGGCGGCCTGCCGCGTGTGACGGAAATCCTTGAGGCGCGCAAGCCGAAAGACCCGGCGGCAATGGCCGAGATTTCCGGCACGATTGAATTGAAAGCCGACAAACGTCGCGGCAAGATGACGATTATCATCCGCAATGAAAGCGGGATGGAAAAGGAACACCATGTGCCGCGCGACCAGCACTTGAATTTCCATACGGGCGACCGGGTGGAAGCCGGCGATGCGCTGACGGACGGGCCGCTGGTGCCGCACGATATTCTGCGAATTAAGGGCGAAGAGGCGCTTCAGCGTTATTTGCTGCGTGAAATTCAGAACGTGTATCGTGCCCAAAGCGTGTCGATCAACGACAAGCATATCGAGATTATTCTGTCGCAAATGATGAATAAAGTCGAGATTGACAATGTCGGCGACAGCGGCTTTTTGCCGGGCGAAGTGGTTGATAAGCATGAGTTCCGTCGCGCCAACGCCGAGTTGGCCAAGGGGCTGTTGAAGATAGTCGAATCCGGTGAGACCGATCTGAAAGTCGGCCAGTTGGTGTCTCGTGAGGAGCTTGAAACGGCCAATGAAAAGGTCGAGATGCTCGGCGGCACGCCGGCCAAGGGCAAAAAGCCGCGTCCGGCCACGGCCAACACGCTGCTTTTGGGCATTACCAAGGCCTCGCTGCAGTCGGACAGCTTTATTTCCGCAGCCAGTTTCCAGGAAACAACAAAAGTGTTGACAGAAGCGTCGCTGGCCGGTAAACTTGACCACTTAATCGGTCTAAAGGAGAATGTTATTCTCGGTCATTTGATTCCGGCGGGGACGGCGTTTAAGCCGTATCTGGAGATGAAGGTCAAGCACCTGGCCGAGCCGCCGCTGCCGAAACAGCTCGAAGAGCTGCGTGAGGTCAAAGAGGCCGAGGCGGCAGCCGAGAAGGCCGTCAAGGCGGCACTGGGCCTGGAAGAATAAGGGATATGCGATTCAAGGGATGATTTTACATCTTGTCGAAATTCGGATAAGAGACAAAAATCCGTGCTTATATTTAAGGTGAAAGAGAGATGAACATAAAGAAGTTTTTGGAGAGAATATGCCAACTATAAATCAGTTAGTGAGCAAAGGCCGAAAGGGAAAAGGCAAAAAGCGCGTTTCGGATATCGCCGGCTCGCCGCAGAAGCGTGGTGTGTGTCTGATCGTGCGGACGCAGACGCCCAAGAAGCCCAATTCCGCGTTACGTAAGATCGCTCGTGTGCGTCTGACCAACGGCAAGGAAGTGACGGCTTATATTCCGGGCATTGATCACAACCTGCAGGAACACAGTACGGTGCTGATCCGGGGTGGTCGAGTACGGGACCTGCCGGGTGTGCGTTATCATATTGTTCGCGGCGTGCTGGATACCGGCGGGGTGAGCGGGCGCAAGCAGGGACGCAGCAAGTATGGCGCCAAACAGGGCAAATAGAAAATATTAGGAATCTAAAATATTCAAAGACAGCCTTTGGTCGTTACGGGTTTTCAGGATAAAAGAACAGCGGGTTTCAGATCTGCGATTAAGGTTACTTGTATAAGGTAAAATGGCATGGCCAAGAAATTTACAGCGTCGTATGAACAATTAAAACCGGATCCGGTTTATCAAAGTAAGCTGGCGTCCAAGTTTATTAATTGCCTGATGTGGGACGGCAAAAAGAGCGTTGCATCGAATGTTTTTTATGATGCAATGAAAGAAATCGAGAAGAAGATTTCAGATGTGTCGCCGATTGAGGTGTTTGAGACGGCGGTCAACAATGTCAAGCCGATGCTTGAGGTTCGCAGTAAGCGCGTCGGCGGGTCCAACTATCAGGTCCCGATGCAGGTCGGTCCGAAGCGCCAATTGTCGCTTGCGATTCGCTGGATTCTGGCCGCGTCGCGCGGCAAAAAAGGCAAGCCGATGTCGATTCGGCTGGCCTCGGAACTGATGGATGCCTACCGCAAGGAAGGCACTGCGATGACGACGCGCGAAAACGTGCATCGTATGGCCGAGGCCAACAAGGCATTCGCCCATTTTGCCTGGTAAGCACCGTTTGTACACTGCCACGGTTTTTGTTACAGACAAACCGTGGCAGTTTTTTTATTGCCGGTTGGCAAAGCCGAGCAAGTTAATTGTAAGTATTTTGTTTTCAATTAGTTACAGTTTTTTTGTAAGTTCTTTTATGCCCGTGCATGAAGAAGATAATATCATTTTGATATAAAGAGATTTATGGAAACAGATTTAAGATTTGTACGCAACATCGGCATTATGGCGCATATTGATGCGGGCAAGACGACGGTCTCTGAGCGCATCCTGTATTTCAGCGGCAAAACGTATAAAATCGGCGAAGTGCACGACGGTACGGCCGTGATGGATTTTATGCAGGAAGAGCAGGAGCGGGGCATTACCATTACGTCGGCGGCAACGAAGTGCCCTTGGAAAAACCATACCATCAACCTGATTGACACGCCGGGACACGTGGATTTCACGGCCGAGGTGGAACGGTCGCTGCGCGTGCTGGATGGGGCGGTTGCGGTGTTTGACGCCTCTGAAGGGGTACAGGCGCAAAGCGAAACGGTCTGGCGTCAGGGACAGAAGTATAAGCTGTCCTGTCTGTGTTTTGTCAATAAGATGGACAAAATCGGGGCCGATTTCGAGATGGCGGTCAATGATATTCGCGACAAGCTGCTGGCTCACCCCGTGCCGATTCAGATCCCGCTGGGGTCCGAATCCACGTTTGAGGGGATGATTGATTTGGTTACCCGCAAGGCGGTGTATTTCCACGAGACCGCCACGGCGGGGGATTTTTGGGAAAAAGAGGTACCGGAGGAGATGGCCGATCAGGTTGAACACTGGCGGCATGCGATGATTGAGGCGGCCGCGGAATTTGACGAGGAACTGATGGACGCCTATATCCATGATGGATCCATCAGTGAGGCGTTGATTCGCCGTGCGCTGCGCAAGGGAACGGTGGCCGGCAAACTGCATCCGGTTCTGGTCGGATCGGCGCTGCGGAATATCGGCGTTCGCCGTTTGATGGATGCGGTGGTGGATTATCTGCCGTCGCCGCTGGATATGCCTCCGGTTACGGGGTGGAAGGGCGGCGATAAGGAAAAACCCATTGAGGTGGTTTGCGATCCGAAAAAGCCGTTTGCGGCACTGGCCTTCAAGATTACCAGCGACAAGCATGGGGATTTGTACTTTTTGCGG
Organism: Anaerohalosphaeraceae bacterium; assembly: GCA_050309605.1. GTDB lineage: Bacteria > Planctomycetota > Phycisphaerae > Sedimentisphaerales > Anaerohalosphaeraceae > T3Sed10-213. The sequence continues at coordinate 193,400 of JBNRMN010000067.1, forward strand.
ATTTATCAGGGCACGCTCAAGAAGGGCACGCGGGTCTATAACAGCACACGCGACCGCAAGGAAAATATCACGCGGCTGTTCCATATGCACGCCAATGCACGGCAGCTTCTGGAAGCGGCCCATGCCGGCGACATTGTGGCGGTGGTCGGTCTGAAGGATACGCTGACCGGCGATACGCTTTGCGATACACATCATCCGGTGGTGCTGGAGAGCATCCAGTTCCCTGAGACGGTCATCAGTATGTCCATTGAGCCGAAATCGGCGGCGGATCGTGCCAAACTGGGCGAGGCGCTGGGGCTTTTGCGTCGTGAGGATCCGACGTTTGCCTATAAATATGACGAGGAAACCGGCCAGACGATCATCAGCGGGATGGGTGAGCTGCATTTGGAGGTGCTGGAGCATAAGCTGGTGCGGGATATCGGCGTCGATGTGCGGGTCGGTCGCCCTCGGGTGGCGTATAAGGAGGCGATTAGCGGTCAGGCTGAGGCGGTCGGTCGATTTGTCAAACAGACCGGCGGACGCGGTCAGTTCGGGCATGTGGTCATCCAGGTCGAGCCGCTGTTCGAAGAGGACGGTCACTACGCACGGCGTAATGAGTTTGTCAATGCGGTGGTCGGCGGAACCGTGCCGCGTGAGTACATCCCGGCGGTTGAAAACGGGGTGATGGAGGGACTGGCCAGCGGGGTATTGGGCGGCTATCCGGTGGTAGGGGTCAAGGTGACGCTGCTGGACGGGTCCTATCATGAGGTGGATTCATCGGAACTGGCGTTCGAGCAGGCCGGGGTGCTGGCCATTCGTGAGGCGCTGCCCAAGGCCGGGCCGGTCTTGCTGGAGCCGGTGATGCGGGTTCAGGTGATAGTGCCGGAGCAGTATTTTGGTGCCATTCAGGGCAACCTGATCGCCAAACGCGGTATGATTACAGATACGCGGCTGCACGGGACCATGCGGATTATTGACGCCAAAGTGCCGCTGTCGGAGATGTTCGGCTATTCCAGTCAGATTCGCGGGGCGACCGCCGGACGCGGGACGTTTACGATGGAGCCGCTGTGCTACGAGAAAATTCCGGAACAAATTTCAGAAAAAATTTTATTAAACTATTGACAGTCTTTTGTGTTTGTGCTAAATAAGAGGGCTTTCAGCCGGAGCGAGCACGAAAAGGACTTTTGTGCGTTTCGAGTTGGGCTGTGCATCTCATTGAGAATTGCGTCCCAAGGACGGCAGATATAGGGCCTGGATATGACGGCAATACAATCGGTTGTGGTTGCCGGACAATTAACCCAGCAGGCCGGGAAAGTTCGAGAGGACTTTTCAAGTGGTTTTTAAGGAAGGCGAATTTGGATGCCTTACCTGCCTAAAAGAATAGCGGAAAATCTCACTGTGCTGCAAAACAGGGAGAATTTTTTCGCTGATTTCATTTTGAATTTTTAAGAGATATCTGTAACAGGTCTTGTATTATAGACACTGCCAGTAGAGAAATAAGGAAAGACAATGGCCGATAGCGAACGAATCAGAATCCGGATGGAGGCGTATGACCATCGGGCGCTGGACAGCAGCGCCAAGGAAATTGTCGAACAGGCGCGCCGGACGAACGCGCGGGTAAGCGGTCCGATTCCGCTGCCGACGCGAATCGAGCGTTATACGGTGCTGCGCAGCCCGCATATTGACAAGAAATCGCGGGAGCAGTTTGAAATGCGCACACACAAACGCCTGATTGATATTTATGACGCCAACGCCCGTACGGTCGAAGCCCTGAATCGGCTTGTTGTCCCTGCGGGTGTTTTTGTTAAGATCAAGGCGTGACGGGACTGATGCAGAGACGAGTCCGACGATCAGAGGAAAGATGACCATGGCGATGTTGCTTGGAAAAAAAATCGGAATGACGCAGGTGTATGACGAGCAGGGCAAGATGATCCCTGTAACGGTCCTTCAGGCCGGTCCGTGCACGGTGCTGCAGGTCAAGACGCCGCAGACCGACGGGTACACCGCGGTTCAGTTGGGATATGAGGATGTCAAGGCCTCGCGGGTTAAAAAGCCCGCCGAAGGTCACGCTCACAAGGCCAATACCGTTGCGAAGCGGTTTGTACGGGAATGGCGGCTGGGCAAAGATCAGGAACCGAATTGTGCGGCCGGCGACCGGATTGATGTGGCTTCGTTTGCCGAGATCAAGTTTGTTGATGTGGTCGGCACGAGCAAGGGCAAAGGCAACGCGGGTGTGATGAAGCGGCACGGGTTCGGCGGCTTTCCCGCCTCGCACGGTACGGAGCGCAAGCACCGTGCCAGCGGCTCGATCGGCAGTCACGGCAGCAACCGCGGCCACGGCGGCAACCTCAAGAAAGGCAAACGGATGGCCGGTCGTATGGGCGGTCAGCGTGTAACGACCAAGCATCATAAGCTGGTCAGCATTGATGAACAAAACAATCTGCTTGTGGTCAAAGGCGCGGTGGCCGGCCCGGTGGGCGGTTATGTGGAAATCCGCAGTTCCAAGACCCGACCGCAGGCATAAAGACAGACAGGCGACAGAGTTTAGGCTGGACACGAATATGATTGAAGTAGCCGTATATAATCGAGAAGGCAACCCGGTCGAGACCCTTCAGGTCGATGAGGCTGTATTGGGAGGATCGGTGCGGTATCCGCTGCTTAAGCAGGCGATTGTGATGTATCAGGCCAACAAGCGGATTGGTACTGCGGCGACCAAAAACCGTTCTCAGGTGGCCGGTTCCACCCGCAAGCTGTATCGGCAAAAGGGTACCGGCAATGCCCGCGCCGGCACGATTCGTACGCCGGTTCGCGTCGGCGGCGGTGTGACGTTTGCCAAGCGTGCCCGTGATTTCGGCAAAGATATGCCCAAAAAACAGCGACGCCTGGCGCGGGATTCGGCGCTGTTGGCCAAGCTGCAAAGCGGCCGGGTGGTGATTGTTGATGAACTGTCGTTTGAATCGCCCCGAACCAAAGAATTTGCCCGGGTGCTTGGCAATCTGAAGATTGATCGAAGCTGTCTGGTCGCCACGCCGCAGTTGGATGTGAATGTGTATAAGTCCGCCCGGAATCTGCCGAAGGTGGATGTGATGGTGGTCGGCGATCTGAATGCGGGCATTATTTGCAACAAGCAAAAGGTGCTGTTTACCAAAGAGGCGTTTTTGACGCTGCTGAACCGGGATGAGAATTAAGCAAGGCAGGGCAGACGCGTGAACGAATATAATGTGATTATCAGACCGTTGGTGACCGAGCAGGGAATGCATTTTGCGAATGTCAAGAATGCGTATTCCTTCGAGGTGAACAAAAAAGCCAATAAGGTGCAGATTCGCCATGCGATTGAGCGCCTGTATAACGTCAAGGTAACGGATGTGCGAACGGCCAACGTCAAAGGCAAGCCGCGTCGTCGCGGACGCAGCTTCGGACGTACGCCGGACTGGAAAAAGGCGGTTGTTGTGCTGCATCCGGATTACCGTATCGATCTGTTCTGATAACGCGCTAGCATAAGGTTAAACGAAAACGATGGCCATACGAATTTACAAACCGACCAGCAACGGCCGACGCAACGCCTCGGTCATTGATTACAGGGCGGTACTGACGACGGACAAGCCGGAAAAGACGCTGTGTTTCCGCATTAAGAAAAGCGGCGGACGCAATCATCACGGCCGGACGACGTGTCGGTTTCGCGGCGGCGGCGCCCGTAAGATTTATCGCGTCATTGATTTTAAGCGGAACAAGGACGGGATGGCGGCCAAGGTGCTGACCATAGAATACGATCCGAACCGCAATTGTTTTATCTCGCTGGTTCAGTACGACGACGGCGAAAAGCGTTATATTCTGGCGCCGGAAGGGCTTAAGGTCGGCCAGCGGGTTGAAAGCGGTCCGAGTGTTGAGCCGCGGACGGGTAATGCAATGCCGTTGGCGGCGATTCCGGTCGGTGTGGAGGTTCACAATATTGAGATGATCGCCGGTCAGGGCGGCAAACTGGTTCGCAGTGCCGGCGGCGTCGCCCGCTTGATGGCCAAAGAAGGCGACTGGGCGACGATTGTGCTGCCCAGCGGCGAAATGCGTATGGTGCGCAAGGAATGCCGTGCGACGATTGGCCAGCTCAGCAATTCGGATTATCAGAACGTCAAGCTGGGCAAGGCCGGTCGCAAACGTCATATGGGGCGTCGCGGTCATGTTCGCGGCAAGGCACAGAACCCCGTCGCTCACCCGATGGGCGGCGGCGAAGGCCGGGCCAACGGCGGTCGCCATCCCTGTTCGCCGACCGGCGTGCCGGCCAAGGGCGGCAAGACGCGAAATCGCCGCAAGGTCAGCAATCGCCGGATTATCCGCCGACGGAAGAATAACCGCGGCCAGCAATTGGTGTTGTAAGAGCATAAGAACATAGGCGTTAATCGTTAACTGTGGCAAGGCGGCTTTGGCCGCGGTAAACATATTTTGAGGACAGTGAATGGGACGTTCGCAAAAAAAAGGACCATTTGTCAACGAGAAGCTGTTCGTGAAGGTACAGAAACAGATTGATTCAGGTTCTCGCGAACCGATTAAAACCTGGGCGCGGGCCTGTACGATTATCCCGGAATTTGTCGGGTTTACCTTCATGGTGCACAACGGCAAAATGTTCCATAAGGTTTTTGTAACGGAAGATATGGTCGGGCACAAGCTGGGCGAATTTTCACTGACGCGGAACTTCCGAGGTCATTCGGGGGGTAAAAAAGGTTAAGCGGCCGAGTGTGAACGCCGGCCAAGAGGCCGATAAACACGAATAAGGTTGACATTATGTTGAGCGGAAAAAAGTTAAATCAGATATGTGAACAGCGAAACATCGGCGACAGGGAGCTGGCCGAGCATCTGGCGCACGGCGGCATGAGCGCCGACGATGCGTCCGGCGCGATAGGGAACTGGCGTCGCGGGTTGTATAAGCCCATTCCGACCCGTCGTGATGTCGAACGGCTGGCCGAGGCGCTGGGCGTTGAGGCCACGGAGATTTCGGAATGGCGTGCCAGTTATCGATATGCTCCGATGTCAGCGCGAAAGGCGCGGCTCGTGACGGCGATGATTGCCGGTCGGGATGTGCAGGATGCGCTGGATGTGCTGACGTTTACGCCCAAGCGTGCCGCCGAGGCGATTAAAAAGGTGCTCAGCAGCGCGATCGCCAACGCCGAAGAGCAGGAGGCGGATAAGGACGAATTGTTCGTGGCCGAGGCGCGTGTGGATCAGGCCGGTCGTCGGCTGGGAACCAAGGCATGGCGCGCCAAAGACCGCGGTCGGGCGCATCCGATCCGCAAGGAAGCCAGTCATATTCATATAACGGTAGCCGAGGTATAACAGGAAACGGGTACAGTATGGGTCAGAAGACATCACCAATCGGGTTTCGAACCGGAATTACGCTGGGCTGGCAAAGCACATGGTTTGCGCCGAAGGCCAACTACGGCGATTTTTTGGTGGAAGACTATAAGATTCGTCAGTATGTGGACAAGAAATTCAACCAGCAGCCTCCGTTTGCGGCGGTCTCGCGTGTTGAGATTGCCCGAACACGCAACGAGGTGAAGGTGACGCTTTATACGGCGCGGCCGGGTTTGGTGATCGGCCCGCGCGGGGCGGAGGTGGATAAACTTCGCGAAGAACTTGAAGACCTGATTGACCGGAAGATCAACGTCAATGTGATTGAGATCAAAGAGCCGGCCCTGGACGCCCGGCTGGTCGGCGAGAACATCGCCGCTCAACTGAAAAAGCGGGCGTCGTACCGCCGTGTGACCAAGATGGCCTGCGAGCAGGCGATGAACGCCGGCGCCAAAGGGGTTAAGATTATGGTCAGCGGCCGATTGGGCGGGGCGGAGATCGCCCGCAGTGAAGTCCAGAAGCTGGGCAGTATTCCGCTTCAGACGCTGGAAGCCAATGTGGATTATGCGATCATCGGGGCGCGGACGACGTACGGGACGATCGGCATTAAAGTATGGATTTATAAAGGCAAATTCGGCGACGAGATTGTGCCGGTGCAGCGAACCGAACGGCGCGGCCGCTCGGAGCGCGGCGAAGGCAAGTCCCGCCGCAGTCGTTCGGGTCGTTCGCGGTCGGAGCGTCGTCCCAAGGTCCCTGAAGCCGAAACGACCCAGGTGCAGGAATCTACCGAGAACAGTTAACCGGATATGACGAGGAAGTAAGTTATGGCCTTGATGCCGAAACGAGTTAAATACCGCAAGCATCAGCGCGGTACGATGAAAGGCAACGCCAGTCGCCGCAATTATGTGGCGTTCGGCGAATACGGGCTTCAGTCGCTTGAGCCGCACTGGATTACCGGCCGTCAGATTGAAGCCGGGCGTATTGCGGCAACGCATTATCTCAAGCGTGAGGGCAAAGTATATATTCGGATTTTTCCGGATCACTCGTACTCGGCCAAGCCGCTGGAAACCCGAATGGGTAAGGGCAAAGCGGAAATTGAAGGCTGGGTTGCGGTGATCAAGCCCGGCACCGTGATGTTTGAAATCGGCGGCGTGGATGAAGAAGTCGCCAAAGCGGCTTTGCTGCGTGTGGCTCACAAGATGCCTGTGCGCTGTCGTTTTATAACACGTCGTCATAGTATTGGATAAACGAGGACTGTATGAAAGCTGCACAAATACGCGATTTGCGACCGGATGAGCGGCTGGAGAAGCTGGATGAATTGCAGCGGAGGCTGTTTGAGCTGCGCTGCCAGGCCGTAACGGAAAATCTGGAAAATCGGCACGCAATTCGCGATGTTCGTCGCGATATTGCCCGGATTAAAACGATCATCAGACAAGACCAGTTGAAGGGCCAGTAAAGGCATGGAAACCGAAACCAAAAAAATGCAGAAAACCCGACGCGCCGTGGTAACCAGTAAGCGCGGCGACAAGAGTATTACGGTGCAGATCGATTATCTTGTCAAGCACCCGAAATACGGAAAATATATCCGCCGGCGAACGAAGCTGGGCGTGCATGACCCGAAGAATCAGGCGGGTGTGGGTGATATTGTGGATATTGCCGAATGCCGTCCAGTCAGCAAGATGATCAGTTGGCGGCTTGTGAATATTGTGAAAAAGGCAGTCATTGAGTAAAGGGCAGACCATTGATTCAGCAAGAAAGCATGTTGGAAATTGCCGATAACAGCGGCGTCAAGTTGGCTCAGTGCATCAAGGTGCTGGGCAAGTGCAGTTCCGGCAAGGGCAAATACACCCGTCCGACGGCGACGGTTGGTGATGTGATCTGTGTGGCGATCAAGAAACATCTGCCCAACTGCCAGTTGGACAAAAAGAAAGTGCACAAGTGCGTGATTATCCGCACGAAAAACCCTGTGCGCCGGCCTGACGGCAGTTATGTTCGGTTTGACAGCAACGCGGCGGTGTTTATCGACGCTGAGAATAATCCCATCGGGACGCGCATCTTCGGCGCGGTGGCGCGTGAGCTGCGTGAAAAGAACTTTATGAAGATTATCTCACTGGCCGGCGAAGTGGTGTAAGGCGTGAGATGCAATTGAGAGCATGATTATGGCACGACATATTAAAAAAGGCGATCTGGTCGAGGTGATTTGCGGCGACGACAAAGGGGTAACCGGCAAGGTCATGCGGGTGCTTCCCGATAAAGGACGTGTGCTGGTCGAAGGGGTGAATCTGGTGCACAAACACGTGCGTCCGTCGCAGCGGAATCCGCAGGGCGGACGGATTCGTGTGGAGCGTCCGATTCATATCAGCAATGTGCTGCCGGTCAATCCCAAGACCTCGCGCGGCACGCGGGTCCGGTTTGCCACGGACGCCAAAGGGATCAAAAAGCGGATCGCCGTTGACGGATCGGAAATCGATGTGGTCGTCAAGGCCAAACGGAAATAATTCGGTAAGCGCAAGATAAAAGGGTTGTCCATGGCTCGTTTGAAAGATATGTATAAAAGCAAAATTGCTCCGGCCCTGCGTGACAAGTACGGGTACACTACGCCGATGGCGATTCCGCACCTGGAAAAGGTTGTGGTTTCGATGGGGCTGGGCAAGGCCGTCCAGGATAAGAAGTTTCTGGAACAGGCGGCCAAAGACCTGACCGTTATTACGGGTCAGAAGCCGATGGTCTGTGCGGCAAAAAAGAGCGTGTCGAACTTTAAGGTACGTCAGGGCGACAAGACGGGTCTGAAGGTAACGCTGCGGAAAGATCGGATGTACGAGTTTCTGGATCGTCTGATCAACCTGACGATTCCCCGTGTCAAGGACTTTCGCGGGCTGAATCCAAAGGGCTTTGACGGTCGGGGTAACTATTCGATGGGACTGGATGAACAGAGCGTGTTTCCGGAAATCGATCCGTCCAAGATCGAGTATCAGCAGGGGATGAATATCACCTTTGTGACCTCGGCGCAAAACGATGATGAAGCACGTGAGATGCTGCGGCTGTTCGGGATGCCGTTTAAGGCGATGGGTTAGGATTCGAGATTTAATACGATATCGGAGTTGATGATATGTCCACCAAGGCGCTTGAAAATAAAGCCGAAAAGAAACCGAAATATCGCAGCCGGGCCTATACGCGCTGCCAGATTTGCGGACGTGCACGGGCGGTTTATCGTAAGTTTAAGGTATGCCGCATTTGCCTTCGCAAGATGGCCAACGAAGGGTTGATCCCCGGCCTGAAGAAAGCAAGCTGGTAGGCCGCGTGTGCATACGTAACAAAAAATGAGAACCCAACAGGTTACAGTGGAGTACAGTGGATGAGTTTTAATGATCCGATTGCGGATATGCTGACACGAATACGCAACGCCGCCCGCGTCAATAAGGCCCAGGTCAAAGTGGCTGCCAGCAAGGTGTGCGAAGGCGTCGCGGCGGTGCTGAAAGAAGAAGGCTATATCCGGGATTACGACCGTATCGACGACGGCAAGCAGGGCATCCTTCGGATCGCTCTGAAATATACGCCGGACGGCGCGTCGGTGATTCACTCGATTGACCGGGTCAGCAAGCCGGGATGTCGGGTCTATAGAGGCAAAGATTCGCTTCCGCAGATGCTGGGCGGGCTGGGAATCTGTATTGTGTCCACAAGTCGAGGCATAATGAGCGATAAGAAATGCCGAACTGAGAATGTCGGCGGTGAACTGATTTGCACGGTGAGCTAAATGAGTCGTATAGGAAAAAAACCAATCGTTATCCCCGGCGGCGTCAAGGTTGAAGTGCAGGGCCGTACCGTCAAGGTCAGCGGTCCGAAAGGCACGCTTCAGATGACCCGACATCCTGATATTGCGGTGAACGTTGAAGACGGCGCCGTGGTGGTCAGCAACCCGGCCGGCGACGACCGCGTTCATAAGGCGCTGCACGGCACCATGCGGGCGCTGGTGAACAATCTGATTATCGGCGTCAGCCAGGGCTTTACCCGCGAGATGAAAGTGTTCGGGACCGGCTTTAACGTGAAAGAACAGGGCGGCAAGCTCGTTCTTCAGGTGGGCTATTGTCATCCGGTCGAGATGAAGATCCCCAAGGATATCAAGGTCGAAATAAAAGTGGCGGCGACCAAGGGCAACGATGTGCCGGCGGTCTTTACGCTCAGCGGCCCGGACAAGCACGCGCTGGGGCAGTTTGCGGCCAACGTTCGTCGCACTCGTCCGCCGGAGCCGTATCAGGGCAAGGGGATTCGCTACGCCGATGAGCACGTCATCCGCAAGGAAGGCAAGGCGCTCGGTTCGGGCGGCTGATTCAGGTAAATGTAAAACGGTAACAGGCAAATATGTGGAGGCGGCTTTGCCGCGGACGGAATTATGCAGAAAGAAAGAATACAAAAAGCCAAAAATCGCCGTAATTGGCGTTCTCGCAAGCGGGTTTTCGGAACGCCGGAACGTCCCCGGCTGGTGGTGTTCCGTTCGGCGCGGCATATTTATGCCCAGATCATTGACGATCAGGCCGGTGTGACGCTGGCGGCCGGCAGTACGATGTCCAAGGCCCTGCGCGATGCCGTCAAGTGCGGCGGCAACCGACAGGCCGCCGAGATGGTCGGCGCGGCGCTGGCCAAACAGGCGATGGAAGTCGGTATCAAAGCGGTCTGTTTTGACCGCAACGGCTATCACTTTCACGGTCGCGTCAAGGCGCTGGCCGATGCGGCCCGCAAGGCCGGGTTGGCGTTTTAGGAACATACGTTGACAGAGACTGAAAATCGGATTTTAGTGTTGGAGATATAAGTTGGCCGAGGAAGCAATCAGAACAGCAGACATGCAGAGCGAGCAGCCGCTGGAAGATACGGTGGTCAAGGTCTTCCGTAATGCCAAAGTGGTCAAAGGCGGACGGCGTTTCAGCTTTTCCGCTCTGGTGGTGGTCGGCGACCGCAACGGTACGATTGGCTACGGCTACGGCAAAGCCAATGAAGTGCCGCCGGCGGTCGAGAAAGCGATCAAGGACGCCAAGAAGAATCTGCACCGCGTACCGGTGGTGGACGACACGCTGCCGCATCCGGTGATCGGCAAATGCCGGGCGACCCGCATTACCCTGCTTCCGGCCAGTCCCGGTACGGGTGTGATCGCCGGTTCCAGCGCGCGGGCGGTTCTGGAATATGCCGGTTTCCGCAATGTGCTGACCAAGATCAACGGCAGTCGGTCGGCCAAAAATGTCGTCAAGGCGGTCATGAACGGATTGCTTCAACTGCGCGATAAAGAAACCGTCGAATCTCAGCGCGGAGTTGAGATCGAAGTTGAAAAAAGGTGGTGATAACGTCATGCTGAGCAATGAAATAACTGCAATCGTCGGCGCGTATTCCAAGCGCAAACGAATCGGACGCGGCAAAGGCAGCGGACACGGCAAGACCTGCGGACGGGGCCATAAAGGCGCCGGCAGCCGTTCGGGCAACAGTCTGCGTCTGCTGGATGAAGGCGGCCAGATGCCGCTGTTTCGCCGTCTGCCCAAACGCGGCTTTAACAACGCCAACTTTGCGACCAAATATGAGATAGTCAATGTCGCGCAACTGGAACGCGTCTTCAAGGACGGCCAGGCGGTCGGGATTGATGACTTGATCGGCGTCGGTCTGGTCGGAAGCCGCCGCAGCAAGGTCAAGATTCTCGGCGACGGGGAGCTGACCAAAAAGCTGACGGTCTCGGCGCACAAGTTCAGCAAAAGCGCCGAGCAGAAAATAGCCGGATGCGGCGGGTCGGTCAAAGTCGTTGCCTGATAACGGAAGCCGGAAGGGTCAACTATGCTTGGAACATTTGTCAATATATTTAAGATTCCGGACTTGCGGAATAAGATTCTGTTTACGGTGGCGCTGTTGTGCATCTACCGCATCGGGTTTCATATTCCTGTGCCGGGCTTCGACGCGGAGCGGATGACCGAGGTGGCTCAGCAGCGCGATACGGATTCGCCGCTGAGTCGAGCGGCTGATTATCTTCAGATGTTTACCGGCGGTACGCTGAGCCAGAGCAGTTTGTTTGCGCTGGGGATTATGCCGTATATTTCGGCCTCGATTATCCTGATGCTGCTGGGCGAGGTGGTTCCGCAATTGAAGAAACTTCGACAGGAAGGTATGAGCGGCCATAAGAAGATACAGGAATATACCCGGTATCTGACGGTTCCATTATGTATCATCCAGTCGCTGATGTTTATGCGGATGTTTGCCGGCAGCGAGTTTGTCTATCCGGGGATGCACACCTACGCGACGGTGATGGGTGTGCTTGGGATGACCGCCGGGACGATTTTTCTGATGTGGCTTGGCGAGCAGATCGACGAATACGGCATCGGCAACGGCATCAGCCTGATTATTATGGCCGGGATTCTCTCGCGGATGCCGGGGGTGATCCTGGATGTGGTTCGCAATACCGAGTTCCGCGTCGGCGTGGCCGAAGGCAAATACGGGCCGGGTACGCTGGTGTTTCTGGTGTTGGCGTTTGTTTTTGTGGTGGCCGGAGCGATCCTGATTACCCAGGGTCAGCGGCGCATCCCGATTCAGCAGGCCAAGCAGATGCGGGGCCATCGGATGGTCGGCGGCGCGCGTCACTATCTGCCGCTGCGGGTCAATCACGGCGGTGTGATGCCGATTATCTTCGCTTCGAGTCTGATGATGTTTCCGCCGATTATTCTGGAACAGTTCAGGCGTTTCTGGCCGGAGTCCAATCTGCTTCAGCAGGTCATTGAGGCGTTCGGGCCGATGGCCTTTACGTATAATGTGGTGTATATTGTATTGATTTTTCTGTTTGCTTATTTCTGGACGACGGTTCAGTTTCAGCCGAAAGATATGGCCAAGAATCTGCGCGACCGGGGCAGTTTTATTCCCGGTTTGCGGCCGGGCCACCGCACCGCCGAGTACCTCGAAACAGTGATGGTGCGGATTACGTTCTTTGGGGCGGCGTTTTTGGCCTTTATAGCGGTGGTGCCCAGCCTGGTTACACAACTGGCCGGCGTCAGTTTTATGGCCGCGTCGTTTTTGGGCGGGACGGGACTGCTGATTGTGGTCAGCGTATCCCTGGACCTGGTTCAGCGGATCGAGTCCAATTTGATTATGCGAAATTACGAAGGTTTTAGTGAATCCGGACGGATCAAAGGAGCGTTCAGAGGATGAGATTGATACTGTTAGGTCCTCCCGGCGCCGGTAAAGGCACGCAATGCAAACGCATTGTTGAGAAGTACGGCATTGCGCACCTGTCCAGCGGTGATATTCTCCGTGCTGAACGGGCCGCGGGAACGGAGCTGGGCAGTAAGGCCCAAAGCTATATGGACAGCGGCGCGCTGGTTCCGGACGAGCTGATCATTGATATGATGATCGGGGCGATCAAGAAGGCCTCGGCGGGGTATGTGCTGGATGGATTTCCGCGTACCGTGATACAGGCCGAGGGGCTGAATCAGGCGCTGTCCAACGCCGGCGAGAAAATCGATGCGATTGTTGAGCTTCAAGTGCCCGATTCGGCGATATTGTCGCGGATGACCGGCCGACGAAGTTGTCCGGTATGCGGCCAGGTGTATCATATTGAAAATCTCAAGCCCCACGTTGACGGCCAATGCGACAAGGGGTGCGGCCCGCTGGTGCAGCGCAAAGACGATACGCCGGATGTTGTGAAAAATCGACTCAAGACCTACCACGAACAGACCGCTGCGGTGGTGGGATATTACGAGGATAAGTTTCCGATTCTGACGATCAACGCCGATCAGGATATTGATACGGTAACGGCGGATGTCTTCAAGGGTCTGGAATCGCTTGTCCAATAGGTTCGGCAATTGATGGCGATAACGCTACGAAGCAATCGTGAGTTGGAACAGCTTCGCAAGGCCGGTTTGGTGGTTGCGAGGGTTCTTTCAAAATTAAAAGACAATGCCAAGCCCGGCGTCAGTACCGGTCAATTGGATGCGATGGCCGCTCAAATGACGCGGGAGGCCGGGGCCATCCCCTTGTTCAAGGGGGTTCCGTGTCCGTACAAAAAATATCCGTTTCCAGGCGTGATTTGTGCGTCGGTCAACGAACAGTTGGTGCACGGGATACCGTCGGAAAATGTGATTCTTCGTGAAGGCGATATTTTGAGTGTGGATTTCGGCGTCAAGCTGGACGGGTATTGCGGTGATTCGGCCTTTACGGTCGGGATCGGTCGGATTGCTCCTCAGCGGCAGCGATTGCTGGATGTGACGCAGCGGATGCTGGAGATCGCTGTGGAGATGATGGCGCCGGGCGTCAAGTGGAGCGTTATTGCCGCCCAAATGGAAGCATGCTGCCGGAACGCCGGTTTTTCGGTGGTGAAAGAGTATGTCGGCCACGGCATTGGCACGGAGATGCACGAAGAGCCGAAAGTGCCGAACTTTGTCAGCCGAGAGTTGCAGAAAAACGACATTGTGCTTAAAGAGGGTATGGTTTTGGCGGTCGAGCCGATGGTCAATATGGGCAAAGCCAAAGTTCGGACGCTGTCGGACGGCTGGACGGTTGTGACGCAGGACGGGAACTGTTCGGCGCACTTTGAACATACGATTGCCGTGGTCAAAGGCGGCAGCCGTGTGTTGACCCTGAATGAGCGGTAGATTTTGAGGTTTGCGAGCCGGGTAGCAAGTATGGCAAAAAAAGACGCAATCAGACTGGAAGCCAAAGTCATTGAGGCATTGCCGAATGCGATGTTTAAGGTACAGCTTGAGAACGGGCACCAGATTTTGGCGCACGTGTCCGGCAAGATGCGAATGCATTTTATCCGGATTTTGCCCGGTGATACCGTGACAGTGGAGATGAGTCCATACGATCTGACCCGCGGTCGGATTGTCTTGCGGAACTAAAAGAACGCAGCACAACAAAGCGAAAGTGATACGATTATGAAAGTACGAAGTTCAGTCAAGCGAATTTGTGAAAACTGCAAAGTCATCCGACGCAAGGGTGTTCTGCGGGTGATCTGCCCGGCGAACCCCCGCCATAAGCAGCGTCAGGGCTAAGCAACGTCTAATATCAGTCAAATACAGGAGTTATTATGCCGCGTATTGTTGGTGTTGATGTACCAAATGATAAACCCGTGTGGATTGCGCTGACCTATATCCACGGGATCGGTCGTTTCTGCGCCAGGAAAATTCTTGACGAAGCTCAGGTGGACGGTACGGTTCGCGCCGGCAAACTGAGCGAAGATGAAGTCAGCCGGATCAGCCAGATCATTGACCGCGATTATGAGGTGGAAGGTCAGTTGCGTCGGCGAATTTCTCAGAATATCGCTCGGCTCAGGGATATCGCCTGTTATCGGGGGATTCGTCATCGTCGCGGGCTACCGGTTCGCGGTCAGCAGACCCAGAGCAACGCCCGTACACGCAAAGGCAAACGCAAGACGGTGGCCGGCAAGAAGGGCGTCAAGGAAATGCGCTAATCCATCGAAACCTTAGAACTATCGGGATTCAGGGAATACTTATCCAATGGCAAAGAGTACCAGAAGAAAAGTCAAAAAGAATGTGGTTCGCGGTATCGTCCACATTAAAGCGTCGTTTAACAATACGCTGGTGACCATTACCGATCCGGACGGCGGAGCGATCTGTCAGGATTCCGGCGGAACGGTCGGCTTCAAAGGCTCACGAAAGAGCACGCCGTTTGCGGCTCAGCGAGCGGCCGAGAAGTGTGCGCGAACGGCGATGCGGTCGGGCATGCGCGAGGTGGAAATTCGGGTCAAAGGCCCCGGCTCCGGACGCGAATCGGCTATCAGCGCCATTCAGCAGGCGGGATTGCGAATTTCTTCGATTGAGGACGTTACGCCCATTCCGCACAATGGCTGCCGTCCGCGCAAACGCCGTCGGGTCTGATCGCCGCTTCTGTGGTTGTGAAACGAAAAACAGTCAAACTATTCTATAAAGGAACGGTTCAAAGATGTCACGTTATTTAGGTCCAGCTTGCAGACTATGCCGTCGTGAAGGCATGAAATTGATGCTCAAAGGCCTGCGCTGTGAAACAGCGAAGTGCTCGATTGAGAAGCGCGAACGGAGCATGGCGCCGGGACAGCATGGCTGGCGCCGCGGCCGCTCCAGCGATTACGGCGTGCGACTTCGCGAAAAGCAGAAAGTCAAACGCTATTACGGCCTGATGGAAAAGCAGTTTATGAAGTATTTTTTCAAAGCCCAGAAAGGCACCGGCAATACCGGGCAGATGCTGCTTGAGTTGCTGGAACGTCGGCTGGACAACGTTATTTATAAGCTGAATTTTGCACCGTCCCGCAAGGCGGCTCGTCAGTTGGTGGCGCATGGACATATCTATCTGAACGGACGTCGTGTTGATATTCCGGATATGCTGGTCAAAATCGGCGACAAGATTACGCTGAAGAATTCCGACCATTCGCGCAACATCGTCAAGGCGCAGTTGGAAGCCAATCCGAATTTTCAGGTTCAGGGCTGGCTTCAGTTGGATGCCTCCAAGCCGATGGCGACGGTGGTCGGGCTGCCGACGCGCGATGATGTTCAGTTGGCGGTGGAAGAACAGCTCGTGGTCGAATTCTGTTCGAGATAATCGATATTATTGATAAATGTTTTAGACGGCGGGTAACAGAGAGCGGTGTGCGTTCGACACGACGGCCCGAACGGCAAACGCTGAGAACATCCGCCTGAGATGGGAGGCCCATACAATGCGAATTACCTGGAGAGGTCTGGAACTGCCCACACGGGTCGAGTGCGATGAGCAGGTGTCAACCGACTGCTACGGTCGGTTCGTCATTGAGCCGTTTGAGCGGGGATTCGGCACCACCATCGGCAATAGTCTCCGACGTGTGTTGTTGTCTTCGCTGGAAGGCAGCGCGGTTGAATCCATTAAGATTGCCGGTGTGGATCATGAGTTTACCACCATCAAAGGGGTGATGGAAGATGTAACCGATATTGTGCTCAATGTCAAGAAGCTGATCGTCCGAATGCAGGACGAGGGCACGCGGGTGATGACGGTCTCCGCCGACAAGGCCGGGCCGGTTACCGCCGGGATGATTCAATGCGATCCGTCCATTCAGATTGTCAATAAAGAGTTGGTGCTGGCGACGCTGACCGAGGATGTCAAGTTCGAGATGGAGATGGAAGTCGGCAGCGGGCGCGGCTATTCGCCTGCCGCCGAGCGCATCAATGAGATGGATCGCTTCGATCAGGAGCTGGGCCGCATCGAAGTGGACGCGATTTATTCGCCCGTACTCCGCGTGCGATATAAAACCGAAGATACCCGCGTCGGCCAGCGCACGAACTATGACAAACTCATTCTCGAAATCTGGACGGACGGCACGGTAACGCCGGATATGGCGCTGGTTGAGGCGGCCAAGATTTTACGAAAGTATATCAATCCCTTCATTCAGTATGATACGGCCGGCGAAGAGACGGTGGAAGAAGAAGTCCATATCGAAGAAGAGACCGCCGGCGTTGATGAAGAATTGGCGGCCAAGCTGGCCATGCCGATTGAAAGCCTCGATTTGACGGTGCGGTCGAGCAATTGCCTCGAATCCAATAATATCCAGACCGTCGGCCAATTGGTGCGGATGACCGATGCCGATTTGCTCAAGATTCGCAGCTTCGGCAAGACCAGTCTGCGTGAAGTCCGTCGAAAACTGGCCGAGCTGGGGTTGTCGTTGGGTATGACGGATGTGTAAGGCCGTTCCGGAACGGGCAAACGCAGCCGAAGAATAAGAATGTTAACCGACAAGAGTAAGGGTGTAACCATATGCGTCATCGTGTAGCAGGACGACAATTAAACAGAACCAGTGAGCACCGTCTGGCCATGCGGCGTAATTTGACGGCGTCGCTGTTTGAACATGAGACCATTTCGACGACACTCGAAAAGGCTAAAGATGTTCGCGGTTTTGCCGAAAAGCTGATTACGCTGGCCAAGAAAGGCACGCTTCCGGCGCGCCGTCGGGCCATTGCGCTGCTGAACAATCGCGCCATTTATGAAGAAGATGAAAAAGGTCAGCTTGTCAAGAAGGGCACCGTGGTTGGCAAGCTGTTCAGCGATATTGCGCCGCGCTATTTGGATCGTCCCGGCGGTTATACCCGCATTATCAAATTGCCCAAGCGGCGGCTGGGCGATGCTGGGCAGCTCGTACTGCTTCAACTGGTTGGCGCCGGCCAGGAAAAAGTCGGCGAAAAGAAGAAGTAATCATTTGTTTCGAAGCGACTTTCGGTTTTACCGACGGCACACAAAGGGAGGTGTTAAGCGATGTCGGAATGTGTTTTTTGTGAAATTGTCGCCGGACGTATCCCCTGTACGCAGGTCTATGAGAACGACAAGGTGCTGGCGTTTCTGGATGTCGGTCCGATCAGCGACGGCCATACGCTGGTCATTCCCAAGGCGCATTACGACCGCCTGCATCACTGTCCCACGGAGGTGCTGGCTGAAGTCGCAAAGGTCGTCGGGCTTTTGGCCCATCCCGTCGCCGAGGCCGTCGGAGCCGACGGGTATAATGTACTGAGCAATAATGCTCCCGCCGCCGGGCAGGTGGTCGAGCACCTGCATGTGCACATTATTCCGCGAAAATCGGGGGACGGCGTTTTTAATCGATGGCCGGCCTTCAAATATCCGTCCGGAAAAGCCGAGTCCATCGCAGAAAAAATCAAACAAAAACTTGCAAAATAATCCGGATAATTTCTTGAAAAGTCGGGCTTTTTGCTTTACACTAAAACCTTTATCGCGGGGTAGAGCAGTCTGGTAGCTCGTCGGGCTCATAACCCGGAGGTCGCAGGTTCGAATCCTGTCCCCGCCAATTTCATTAACTACTTAAAATAAAGGACTTACAGCAATGTGGGTCCTTTATTTTTTGCCCTCAAATCAGCAATTGTACAGTGTGTAGTTGTCAGGCGTGCGTAGGACAGTTGGAAGAGTGACAAATTGACGGTAATGGCTCATTGAGAAAATTGAATATGCGACTGAAGCCAGTGGGCAAAGTCAGTCTGTATTGCCTCAATTGGAAATGGACAAATCCTTTTAAAGTGTTATTCTTTTGTGGACATTTTTGAAAGGGATTTGGCATGAGCAAGCAACGCAGGCGGTTTGAACCGGCAGAAAAGGTAAAAATCATTCGGGAACATCTTGTTGATAAGCGGCCGCTGTCGGAGGTGTGTGACCAGTACGGCATCGCCCCGACCCAGTTTTACCAGTGGCAAAAGCAGTTTTTTGAGCAGGGCGCGGCGATCTTTGAACCCCGGAAAAGGACTTGCGATCACAAAACCGGGGTGATAGGTGGTGGCTCTTTTTAATGGGGCGGATTTTTAATTTGTGGAGGCCGTTGCGGCCGTGTTGCAGTTAAGCAATTCTTATATGATTGAATAAGATGGCGATAGTTGAGCCGATAGAGTTGTCGTTTGATCAGGGGACGCTTGTGCTGTCGGGGGCGGCGGGGCAGGTG
>JBNRMN010000068.1:0-65624 GCA_050309605.1 Anaerohalosphaeraceae bacterium
CAGATTGTTCCGTGCGTTGTTTCATTACACGAAACAATACTCAAAATACAGGATGGCGCAAGTCTAAAATATGAATTTTTCAAAGAATTTTTAAAATTTTTGCTTCAAACGGCTAAAATCTTACAAAGAGGACAAAAGAGCGTCTTCTCTTTTGTCCCCTGGTGCAAAGGAAAGGGTCAGTTAATTGGGATTCCGCCGGTCGCTTAACGGCATACCCGAAATCCGATATGGCTTAACGTGCTGGCGGCACGGACGAAAAACGGCAGCGAAATGGAACAATGAAAATCGCAATGAAGCCAACTGCCGCCATGCAGAATGCGATAATGGTCCGACTCGGAGCTTGTCCACTCCCATACATTTCCCGCCATATCCGCCAGCCCGAATCCATACATTCCAAATTCTCCTACCGCCGTGGTGCCGTGCGGATGTTTGGAGTCTCGATAGTTGGCGATTTTGCTGTTAATCCGCGGTCCGCATCCATACTTATAGGTGTCGTCGTAACGTGCCGCCGCTTTCCATTCGCGATCGGTGGGCAAACGATAGCCGTAGTAGTTACAGAAAGCGGTCGCACCGTACCAACTGACGTAAGTAACGGGATGTTCCCGAAAATCATCAACGACACTGAATGAATAGCCGCTGAAATGGATTCTTGAGGCGCCGCCGTAATTGACTTCAAATCCGTTCCAGCCTGTGCCCGCTAAATTATAATACACCTGGCCTATAAAACTTTTAGGAGTAACGGAACTGCCGGCTCCTTTGACATGATTGCAGTCCACAATAATGTCGCCGGTGGACAAAGCCGCGTTGAGAAACGTACAAAATTGTGAATTGGTAACCAGAAATTGACTCATTTGTCCTGTAAACTCGGAGAGATTGAGGTGTACCCATTCCATCCCGCCCGGCCCGCCGTCGTCCACCAGAATCCTGACTTGAAAATTTCCATCGACATGATCGACCAGGTCGAGTTTGCTTTTCCAGATAATATGCTTGTTGCCGGGGCCGATATGACTGCCGACGTCGCCTAAAAGTGCTTTGCGCGACGGGGTGATATTCCAGGTTTTCCCGTTGTCGCTGCTGATAATGATATTCACCGTACAGACATCATCTCGTCCGTCGATAAGCGTATAATGAATATCAACAAGCCCGCTTTCATCAGGCCGTGGACAGAACGCAACTTCGCTCACGTGCGGAGGAGTATGTGCATTCAGCCGCGGATGGAAAAAAGAAAAGCTCCTCAACAAAGCCGCAATATGGTATGAAAACTTAATCATCGTATCTAAGTGTCCAAATAAAAACGAGTTATGTATTATGTGGCTGCGTCGGTCTCAGTATGCGCCCCGGTCTTCCTGTGCCAGCCATGAAAGCGCTGTATTGACGATCTTCCTGTTGGATATGTTGAATTAACTCGCAGTTGAAAAAATCGATCATTTTCTTGATCGAATCTTTTTCGTCGATATTCAGTGTGTCTATTGCCTGAAATGCCTTACTTAAGAGAAGTTGATGCTTGGCCTGATGGTCTGCAAGGTGCGGAAAACCGATTTCCGCCATCAGCGATTCTTCGGTACAAATGTGCTTGTGAATGTACGTCATGATTCCCCGAAGAAGCGATTCAACAAGCAGATGCGATTTGGACATCTCTATCGTATCAAAAAACAGATTGACAAGAGAGAAGATTTTTCTATGTTGGCGGTCAATCGTATCGATGCCAAGCAGATACTCATTTTTCCATTCAACATTATGCATAAATAACCCTTCACGTATGCCGGACAATGGAACTGATATCGGATTGGGATTGAGGCGGTGCGGTCATAGGCATCATCCTGTCGTCCTTTCTGAATAATTTCGTTTTTTTTTACAGGAGCTTGCCTTACTGTATCGCTATCGGAGTATGATAAGAGGCGGGCAAGGAAGGATTTCCTTCTTTTTAGTGCAAAAAATCCTTCGCTTTAAGTGGGTAGTGTTTTATTTAACTCATTATATAAGAAGAAGTTAAAGTCAGTCCATCCGGTTGCCGAACATTTTGTCGATTGGTTCGCATTAACTTACAGCGGCACGGATGAAGTCTTTTGCTTTATACCAGTGCCAAGTCGGATTAGTGAAAGGCATGACGTATGAAAAACATCAAGGTACTCCTCGTCGATGATCATGATCTTGTTCGATATGCACTGAGGCATTGGTTCAACACAAATTCGGATGAGTTTCATTTGACCGTCATCGGTGAAGCGGACAATGGTCGAACGGCGGTGGAACTGGCCTCTCGGCTTAGTCCGGATTTGATTTTTATGGATGTGAAGATGCCGCTGATGAATGGTATTGAAGCGACCCATCAGATTCGTTCGCGCTGCCCCCATTGCCGCATTATCATTTTGACAGCGTATAATCGTCGCAACTATTTGCGTGAGTTGATCAAGTTCGGCGTTTCAGGATACGTACTCAAGTCCCACGCCCTTGAGCATTTGCCGTTGGCCATACAGGCCGCGTTGGCCGGCGAGATTTATCTGTGTACACGAGCGGCCCAACTTATGGCGGAGGACTACGCCGAGATGATTGATCATGTCGGTTCCCAAACGGTTTCACATAAACTGACCGGACATCAGACAGAAGTACTCCAGTTAATGGTGGAAGGCAAAACGACCAAAGAGATTGCCGCGATGCTGCATGTTTCCCCCAAGGCGATTGAATCGGTGCGGCATCGGATTATGCAAAAGCTGGAGATGGACAACCTGGCGGATTTGACCAAGTATGCGATACAGGAGGGTATCACAATGCTGGATTTTTAATCGATGGGATATCGAGCGATGCGGCCAAGGGGATCATGGATGCTGTATTGCAGGGTTTTCAGACACACTGTGTCCGGTTCAAAAAAAATGGAGTTCTCCGGATTTCGGCTGGGTTAAGTGCCGGCGGAGCAAGAGATAGAAAAGGTTAATGATTGTTGGCGACTTTTTGGCCCTCTTTTTCTTTTTGGATCGCCAGATAGATTTCCTTCCGATGAACGGCGATGCTGCGCGGGGCGTTGATGCCCAGTCGCACCTTGTCGCCGCGTACATCAACAATGACGATCTCGACATCGTCGCCGATCATAATCGACTCATCCTTTTGTCTGCTTAAAACCAACATCCGTAACTCCTTTGCTTATGCCGGTCGGATTCGTGAAATTTGAACAAAAACCGTGCCATACAGCCTTTTTCAACATTTTATACGTCGATTTGCCCTGCATTGAGCGAAATATTTTAATCCTACATCGTATTTGCCCTTTGCGGGACGCCCATTTTTTCGGCAATTGGCAGGCTCCGGCGTAATGAAAAAATGCAAAAGACGCAAAAAAACTTATCGGAAACAGCCGGTTTAGATGTAACTTCTTTATTTAAATGAACTTAATGATGTTTTGAAAAGGCGTCCAAACCGGCGGCAGCAGGAAACGGGCAGACTTATCGGACGTTAATGTGTCTTCCATGTGGGATGGTGGAATTTAACGGCCATCCAATACCCGGTAACCGCACCGAGTACGGCAAAGGCCACCATTTGCAGGGGCGTAATGGCGTTGACGGCGTGATTGAAATAGGCAATTGGCCAATTTCCGGCAAGATGAGCCAGCGTATCACCGCGAAGCAGTTGAGTTGCTCCCACAAATGTCAGTACAACCGAGGCGGCTGCGACCGGCAAATAACCGATTTTAAGAGTATGTTTGACCAAATACGCGGCAATGCAAAATGTCGTAAATACGCCGAAGGCAATCTGTCGATTTCCGGGTTGGCCGACGACCATACCGAGCCGGGCGTCGGGCTGGTGGATGTCCTGAACAAATACACCCAAGGCAAACCAGCCGATAAGAACCGTCACGCCCATGGCCAACAAGACATGGGTCATAATGGTTATGCCCTTGGGTTTATCGCTGTCGAATTGACCGAGAATGACAATTTTGGAGCCTGCCAGCCGTGAAGCGGCCAGAACACCCAGATAGCCCGCCGCACAAATCAGCAGCCAAAAAAATCCTTCCCATCGCAGCGCCGCGTAAAGCGCCTGACGCTGGGCCGGCGGATGATGATCCAGCAGGAGCCGATGCATATTGCCGCTGGTCATCGCCCAGATGGCCAGCCCCGTCGGTGCGGCATAGGGGGCCAGGATTTTACCCGCCGGCCATGAGACAAAAAACGCAAGAAAACCTGCCGCAAACGCCAATAACACACACAATACCGCGCCGGATACGCTGACAGAGCCGTTGACAAGCGTGATCGCCGCAATTGGCAGCTCCGGACGCACCAGCGGCCAGCCCAGCCCGCCGACCAGCAGTGCACCAACCGCCAAAGCCGCGATGGCGCGAATGCGCATCAGCCAGTGGATATTAAACAGCCCAAGCCCGAAATAGATCAGCGCAACCGCTGCGATAATCCGCAAGGCCGCAGGAAACAATACATCCATAACAGCAATTCCTTTCAATTGATCGGCGTCAGATTAACACGCATCGGTCAATCGGTCAAGGGCAAAGCGTCTCGATGAAAGAAAAATCGTTAGAGTAATTCCAGTTCTGATTCGGTGAACGTGGTATGCTTCAAGGCCGCCAGATTGTCCAGCAGTTGTTTGGGACGGCTGGCGCCGATCAGGGCACTGGTGACCGCCGGTTGGCGCAATACCCACGCCAGAGCCATCTGAGCCAGTGTCTGGCCGCGTTCGGCGGCGATAGTGTTCAGGGCATTCAGCTTTTTGACAAGGTCCGGCGTGATGGTTTCTTTTTTAAGAAAACCGGTCGCTTTGGCCGCACGAGAGTCGGCGGGAATTGTCTGAAGATATGTGTCGGTCAACAGCCCCTGCGCCAGCGGACTAAAGCAGATACAGCCTATCTCCAGATCATTGAGCGTGTCCAGCAGCCCGTTGGTTTCGATGTCCCGTGCCAGCAGCGAATAACGCGGCTGATGAATCAGCAGGTCGATGCCGCGTTCTTTGAGCAGGGCGGCGGCCCGGCGGGTCAGGTCGGCTGGATAATTCGATATGCCGACATACAGGGCCTTGCCCAGCCGCACGGCTTGGGCCAGGGCGTCCATCGTTTCTTCCAGCGGCGTTTCAGGATCCGGACGGTGCGAGTAGAAAATGTCAACATACTCCAGTCCCATCCGTCGAAGGGATTGATCCAGGCTGCTGAGGAGATATTTGCGTGAGCCGCCGTCGCCATAGGGGCCGGGCCACATCAGATACCCGGCCTTGGTGCTGATAATCAGTTCATCGCGCCAGGCCGCCAGATCGGATTTAAGAATACGGCCGAACGTGTCCTCGGCACTGCCCGGCGGCGGACCGTAGTTGTTGGCCAGATCAAAGTGAGTGATGCCGTGGTCCAGCGCGGTATGAATCAGATCACGGGCGGTTTCGAATGCATCGACGCCGCCGAAGTTATGCCAAAGCCCCAGCGACAAGGCCGGCAGTTTCAGCCCGCTTCGACCGCAGCGGCGATACTCCATATTGGCATAGCGTTCGGTACTGGGTGTATAGGACATACGTCTCTCCCTGCATGACATAAAAAAGACGGAGCCAAGTCCGTCTTACGATTGATTGTTTGCTGATTGGTTTGTCGTTGTCTTGGTCTCGGTTTTTGCGGCCGCGGGCGACTCTTTTTTGTCTGCTGACTTTGTTTCCGCGGCGGGCTTGTCTTTTTGGGCGGCCTGGGTATAGCTTTCCGAACGATAGTCGGTTTGATAGAAGCCGCTGCCCTTGAAAATCAGCCCGGCGCCGGTTCCCAGCAGGCGTTTCAGCTTGAGTTTGTCGCAGCGGGGGCATTTTTTCAGCGGCGAGGCGGTAATGGACTGGAATTGTTCAAACGCATGGCCGCAGGCGTCGCATCGATAATCATACGTCGGCATTATGGGTTCTCCGGTTCAATGTCAGTGGGTTCATCAACGGGTTCCGAGATGTCGGTATTAGCTTCGACCGACGGCTCAGGCCTTTCTTCTTCGGCAGGGGCCGGCTCAGGTGTCTTGTTGACGATGACTTTGGCCGGGCGCAGTACCTCTCCGCCCAGCAGATAGCACGACTGGTATTCTTCCAGCACGACGCCGTTTTCTTTGTTCGGTTCGCTGCGCTGCATCATCGCCTCATGTCGCGCCGGGTCGAAGGGCTGCCCCACGGAGGCTGCCTTTTCCACACCCAGCGATTTCAGCGCATCGAGCATATGGTCAAAGACCAGTTGGATACCTTTGATGATATTTTCAAGCGCTTCGGGGCCTTCCGCGGCCGCGGCGCCGGCAAGAGCATGTTCGAAATTATCCAGCGACGGCAGCAGCGAACGAAGGATCTTTTTCTTTTCGTACATCACCGTGTCGGCGATTTGCCGGGGGACGCGCTTTTGGTAGTTGATATAGTCGGCGCTGAGCCGCTGGAGTTTTTCGAGCAGTTCCTGTTTTTCCGTGCTGAGCTGCTCAAGCTGCTGCTCAAGCTCGTTGATGTGTTTGTCGATTTTTTTATCTTTGGCGCTCATGGGATGACCCTGAATTTTTATTTGTTCCCGAAATGCTGTTTAATCCGTTCGAAAAAACTCTTGCTTTCGGAATTGACCTCAAGTTCTTCCGTTTTGGCATATTCACGCAGCAGCGTTTCCTGCTGAGACGTCAGGCGTTTGGGGATTTCAACGGCCGTTTGAACCAGCAGATCGCCTTTGCGACCGCTGCGAATATCCGGCAGTCCCTGTTCCCGAATGCGCAGCACGGTGCCGTGCTGTGTGCCGGGGGGGATGCGAAGGGTTCGCGTTCCGTTCAATGTCGGCACATCGATGGCGGCGCCCAGTGCCAGTTGGGTAAAACTCAGCGGCACCGTCACCACCAGATTGGCGCCGTCGCGCATCAGGAACGGATGCGCTTTGATCCGCACATAGCAGTACAAATCCCCGCGCGGTCCGTTGTTGCGCCCCGGCTCGCCTTCGCCGGCAACACGGATGGCCTGGCCTTCATGTACACCGGCCGGTATCCTGACGCTGAGCATCCGTTTTTTGGGAATCAGTCCCTTGCCGCGGCATTTTCGACAGGGGTCGGTGATAATCTGGCCGGCGCCGTGGCACTGGGGGCAGGTCGAGACCATCTGAAAAAAGCCGCCCAATCCGGCCCGCTGAACCTGGCCGCTGCCGCCGCATACGTTACAGCGCGACGGCGCCCGTCCCTGCGCGGCGCCCGAACCGGAGCAGTCCGGGCACGTATCCTGACGGGTAAACTCGATGGTTTTTTCAACGCCGCGAGCCACTTCCTCCAGTGTCAATTCCACTGTTGTTTCAAGGTCATAGCCCCGCGCTACGTGACGCGCCCCGCCGCCGCGCCGCGAAGAACGCCGCGAACCGAAAATGTCCCCGAACATATCCCCGAAGATATCTCCGAAAATATCGCTGATATCGTTGACATTCATATGTGAATAGTCGTGAACGCCCGCGCCGCGCAGCCCTTCATGACCGAATTGGTCGTAGCGTTTGCGCTTGTCCGGGTCGCTCAGGACTTCATACGCCTCGGCGCATTCCTTGAACTTGGCCTCGGCTTCTTTATTGCCGGGGTTCTTGTCGGGGTGGTACTTGATGGCCAATCGACGATAGGCCCGCTTGATATCGTCCGCAGAGGCCTTCCTATCCACTCCCAGCACGTCGTAGTAATCGCGTTTGGCCATAACTACCCGATTGTCAAAAAGTCAACATTCCAATGATTCGTCGAGTCAAAGAACAGGGGCGAACACTGATTCGCCCCTGACTTATGTCTTCTGACCGGTTTGATCGGTCTTAGCAGACCGCGCCTGAAACGACATTTTCTTTTTTGTCGTCCTTGATGCCGGTAATCACCACGTTGGTCGTCAGCATCAATCCCGCCACCGATGCGGCGTTTTGCAGCGCAACCCGCGCGACCTTGGCCGGATCGATGATACCGGCCTTGACCATATCTTCATATTCGCCGGTATTGGCGTTATACCCGATATTGCCGCTTTTTTCAAGCAGCTCGGCCACCACGACATCGCCGTGTCCGCCGCCGTTTTCGACGATCTGACGGGTCGGCGCCTTCAGGGCGCCGATGAGAATATCATAGCCGATTTTCTCGTCGCCCCTGGCTTTGGCTCTGGCCTCAGTCACTTTGGCAATCGCACGCAGAAAAATTACGCCGCCGCCGGGAATGATGCCTTCCTGTGCTGCGGCCTTGGTGGCGTGCAGGGCATCTTCCAGCAGGTCTTTGCGCTCTTTCATCTCCGTCTCGGTGGCCGCGCCGGCCTTAATGACCGCCACGCCGCCGGTCAGCTTGGCCAGCCGTTCCTGGAGCTTCTCGCGGTCATAGTCGCTGGTGGTCTTTTCAATCTGGGTGCGCATCTGGTCGCAGCGGGCCTTGATGTCTTTTTTCTTGCCGGCGCCTTCGATGATCGTGGTGGTTTCTTTGCCGACGACAACTTTTTTGGCCTGGCCGAGCTGAGACAGTTCGATGCTTTCCAGCTTGATGCCCAAATCCTCGGTAATGACCGTGCCGCCGGTCAGAACGGCGATGTCCTGCAACATGGCCTTGCGCCGGTCGCCGAAGCCCGGCGCCTTGACCGCACAGACTTTCAGGACGCCCTGAAGCCGGTTGATCACCAGTGCCGCCAGTGCTTCGCCTTCCACTTCCTCGGAGATAATCACCAGCGGAGCACCCATATGAGCAACTTTTTCCAGCAGCGGAAGCAGCTCCCGCAGGTTGCTGATTTTCTTTTCATGAAGCAGGATATAGGCGTCTTCAAGAACCGCCTCGAGTGTATCCGGGTTGGTCATAAAGTAGGGCGATTGATACCCTTTATCAAACTGCATCCCCTCAACCACGGTCAGCTCGGTTTCCATGCCCTTGCCTTCTTCGACTTCAATGACGCCTTCTTTGCCGACTTTGTCCATCGCGTCGGCCAGAATCTGTCCGATCTCCGGATTGTTGTTGGCGCTGATGGCGGCGACTTTGGCGATGTCGTCGTGACCTTTGACGGGTTTGGCCGCATCATTGATAAAGTCGGTAACCACCTCGGCTGCCTTGGTGATGCCGCGCTGCAGAGCGACGGGATTGACGCCGGCGGCCACATATTTCAGTCCCTCGTTGTAAATTGCCTCAGCCAGCACCGTTGCCGTCGTCGTGCCGTCGCCGACCCGATCGCTGGTCTTGCTGGCCACCTGATTGACCATCTTGGCGCCGATATTCTTAAACGGTTCGGGCAGCTCAATTTCTTTGCTGACCGACACGCCGTCTTTGGTGATTTTCGGCGAGCCGAAGCTCTTGTGCAGCAGCACATTGCGCCCGGTCGGCCCCATCGTCACCTTGACGGCGTTGGCCAGTTGGCTCAGTCCGTCTTTCAGATGTGCCCGAGCGGTTTCCTGAAACATCATTTGTTTTGCCATAAGTATTAGTCCTCCCGACTGTTCAGTCGTTGGTTGTTCTTAAAACCGGTTACTTTTCCACGATACCGAGCACTTCGCTTTCGCGGAGTATCTTGTAATCCTCGCCGTCGATTTCGATGTCGCTGCCGCTGTATTTGCCGTACAGGACCACATCATTCTTTTTGACGTTCATTGCGGCCCGATTGCCGTTGTCCAGCAGCTTGCCGGAGCCAACAGCGATGACGGTTCCCATCAGCGGTTTTTCGCGCGCGGTATCCGGCAGGACGATTCCCCCGGCGGTTTTTTCTTCGGCTTCCTGCGGTTTGACAACAATGCGATCTTCAAGAGGTACCAGTTTCATCGTTTATTCTCCTGTCAATGAGTTTATCGTTTGTTTATGGTTGTGCCGCACACTGTGCGATTACATCATATCCATATCATCCATACCGTTCATATCGCCGGGCATTTGGCCTGCGTCTTTATCTTTGGGTTTTTCGGTGACCACGCAGTCGGTCGTCAGCAGCAGCCCCGCCACGGATGCGGCGTTCTGCAGGGCGATACGGGGCACTTTCACCGGATCAATGACGCCGGACTCGAAAAGGTCTTCGTATTTATCTTTGTCGGCGTTGTAGCCGAAACCATCTTTGCCCTGAGCGACTTTGTTGACGACGATATTGCCGACCGCGCCGGCGTTTTCCGCAATCGTATAGCAGGGCATACGCAGGGCGTTGGCAACGATGTCCGCGCCGGTTTTTTCGTCGCCGGACAGCGTCAGCGCCTTGACGGCCTCAATGCAGCGCATCAGTGCGACGCCTCCGCCGGCAACGATACCTTCTTCAATAGCCGCACGGGTGGCGTGCAGGGCGTCTTCGATGCGGGCTTTCTTTTCTTTCATTTCCGCTTCACTGGCGGCCCCGACATTGATACGTGCCACGCCGCCGGTCAGCTTGGCCAGGCGTTCCTGAAGTTTTTCGCGGTCGTAGTCGCTGGTGGTGATTTCGATTTCGCTGCGAATCTGGGCGATTCGGCCCTGAATGGCCTCGTGTGAGCCGGCGCCCTCAATAATAGTGGTATTGTCATTGTCGATGTTGACCTTTTTGGCCTGGCCGAGCTGGGAAACGCTGACCTTGTCCAGCTCGATGCCCAAATCCTTAAAGATCGGTTCGGCGCCGGTCAGGATGGCAATGTCTTCAAGCATGGCCTTGCGGCGATCGCCGTAACCGGGGGCCTTGACCGCGGCAACCTGAAGGATGCCGCGCAGCTTGTTGACCACCAAGGTCGCCAGTGCTTCGCCTTCGACGTCTTCGGCAATAATCAGCAGCGGTCGCTTGCTCTTGGCCACGGCCTCAAGCAGGGGAACCAGTTTGGTTACATTGCTGATCTTCTCTTCAAAGACCAGAATGAACGGCTTTTCCAGTTCGCAGACCATGGTGTCCTGGTTGGTCACAAAATGCGGCGACAGATACCCTCTGTCAAACTGCATTCCTTCGACGTAATCGACGGTGGTATCCAGACTCTTGCCTTCTTCAACAGTGATCACGCCGTCTTTGCCGACTTTCATAAAGGCCTCGGCCATTTTCTTGCCGATGTCAAAGTCGTTGTTGGCGCTGATGGCGGCGACATTGACAATGCTGTCTTTTTTGCTGATATCGACCGGCTTGGCCAGTGTAGTCAGTTTGTCAACCGCGGCGGCGACGGCCTTTTGAATGCCGCGATTCAGACTCATCGCATCGGCGCCGGCGGCCAGATTCTTGAAAGCTTCTCTGAAAAAAGCTTCGGCCAGCACCGTCGCGGTGGTGGTCCCGTCGCCGGCGATTTTAGAGGTCTTGCTGGCCGCTTCGCGAACGAGCTTGGCGCCCATATTTTCGGCTTTGTCCAGCAGTTCGATTTCTTCGGCGACGGTCACGCCGTCTTTGGTTACCGTCGGTCCTCCCCATCCTTTGTCGATGATGGCGCAGCGGCCGCGCGGGCCGAGGGTCGATTTGACCGCAGAGGACAGCTTTTCCACCCCGGCCAGTAAGGCGCTGCGGGCATCGCTTTCAAACGCTAAATTTTTTGCTGCCATAGTTGTCGCTTCTCCTCATATTTAGGTTTCGTTACATCTTTTATGAGTCCGTTTTTATACACCGTCTCTACACAGGGACTTATGTTATGCAAATAAGATACCAGATGGATGACAAGGTTATCGACAATGCGCCTAAGTATTTTTTTTGAATAAACTTATATATTATTCAAAGGGCCGTTAAATGGACAGACAAACCCTTTGCCTGCCAAGATTCGACGTCTGTTCGGATCACGAACACGCCAACTTGGCAGGCTGCTTACCGGCGATGGGGTTAGCGCAAAAGTCGGTAACGAAGGCGGCTGTCGTTTATTGGGCCAGATTCGCGGCCGCAAATTCCCAGTTCAGCAGTTTGTCGATGACCTCGGCCACATGGTCGCCGCGTCGATTCTGATAATCCAGATAATACGCGTGTTCCCAGACGTCAATGGTCAACAATGGTTTCAATCCGCCAGTCAGCGGCATCTCGGCGTTGGGTGTCTTGACGATTGTCAGTCTGTCTCCGTCGGCTGCCAGCCAGGCCCAGCCGCTGGCAAACTGGGTTACCGCCGCGTTGGCCAATTGTTGTTTGCATGCCTCAAGACTGCCGAAGCTGGCTTCAATTTTCGCACGCAGCCCGGCCGGAACCTTGCCGCCACCCGGCGTGAGAGAATGCCAGTAAAAGGTATGATTCCAGACTTGAGCCGCATTGTTGAACAGCCCGCTCTTGTCGGGATCCCCGGCAGTCTGAACAATGATCTGTTCCAGCGGCATGGACGCATACGGCGTGTTTTCAACGAGCTTGTTCAGGTTGTTTACGTAGCCGCGATGGTGTTTGTCGTAATGAAAGCTCAGGGTGCGCGCCGAGATCACCGGTTCCAGGGCATCGTCGGCAAACGGCAGCGATTCCAATGCAAACGGGGCAATCGTTGTTTCCGATCGCCCAACCGGGGACACACCCGTTAATATGGCGGCGGCGGTTATTTTGCCTGTGGTGTCCAAAAATTCTCGGCGACTCATACCTGTCTTGTTTTGCTTGATCTGTTTCATAGTTTTCTCCTGTCTTAAATAGGGTAACATCACAAGTCATTGTATTCCAACAGGTACACCGCTTCAATAGTGTTTTGCCTGTTTTGCCGGAATTGATTTTTTTCGGCTTTATTGGGCAAACTCGGCAATTTTATTGAATCCGACTTGAGAAACCCAAATGGAAAGGTATAATGCGGGCTTGTGAGTTTAGAAAAACTTATCTTTTAATGAATTATATTTATGCTTATAATCATTGATTATGGTGCAGGAAATATCCGAAGTGTGGTCAATGCATTCCGATACATTGGTTCGGATGTTCGGATAAGCAGTGATCCGGCAGATTTTCGTCAAGCCGAGGGGCTGATATTGCCGGGGGTAGGCGCCAGCGGCTACGCGATGCGGAAACTGGCGCCGTTTGCCGAGACAATCTGCAGCGAGGTGCGGGCCGGCAAGCCGTTGTTGGGCATTTGCCTTGGATTCCAGTTGTTGTTTGACGAAAGCCATGAGTTGGGCCTCACCCGGTGCCTGGGGCTGATCGGCGGCCGGGTCATCCCGATTCCGCCAGGACGCACGATACCGCATATGGGCTGGAATTATGTCGAAGTGCCGGATCAGATGCGGCTGATGAACGGCCTGAAGCCCGGCCGGCACTTTGCGTTCGTCCATTCCTTCTATGCAGAGGTCGCCGATTCAGATGCGACAGTGGCGCAGGTCGAATACGAAGGACTGATCTTGGCCGCGGCCATCGAAAAGGGCAATCTGTTCGGCTGCCAGTTTCATCCGGAAAAAAGCGGTGATGACGGACTGCAAATGCTCCGCAACTTCGTTGACATATGCAGGGAGAAACGCTGATGCTGACCAAACGCATTATTCCGTGTCTGGATGTCAAAGACAACCGCGTTGTCAAAGGCGTCAACTTCCTGAATCTGCGCGACGCCGGCGATCCGGTCGAATTGGGCGCCCGTTACAGCGAGCAGGGAGCCGATGAGTTGGTCTTTCTGGATATCACCGCCACAATTCGCTCCAAAAAAACCATTGTCGAAATGGTGGAACGGGTCGCCGAGCGGATTTTTATCCCCTTTACCGTCGGCGGCGGCATTTCCACCGCCGATCAGATCGGGCTGCTGCTTCGCAGCGGGGCGGATAAGTGTTCCATCAATACCGCTGCCGTGCAGAATCCCGATTTGATTCGCGAGTCCGCCGAACGCTTCGGCAGTCAGTGTGTGGTGCTGGCCATTGACGCCCGCCGCAAAAAAGACCAGGCCAATCAGTGGGTTGTAACCGTCAAGGCCGGTTCAGAGCCGACGGATCTGGACGCGATCCGGTGGGCACAGCGGGCACAGGAGCTTGGAGCCGGTGAGATTTTGCTGACCAGTATGGACGCCGACGGCACGCAGACCGGCTATGACATCGAATTGACTCGTGCGGTGGCCGAGGCGGTCGATATTCCCGTCATCGCCTCCGGCGGCGCGGGAACACTTCAGTCGCTGCTGGACGTATTGCAGCACGGCAAGGCCGATGCCGTGTTGGCAGCCTCAATTTTTCACTACGGCACCTACTCCATTGCTCAGACAAAAGAATTCCTTGCTCAGCACGGCGTGCCGGTTCGACCGGTTTAACGGCGTGGCGGGTGCTGCGGACTAATAAGCACTTTCCAGCAGGAAGGGATTGTGGCGTTTTTCCGTGCGGATAGTCGTTGCAGGCCCGTGTCCGGGATAGACGCGGGTCGGATCCGGTAAAATCAGCAGTTTATGCTTGATGCGGTCGATCAGCAGTTCGTGATTGCCTCCGGGAAAGTCCGACCGTCCAACCGAGCCGGCAAACAAGGTATCGCCGCAAAAAAGCACTTCTTCATCGGAATTATACAGACAAATTCCCCCCGGCGTATGGCCGGGCGTATGAATGATCTCAAACCGCAGGCCCGCGGCTTCGAAATATCGTTGGCTGTTGTTAAAGCGAATCTCTGCCGGTCGCGCCTGGACCATGACCTCGGCCAGCATGGACAGATTTTTGGCCGGATCCGTCAGCATCGCGGCGTCGTCGTTGGAGATGGCAACCTCAACCGCCGGCCAGTGCTGACGAACCGTCTCGACGCCGCCGATGTGGTCGGCGTGGCCGTGGGTCAAAACGACAGCCTCCGGCGTCAGGTTGTTTCGCCGCAAAAAGTGAATCAGCGGCTCAGGATTTAACCCCGGATCAATCAGCAAACACGTGCTTGCCTTTTCATCAGTTCGCACGCAAAAGCAATTCGCCTCAAGGTCACCTAACACAATGGTATCAATTTTCATAAACGACTCCCGCGCACTATCAACCCGATTGCTCGGCCAATGTAACAGAAAACGCCACTTCGCGAAAGCACTTTTTAACGCAAAAAGGAGTCGAAAACGATGCCCCCCCCGGCGGCCTATTTCCGTTTGAGGCGTTCTTCAATTTGTCCGCGGCACAGATGGATCCTGTATTTCAATTCAGATAAATATCGCCTTAAAACCGGATTGGATGTGTCGTCGTTTGAAACACGTTCCACTTTGTTGAGTGTCCGTGTCAGTTCAGCCGATTCAATCCGCATTTGTATGGGTTCCAGACGCCACTCGTCGAGCAACTGTTCGAGTCGTCTCAGATAACAATCAATTTGTTCCGCTTCAAACCATGTCATCGTGAACTCCCGTACGAATACTCGGTACTCCTTCAATACGTACCGTGTATCAGCAAGACAAGTTCACGGATTTTACGACAGACGGTCAAAGTTCGTCCGCATCGTCTCCGACCAGCGGGCGGACCTGATCAATGCGAAAGAAAACCAAAAACTTATCGGAATCATCTTCTTCCGGGTAAATGGACGGCTGCTTTTTGCGCAGTGCTGCCACGAGGCTGCGATTTGTCTCTTGGCGAATCATTGTCAGGTACATTCTCAGGCCTTTATCCGTGTGGCCATTTTCGATAAACATATACGCGGCCTGAAGGTTGGCACGCAGATTTTGATGGCTCCGCCGCTGTTTCATCACAAAAGCGACGGTATTCTCATCGATAAAATGCGGTTTTGCGTAAATCGCCGCGTCCACCTTGTGCCCCGGATCACAGGTGGCCAAGACGCCGATCCCCGTTTGGTTGGCAAAATAATCGGCAAGATTCATCGTGTTACACCCCTGATTGGTTATGGTACCGGATTATTGTTCGGCTGTTCGTCAGCGCAGCCACGTCGGCTGCTCGGCAATCGCCGATTGCTATGGGTGTTGCTACCCGATATTTTCAGACTTGTCAAGAGTTGAATTTTGTCTATAATCGTGATAGATTGGTCAAATCAAGAAGCGCATTGCTGCCAAAGGGCAACGGTGCGGCCATCAATTGACAAAGGTATTGATATGACAGAGCCTGATTTAGCACAATATGACGTATCCATCATCCGTCCGGCGGTATCACACGACCAGATTGCATTTCGCGGCCGTGATCTGTCTCCAACAGAACGCGCCAAAGTCAAAAAGGCACTGCGCACGCTGCACTCGCTGGAAATTATGGCGGTGAACACCTATCGTTTTCAGGTCACGCGACGGGATGAGCCGCTCAATCGCGATTTGATCGCGGCGATGTGCAACGAGATGACTCATATGCAGGATTTTGCCGTCAAACTCTATGAATACGGCCTGCGTCCCAGCCTTTTTCGATGGGCCTGGTGGCTGGTCGGATTTGCCATCGGTTTTGGGTCGCGTCTGATGGGAAAAACGGCGATTCTGAAAACCGGCGTCTTTGTCGAAACCAAGGCGGTGCATCATTATGCCGAATTGCTCAACGCCGCCGACTGGGACGAGGCAACCCGTCGCGTCATTGAGAAGGACCAGGCCGACGAGGGTGGCCATATTCAAACCTGGTCGCGGTATCTCAGTGAGCTGTCCTGAACCGGCCGGTCGGAACAAAAAGGAATCCGTAATGAAATTTAAATCGCTCCGGGACATCCTGATATTCGCGATGGCCAAAGAAGAATCCTCGGTTCGATTTTACAAAAAGCTTGCTGTCATGGTCCAAAAGACCGAAACGGCGATGATTTTTGAAAACTTGGCGCGCCGGGAACAGGAGCATAGTGAGGCGGTTCGGCTGGAACTGTTCAAGCAGGGCTTTACCCTGGACGATTCGACCGCCGAGGATGCCGAGCGGGACAGTGAAATCTATGTTGAGTTGGACCAGACCGCCGGTCGGATGAGTTATCTTGATGCGCTTCGCGTGGGGGTTCAGAAAGAGCGGGCGTCGTTTAAGCTGTACGCCGAATTGATGGCTCTGGCCGAAGACCTTGAGTCCAGAAAGATGTTTCTGGAGCTGGCTGAAGAAGAAATGCGACACCTGCTTCAGTTGGAACGCGAAATCGAAGTCATGACCGGCCCTCATCGCTCATAATGCGGCATCGTTGGAAGCTGTACCAAGGGGCGACATTATCTTTATTACAGACCAGCAGACCGTGGCCCTGTATGGAAGGGAATAAAATCTGACAAAAATCAAATAAACGCCGGAGATTCAGCTCCGCAGGCGGATTCATTACAATTGCGGCTATGTCCAACTATAAACAAGCGATGCAGGTCATCAAACGACTGCGGCGGCAGGGTCATCAGGCGCTGCTGGCCGGCGGGTGTGTGCGGGATAAGTTGCTGGGGCGTCCGGCCAGTGATTACGATGTTGCCACCAGCGCCGTACCGGATGAGGTGGTTGCGCTGTTTCGACGCACACTGAAAATCGGCGCCCGCTTCGGCGTCGTGATGGTGATGATGGACGGCAAACAGGTCGAGGTGGCGACGTTTCGCACCGAAGGCGGCTATCAGGATGGCAGACGTCCCGACCATGTTGCGTTTGCCTCGGCTCGTGAAGATGCCCGACGGCGTGATTTTACCGTCAATGGGATGTTTTATGACCCGATTGAAAAAAAGCTGTACGATTTCGTCGGCGGACAGGCTGATTTGCAGGCCGGGACGCTTCGCACCATCGGCCATTCTGACCAGCGGTTTTCCGAGGATTATCTGCGGATGCTGCGGGCGATACGGTTTGCCGTCAAACTGAATTTTGTGATTGAGCCGAAAACCTGGCGTTCGATGCGGGCACACGCCGGCAAAATTGCCCTTATCAGCGCCGAGCGCATCGCGGTTGAGCTGGAAGACATTTTGACCCATCCCAATCGCCGCCGCGGCGTCGAATTACTCATCGACTCCGGCTTGGCGCAAGCCATTTTTCCTGAGCTTTCGCAGGAGGCCGGACACGACGCAATAAAGGCAATCGACGAGCTGCCTGACGCGGTGGATTTCGGTCTGGCCATGGCGACATGTTGCGCAGGGTTGCCTGCCGAGACGGCCATGGCGATGTGCAAACGACTGAAACTCAGCACCGCCCGCCTGAAACATATTCGGTTTCTGCTTACGCATCGCGGCGCGCTGTGTGATGCACACATGCCGTTGAGTCGCCTGAAACTGCTGATGCATGAGCCGTACTTTAACGACCTGATGACGTTTCAAAAAGCCATACTGAAGGCCGAAGGCAAATCGCCGCACCCACTGACCGCGGTGAAAAAAAGAGCCGAAGCGATGGATCCGTCCGTCGTTCATCCCGAACCGCTGCTGGACGGACATACACTGATTGCATTGGGCGCCGTCCCCGGCCCGATGGTCGGCACACTGACCAGAGAATTGTACATTGCCCAACTTGAAGACCACCTCAAGACCCCCGAACAGGCCAAACAATGGGCTGTCCGCTGGCTGGAAAAACACAAAACCGAGTCATCATAAGCGTCTTAGGCCTGCGGGAGGGACGGCTCGCCCGCCATAACAGAGGGCACTTATCGGGGCTTTATTTTCCGCAGGACGGCCTCGAACACCTCGTAGGCGTTTTGGTCATACAGGCAAAAAACAATATGTTTGAGACCGGTTGAGTCCTGTACATAATCCGCGACGGTGGTGAGCATTATCTCCGCACAGCGGTCAATCGGATAGCCAAAAATGCCGGTACTGATTGCACAAAATGCGATACTTCGCAAAGCATGCTCGTCGGCCAGACGCAGGCTGCTGAGGGTGGCGCTTTGCAGTTTCGCGTCTTCATCTCCTTCTCCCATCCGCGGCCCGACGGCATGAATCACATACCGGCACTTGAGATGGCCGGCCCCCGTCATGGCGGCTTGACCGACCGGAACGGGTGCAATTCGATTGCTTTCCTCCTGAATTGTACGACCGCCTTTATGAACGATTGCCCCGGCCACGCCGCCGCCGTGTTGAAGTTGGCTGTTGGCCGCGTTGACTATCGCATCGGTGTGCATTTTGGTGATGTCCCCCTCAATCAGCTCCACGCGGGTGTGGCCTATGGTGATTTGCATGGCAGTGTCTCCTGTTTCCGGTTCACGAATGACCATAGTATAGCCGGCACCGGCAACGCATGGGTACAAAAAAATGATTTTCTTGCATATATCCGCGGCAATCGGTATAGTTTCGGCAGCTTTCGCGGGGTGTAGCTCAGCTTGGCTAGAGCGTCTGGTTTGGGACCAGAAGGCCGCAGGTTCGAATCCTGTCACCCCGACTTATTGAGCTTGGGGTTTGGGGTAATTTGCAACATCATATATTTCAAGCACTTATGAATGAGGTTCAAACGAAGGCCGGTTGCCCCGACTGCCTTTAGCTGCCTACGCGTGGAGGCATATCCTGAGTCTGTTCGATTTGTGTGCGAATAGAGACCAGATCAAAATAGCGTTTGGCGATCAGAACCCCCAGCGGCAGCAGACAAATCAGATTAAAAAAGATCGGCATCAGTAAAACAGGGGCGCTGTAATGCGAATCGAAGACATTGACGATCCCCAAAGGGCTAAACAGATACATCATTTCGTTCTCAAAAATCCCGCCCAGGATAAACGGCAACACCAGATATAAGACCGCGAGGAAGCCGAGCAGATAGCCGATTTTTTCATTTTTCGGCTGCCAGACGGCGGAGGTTTCTACCAGCGCCCAAATCACCAGCAGGGCACTGAAGGAGATCATTGCCAGCCACAGCAGCTCTGCGGCATCGGCCTGAGCCGTTACGCCGGCGGCAATCGCAAACGCCAGCCAGATGACAAACAGCATCAACCCGCCGGTGAGATTGGAATGGATCAGCAGCCGACCGAACAGACCTTCAACCCGATGAGCGGTACGGCTGGTTTCGAGGTACCGATCAAAACCGCGTATTGCAAACAGCGGTACAATCGCTGCGGGCAGCAGCCCCAGCATCCAAAATACGCGCGCCGGGTCCGGATCATTTGCCTCCAGCAGATAGACGTAAAACAATCCGCCAAGCATCACCAGATATGTCAGCATAAACAGGCCCGACCCTGTCCGGCTGAACAATGCCTCATATTCATACGTAAATCGCCGAAGTACACCGATGTAGGCCCAAAATGCAACGAACAGCGCACAAAACGCGATCAAATAAAGCACCGGTATCTCTAATGTGTAAAAATAAGCAGTGGTCGTTTCGAGTTTTTGCGTGCCGATGGAATCAATCAGCCCTCCCATCACCGGTCCGAATGCAAACATCCCAATCACCAGCAGCACGGGAATACTTGTATTTTTGGTTTTCTTGTAGTTCAGAATCGAAAACATCAGCGCCAGCAGATTCAGCGCCAGCGTCAAGGCTGCCAGAGTCGTCAGCATCTGTACGATGAACTGTCCGGACAGTTTACCGCCGAACGCAAACAACAGGCAGAACGCCAAATTCACCCCCGCCACCAGCAGACAGAACAGATTGCGGCCGATGAGTATGCCGACGGCTTTTTTGGCCGCGCTTAAGGGCAGCATTCGAAAAAAGTCAAACGATTTATCCGCAATCTCCCGCGCGACCACTGTCGAACAGTTGGCCGGACACAGCAGCCACAGCAAAAAAATCTCCAGAATCGCAAACTGAACAAACAGCCCTTTATATAAATGTGTCACCTCCAGATAGGTCTGGCCGTAACGGTAGATGGAGCTGTTGATAAAAAGCACCAGCAGCACAACAGCCGCATAGACCCCGCCGAACACCCAGGCTTGTTGGGGGCGAAGCTGGCTGAAACGATAACGACGAATAATCGGATTGGCAATCATGGCAACCTCCCGTTAGCTGATGTGCATATTCTTTTCGACCGACAGTGTCATAAACAGATCTTCCAGGCTGGTTTTCTGCCGTGCCAGTTCCACCACCGGGATGTCCGCGGCGACCAGCCGTCGGTTGATCTGGGCCACTGCTTCCGGTCCGCCGGGGCAGATCAGCGTAAACGTGCCCTCGCCGGCGGTTTTAATCTCGATGCCTTCAATCTCGCGCAACACCGCCTCGGCCTGTGCTGCCTCGCCGAGAACCTTGACCATGACGGCCTGCTGACCGGCGATTTGCTGTTCGATGTCTTCGACGCTGCCGTACATCACCAGTTGTCCGCGATTCATAATCGCCAGGTGGCTGCAGAATCCCGCCAATTCAGACAAAATGTGCGATGAAATGATGATGGTCTTGCCCTCACGCGCCAGCCGACGCAGGATATCGCGAAGCTGAATCCGGGCCATGGGGTCCAGCCCCGAAGCCGGCTCGTCAAGCAAAAACACCGTCGGCTCCCGGACCAGCAGCGTTGCCAGTCCCAGCCGCTGCACCATGCCCCGCGACAAATGGCGAATCAGACTGTGTTTTTTGCCGTCCAGCGAAACCGTCTTGAGAGCCGCATCGACCCGACCGGCGACCTCCGAGGAGGGGATATGATACGCTCGTGCGAAGAAGTCCAGACACTCCCGCAGTGTCAAATCCGGATACAGGTTGAAAAAGTCGGGCAGATAGCCGATGCTTCGACGAATCAGCAGCGGTTTTTTACGCAGGTCGGCACCGCAAATCGCAGCCGTACCGTCGGTTGGCGGCAGCAGGGTCGCCAGCATACGAAGCAGAGTTGTCTTGCCTGCCCCGTTTGGGCCGATCAGCCCGACCACCTGCCCCGAATCGGCTTCAAACGAAACGTCATCGACCGCCACCAGAGAGGAAAACTCCTTCCGCAGAGCGTTCAGTTGCAGAATACCCATCGTCTGTCCCTTCCGAAATAAAGACATATCCCGCCGTCGGCCATCGCCTGGCGACCGATCAATACCGTTAAAGTTATATAATCTGTCAGTTTCCGTCAAATTAATTTTCTTACAAATTTCAGCCTGAACAATCCGTTTGGATCTCAGCGTATTTGTTATCAATGGTTGCAGTTATGGAAGCAGCGCCAATACGCTTTGTTTGAATCCCCGGCCAAGTCAGGTCAACAACCCATTTATTCGATATGATGCCGTGAACACGCAAGTTACAGGACCAGGCAGGTCTTTTGTTTCTTGTTGTTGACTTTCGGATAATCACGGGGTAAACTCATCGTTTTCTCTAAATTGACAAGGAAGATTGGGATGATAGTAACGCGGTTTGCACCTTCTCCGACCGGTTATCTGCACATCGGCGGGGCGCGCACAGCATTGTTTAACTGGCTGCTGGCCCGGCGGATGGGCGGCCGATTTCTGCTGCGCATCGAAGATACCGATCTGAAACGCAACACGCCGACGGCTGCACAGCGGGTTCTGGATGATTTGCGGTGGCTGGGGATAGACTGGGATGAAGGCCCGGATATTGGCGGCCCGAACGGCCCGTACCTGCAATCCGAGCGGCGGGAGATATACGATACGTATATTCGCCGACTGCTCGATGCCGGCAAGGCGTATTATTGTTTCGATACGCCCGAAGAATTGCTTGCGATGCGGGAAAAAGCCCAGGCCGACAAAACCTGCAACCTGTATCCGCGGCCGGAGCGGTTTCCGGATGAATCGGACGCAGCCAGGGCACGAGCCGAGGGCCGGCCGGTTACCGTGCGGTTTGCGGTGGAGGCTGATGAGCCGATTGTGGTCGAAGATATTGTGCGGGGGGCGGTGACCTTCGACCCGGCCGAGATGAGCGATTTTGTGATTCAGAAAAGCGACGGCTTTCCGACCTATCATTTTGCCGTGGTGGTCGATGATGAATTGATGGGCGTAACCCACGTCATCCGCGGCCAGGAACACCTGATGAACACGCCCGCACACCAGCTTCTACAAAAGGCGCTGGGGTTTCGCACGCCGCAGTATGCCCATATGTCGGTTACAGTCAGCGAGTCCGGCGGCAAACTGAGCAAACGCGAACGTCCTCGGGCGCTTCGTCAAGCCATTGAAGCAATGGAGCAAAAGGCCGCCCCGATTGACAGGGACACGCTGGCTGAGGCCGCCGGGATCAGTCGCGATGAACTGGATGCCTTTCTGGCGGGTCAGGCGATGCCGGATATGCCCGCGATTGACGCGATGGCGGATTGGCTGGGCGTGCATCTGCCGGAAATCAATGTCGTGGACTTTTTTCGCAGCGGCTATCTGCCCGAAGCGATGGTCAACTTTTTGGCGCTGCTGGGTTGGAATCCGGGCGACGGCAGAGAGATGATGGATCGCGATGAGCTGATTGCGGCCTTTGACCTGTCGCGCGTCAGCAAAAGCAACAGCCTGTTCGATCGCGGCAAGCTGCTGGCGTTCAACACCGAACATTTCAAGCGCGTTCCGATGCCGACGCTGGTACGTCATTTTCGTGCTTTTCTGCAAGAGATTCATTCTCCGGTCGCCGCTGCCGAAGACGCGATGCTCGAACGCATATTGAAAATGAACGAGGGCGCCCGCACACTTGAACAAGTTGAGCAAAAAACACGATTTGCCTATATTGCCGACGAGGCGTATGACTACGATCCGACGGCGGTTCGAAAAGTCCTGCTCAAACACGACGGTCTGGCGATTTTGGCGGAGGTCGGCCGGCGTCTGGCGGCCCTGACGGACGTGACGCCGCAGGCCGTTGAGCAGCTCCTGCGCCAGTTGGCCGAAGAACGACAGCTCGGTCTGGGCAAGGTGGCCCAGCCGCTGCGCGTTGCCATCACCGGGACGACGATCAGTCCGCCGATCTTTGACGCCGTCGAAATGCTCGGCCTGCCGCGGACGCTGACACGTATAGAACGCACACTGAAACAATTTGAACACGCATCATAAAGGAGACCTGCAGGGATGTCATTACTGGTTACCGGTTCGATAGGAATTGATACCATTCGCACGCCGTATGGACACAACAAGGATTGCCTGGGCGGCTCGGCGGTGCATTTTTCGATGGGCGCCGGGATGTTTGCACACGTCAAGTTTCTCGGCGTGATGGGCGAAGATTGCCCGTTTAACCTTCAAGATATCTTTGCCGGTCGCGACGTGGACTTCGAAGGCCTTGAGCTGCGCAAAGGCAGCAAGACCTTTCGCTGGAGCGGTTCGTATGAAGGCGATATGAACGAAGCCCAAACCGACGCGGTGGAGCTGAATGTACTGGCCGAAACCCCGCCGCCGATACCGGACAGCTACCGCGATTGCGAGTTTGTTTTTTTGGCCAATACCGCTCCCGAATTGCAGATGAAGCTGCTTGACCAGCTCGGCTCGCCGACCTTTGTCGCCGCCGATACGATGAATCACTGGATCGTGACGAAAAAGGACGATTTGCTTGACCTGCTTGATCGAATTGATATGCTGATCGTCAACGAAGGGGAGGCTCGATTGCTGACCGGTCAGCGAAATCTGATCACCGCGGCCGAAAAGATACTCGATTTAGGGCCGCGTTTCGTGATTATCAAAAAGGGTGAATACGGCGCGATGCTGCACGACGCCAACGGCGATACTTTTTTGCTGCCGGCCTATCCGACGCCGATTGTGATTGACCCGACCGGTGCAGGCGATTCGTTCGCCGGCGGCCTGATGGGGTATCTGGCTCAGTCCGGAAATGTGGATTTGACGACGCTGCGGAACGCCATGGTCTATGGGACGGTGGTGGCGTCGTTTACCATCGGCGATTTTTCCATTCACGGGATTCGCTCGGCGACGCGCGAGATGATTGAGGCACGTTTCGACCGGATGCGGCAGGTCACGCAGTTTTAATCTTTCAGGTTAAGGTGTGGGTTTGTTATGATGCGATTATTTGTGGCGCTGGATATGGATGCGGCGGTGCTGGAACGTTTGGGCGCCGTCCAGAAATCGCTGCGCCAACAAACCGGACTGAGCGGACGCGAAGTCAAATGGGTGCGTCCCGAACAGATGCATCTGACGCTGAAGTTTCTCGGGCCTGTTGAGGACAACGATGTAACGCGGGTGTGTGCAATGGTTCAGCAGACAGCCAATCGCCATGAGGCGTTTGAGCTGTCCTGTCGGGGCGTCGGCGTCTTCGGTCGCCCGGCACGGGTGGTGTGGGCCGCCGCCGAGGGCGGGCAGACACTGACCGCGATGCAGCGGGAACTGGACGCGCGTTTTACGCAGGCCGGTTGGGCGGCGGAAAATCGAGCGTTTACCGCGCATTTGACGCTGTGCCGGGTCAAATCCGCCGCCGCAGGACGCACATTGGCCGAGGCCATTGTTCCGTTTGAGCAGGACGTGTTCGGCAGCGTCTGGGTCGATTCGATCGCGGTTTATGAAAGCCGTCTCAGCGCCGCCGGCCCGACGTATCATGTCGTGAGCCGCTCGCCGCTGCGATAAGAAACAGGACTTTTTTGATGAGGGTTAATCGGCGGGTATAAACGTCTATATAGGAAATCGAAGAGAATCACTCCATTTTGTTTTGAGAAATA
Organism: Anaerohalosphaeraceae bacterium; assembly: GCA_050309605.1. Taxonomy (GTDB): domain Bacteria; phylum Planctomycetota; class Phycisphaerae; order Sedimentisphaerales; family Anaerohalosphaeraceae; genus T3Sed10-213. Next base: position 25,039 of record JBNRMN010000068.1, read on the forward strand.
ATTATGCTGAAACGAACAGAGTATTGCGGACGACTTCGTACAGAGCACATCGGCCAAACCGTAATCGTCAACGGCTGGGTCAATTCCTATCGGGATCACGGCAATTTGGTGTTTATTGATTTGCGGGATCGCGAAGGTCTGGTGCAATTGGTCTTTGACCCCGAATTGCATCCGGACGCCCATAAGCTGGCTCGTACCGTGCGCTGTGAATGGGTGCTCGGCGCTCGCGGCACGGTGCGTCCGCGCGGCGACGGACTGGAAAACCCCCGCCTGCCTACCGGCAAGATTGAGGTGGTTGTGCAGGAACTGGAGGTGTTCAATCAGGCCAAGACGCCGCCGTTCGAGATTGATACCGCCGCTCAGGTCAATGAGGAATTGCGGCTTCAGTACCGTTATATCGATCTGCGTCGGCCGAGTATGCTCAGTCGGCTTGCCGTGCGCCACCGCGTGACCAAGCTGACGCGGGATTTCTTCGACGCCCAGGGCTTTTGGGAGATTGAAACACCCATGCTCGGCAAGAGTACGCCCGAAGGGGCACGCGATTACCTGGTGCCCAGTCGGTTGTACAAGGGCTGCTTTTATGCGTTGCCTCAGTCGCCGCAATTGTTCAAGCAGATTCTGATGGTTGCCAATACGGATCGGTATTTTCAGATTGTTCGGTGTTTTCGCGACGAGGATCCGCGGGCGGACCGTCAGGCCGAATTCACACAGATTGATGTGGAAATGAGTTTTGTTCAGGCCGAGGATGTGATGCGCACCAATGAGGCACTGGTCGCCCGGATTTTCAAAGAGATTCTGGGGGTGGAGGTGTCGCTGCCGATTCGCCAGATGACCTATCAGCAGGCGATGGACGACTACGGGATTGATCGTCCGGATTTGCGGTTCGAGATGAAACTGAAAGACCTGTCCGATATTGCGGCTGCATGTCAGTTTCAGGTGTTTACCTCGGCGGTTTCCAGAGGGGGCATTGTCAAGGGACTTTGCGCTCCCGGCGGCGAAACGTATTCCCGCAGCGATATTGAAAAAACGCTCACCCAATTTGTCGGTGATTTTGGTGCAAAGGGTCTGGCCTGGTTCAAAGTCGCGTCGAACGAATCCGGATCGGGGCTGGAACTGAAAAGCAGCATTGCCAAATTTTTCACGGACGCCCAGCAGCAGGAGATCATTCGCCGTTTCGGTGCGTCCGCGGGCGACCTGATCTTGATGGTGGCCGACAGCGCCGAGGTGGTCAATAAATCGCTGGCGCCGCTGCGCGTCCGGCTGGGCAAAGAGCTAAGATTGTGCCGGCCGGATCAGTTTGAATTTGTCTGGGTGGTGGATTTTCCGCTGTTCGAATGGAACGCGGATGAAAAACGCTATGACTCGCTGCATCACCCGTTTACCTCCCCGGTGCCGGAGGATTTGCCCAAACTGGAAAGCGATCCGGCCCATATCCGTTCGCAGGCGTATGATCTGGTCGTCAACGGCTCGGAAATCGGCGGCGGCTCGGTACGTATTCATGACCCGAAGGTACAGGCGAAGGTCTTTGATCTGCTCAACATCTCGCGCAAGCAGGCTGAGGAGCGTTTCGGCTTTTTCCTCAAGGCTCTTGAATACGGTGCACCGCCGCACGGCGGAATTGCTTTCGGGCTGGATCGGCTCGTGATGCTGCTGACGCAAACCGACAACATTCGCGACGTAATCGCGTTTCCCAAAACGCAGCGGGGCCAGTGTCTGCTGACCGATGCGCCGTCCGATGTCGATCAAAAACAGCTTGATGAATTGAATCTTCGCGTCCAAAAACATCTGCGTCAACTGGAACAAGAATCCTGAATTCGGTTTTTGTGCCGTCTTGAGGGGCATTATGTTAAGACGCTATCAGCGATGGATCAAACCGGTTCTTGCACGGATTCAGCGCAAGCCGCTTTCGCTGGCGGAGAAATGCCGTCTGCAATTCGGCGCGGCGGTGCTGTTCAGTCTGGTGCTGGCGCTGCTGATTCCGTATCTCTGGATGGGTAAACTGACGGAAAAAGCGGCGCTGGATGCCGGACGCGCCGTGGCCGAGACGGTCTATGAGCGGCACTTCAAACTGGAACCGCTGTCTGCGAGTGAATTGCCCCGGTTGGCCGATAATGGGCAGATCCGCGAGGATAATGACCGTATTATCGTATGGCATCGTACCGGCACAAGCCCGGACGATATGGAGCACGTCTTGACCGACTCCCAGAAAGAAAAAATCGAATGGCTGCGTTCGGGGTCGCGCGGCGGCGAAATCGGCTGGATTGAACGCCTTCCAAACCGTTCCTCTCAAAATGCCTACGTGCGCGTCGTGCAGGCCGATGAAAATTGCCTGCGCTGTCATTATCCGCAGGGCACGGCGCCGGCCTTCAATCTCAATCAGGAAATCGGCGTTCTGGCGGTACGCACGCCGACTCATGAGCTGGAACGAACGTTGTTTTTGAATCGTTTATGGGTGGTGGTGGCCGGTTTGCTGGCCGGCATCGGAGCGATGGTGGCGTTCTATACGATTACACAGCGGGTCATTCTGCGTCCCATTCGCCAGCTTCGGGCCTTGGTCAACAATGTGGCTGAGGGCAATTATGATATTCGCAGTTCCATTCGCACCGGTGACGAATATGAAAAGCTCTCGGCGGCCTTTAATCATATGCTGGACAATCTGATGGAATCGCAGCATAAGCTGGAACGTGCCAATCAGCAGTTGGATCACAAAATCGTACAGCTTTCGCAAAAGAACATTGAACTCTACCAGGCCAACAAGCTCAAGAGCGAATTTCTGGCCAATATGTCCCACGAATTCCGCACGCCGCTGAACGCCATTCTTGGATTTGCCGAGCTGCTGCGGGAAAAGCCCGACGCAGAGACCGAAAAGACACGCCGCTGGGCCGAAAATATCATTTCCAGCGGACGGTCGCTGCTGAATATGATCAACGATTTGCTCGACTTGGCCAAGGCCGAGGCGGGCAAAATGGAATTGCGGGTCGAAAAGACCAGCGTCCAGCAATTGCTCGAGGGACTCGCGGCCTTCTTCTCGCCCCTGACCGAGCAGAAACGGATCAAGGTCCGGCTGCAAATGGCCGACTCTATTCCACTGATTCAGACGGACGCGGGAAAGCTGCAGCAGATTCTCTACAATCTGCTCAGCAACGCCATCAAATTTACCCCGGAAAACGGCCGTATCGTTATACAAGCGTATAAGCTGGACGATGTCACCGTGCGGATTTCGGTTTCGGACACCGGGCCGGGAATTTCCGAAGAAGACCAGACGAAAATTTTTGAAAAATTCCGTCAACTGGACGGCTCATTGACCCGCAAAGAGCCGGGAACAGGGCTGGGACTGGCGATCTGCAGGCAGCTTTCTGAATTATTGGCCGCGACCATCGGTGTGGAAAGCACATTAGGCGAAGGTTCGACCTTTTATCTGGATTTGCCGGTCAATCTAAGCCGGGCGTCTGAGGCGGCTGAGCAACCCACAATTCCGGACAGATTTCCGAGTAATGGCGACAATACACCCCGATGATGCGCATCGCGAACAGAAAAAACGCCGCGCCCGCAAGCCGCAGAACAAGCAATCCCAGTGCGGCGGCCGTTCCGGCGTCGCCTTGGGACACAAACAGTCCCATGCTCAAAAAGACCACTCCAAAAGCAGCCAGTGCCATCAACGTCGTAAATACATACGGCCGACATGTCTTGACGATTGCCCGAATCAGCAGATCGTAGCGAAAGATACGCCACCACGGCACTTCCAGCGCAATGATCGCCAGGTTCATCGGCCACAGCAGCAAACATAACAGAACGAGGACGTAATAGAGCCATCCCAGGCCGATCCCGAAAAATTCAAACCACGCGCTGATCAACGACGCCGGCAGCAGGGCCGCAAGCAGCGCAACTAAAAACAAATAGCAGGATTTGATCACGTTCCAAAGAAACTCAAACCCTGCGCCGAGTTCCACCGCCGGCAGCGATTCGCCGTCCATTCGTGCATCAAGAAGGGTTTCCATACTGTACCATGCAAAGCAACCAAAGGTGATGAGGGTAACCGCCCAGCCGATCAGCAGCGGCGGACGAAATCCCGGCAGTGTAAACGACAGATCTTTATCGCCCAGCAGAAAGTGAAACACGACCAGGGCTGCGCAGAAAATCAAACCCACACGACTTTCCCGATGCACAAATGCCTTGAATGATCCTTTCAGGGCGTTGCCGTAAAAGCCGGGCCGGGCTTTTGCCGTCTGAGGCTTGAGCGGGCGGGCCGGACGGCCGCTTTCGGATGGAATGACAAAGCGGGTATGACAATTCAGACAGCGAGCAACGCGCCCGGCGAATCGGCTCTTGAACCCGCATATCCGCCCGCAATGCGGGCAATCACATTGAATCGTCGTCTCTTCGCTCATGGCAGATAACACCCGTAATGACGATAAAACAGACCGGCAGTTCGTGCTGTCATAATCCCCAGCCCCGTACCCAGGATATGAAAGAGGATGTCACGTCCAACTGTTTCAGCCGGCGCTCTCAGACGGTACAGCGACGCGGTCCATAACAGACCCACGATAGCCACCACCTGGATATACAGCATGAGGTGCGGCCAAAACGCTTTCAGAGATGCACGCAGGATGTAATCGAACCGCAGTGCAAGCAATAGATCACGCGAGTAGGCATAAATCGTGAGCGACAGAGGAAAAAAGAACAATCCGACTGCGGCTGCCGCTGCAATCGGCCATTGAAGTCCGAGGCCGCTTAAATGGACAATCCACCACACCGCACCCGCCGGTGCAATACAGATTGCAAACAAGAGTGCCAGTGCATACGCGCCGGCAATGGAAGCGAATAACCGATCTGCCGTTCCCTCGTCAAACGGCCACGGCAGCGGTTCGTTCTGGTCGGCGGTGGATTGGATGACATCAAAAAGACAGCGGCATTGAAAGCCAACGGTCAGCGCGGTGACAAAAATTCCCACCGGAACCGGCAACATGACGAAGAAAAAGGGGATATGAATAGCAAAAAAAGGATGTCCGAAGCAATAACGAATTATCGAAGAAAACACCAGCAAACCCGCCACGACCAGGCTGACGGGATTCAGCAGGGCGTTGGGACTTTGCCGCACCAGAGCCGTCCAAAATCCTGACCATGGCCCCTCATCCACATAGACCGGCTTAAGTGCTTTGGCGGCCTGCCCGGCCGGTGGAATCAGAAATTGTGTATTGCATTGGGTACAGCGCGCCCGCCGCCCAATATAACGGTCATGAAAACCGCATATTTGTCCGCAGCGGGGACATTGAAATTCCACTGTCGCCATTTATTCGACTTCCGGGTCGGTTTTCAGAGCATCCTGGAAGCTCTTCATATCATTGGCCCATTTCTGGGCTTCGAGCAAATCGACGAGGCCGCGTTTGACCAATATCGCCAGATGCCGCTCGAAGGTAATCATCTTTTCATCGGGCTGATTTTTGGTCTTGACCTGCATCTGGGAGTAAATCTGTTCGAGTTTGCCTTTGCGGATCAGATTGGCCACGGCATAATTGCTGTTGAGGATTTCCATCGCGACCAGTCGCCCGTTGCCGTCTTTTCGCGGCAGCAGTTTCTGACAGACGATATAGCGCAGCCCCAGTGAAAGCTGATTGCGTACTTCGTCTTGCCGTTCGGTGGGGAAAAAGTCGAGGATTCGCGTCAGCGTTCCGGTCACGTCGCGTGTATGCAGTGTCGAAAAGACCAGATGTCCCGTCTCGGCGGCGGTCAGCACCAGTGATACCGTCTCGGCATCGCGCATCTCGCCGACAAAAATGACATCGGGATCTTCCCGCATCATCGACCGCAGCCCCGAGGCAAACCGCATGACATCACGTCCGATCTCGCGTTGGGAAATCATTGAATTGTGTTGTGGAAAGATGTATTCAATCGGGTCTTCCAGCGTAATAATCCGACAGGCCCGATTTTCATTGATCCGCTGAATCAGTGAGGCGATGGTGGTGCTTTTACCGGCGCCGGTGATGCCGGTAAACAGGCACAGCCCCTGTTTGCGGCGGACGATGTCCTGCCAGCAGGTGTTGGGGAAACCGATTTTTTCAGGTACCGGAATGTCATTGCCCAACGCGCGGATGGCGGCGGTCAGCCCGTCGTTGTCCTGAAACGCATTGATGCGAAATTGCAGCGAGCCGTATTTGTACGAGCAATCCACCGTACAGTCGCGCTTAAGGGCGGCGATATTCTTCTCTCCGAGCAGTGGATAGATCAGTCCTTCGGCGACCGCTTTGGTTACGATGCCGCCTTTGAGCCGCACCAGATCGCCGTCGATGCGGTATGCCGGCTGGGTACCGATTTTGATATGCAGGTCAGAGACCCGCATGGCCCCCATTTTCTCAAAATACGCCAGCATATCCGTAATGCTTAAAAACGCCCCTTCGCCGGCCGGATAAATTTTGGCATCCGCTAACAGTGGTTGTTCCATTCAAGCCTCGCTCAATCAAACATTCCAATCGGTTTTCACTGCCTATTTTAACCGCGGTGTGCCCAAAAGAAAAGCACAGAGCCAAAAAAACCTTCGCGCTCCGCGACCGATTCAGCACGTGTCAGGTCGGCGCCGAGCGGCCGAAAAGGCATCCGGCCCGACCGCTTGCGCCAGGGCGGCTTTTTGCTGATAATGTCGGTTGACAGGGGGGGGCTTGCTGCCTATGATAGGCGGGCAGTGGTCGATACGGTTTCATGAATCGCCTGAATCGTCATTATCACTGCAAGGAACAAAGACGTGAAAATAATGGTGGTCATTCCCGCCCGTTACGGGTCCAGTCGGATGGCGGGCAAGGTTCTGGCTAAAGAAACGGGCAAATATCTTGTTCAGCATACGTATGAACGCGCGCTGGGCGCCGAGCGTGTCAGCGAGGTGGTCATTGCCGCCGATGATGAGCGGGTTGCGGCCGCCTGTCGGGCGTTTGGCGCGCCGTGTGTGATGACCTGCCCGACCCATCCGAGCGGCACTGACCGTATCGCCGAGGCGGCGGCCAATCGCCCCTGCGATATTGTGGTCAACCTGCAGGCCGATGAGCCGGAAATCGCCCCGGCATATATTGATCGCGTAGCGGAGCTGCTCGTGCAAAATCCCGATGCGCAAATGGCGACATTGCTGGCGCCTTTCCAAACGCTCGAGGAAGTAGCCAACCCCAATATCGTCAAATGTATTACAGATAAAAACGGACGAGCATTGTACTTTTCGCGTTCGCCGGTTCCTTATGACCGAGAAAACGGGGGCGTGGGAGAGGTGAGCCTCTATCGCCGGCATTTGGGGATTTACGCCTACCGAAAAGAGTTTTTGCTGGTGTATGCGACGCTGCCGCCCAGTCGGCTCGAACAGTGCGAAAAACTCGAACAGCTTCGCGCTCTGGACAACGGGTTTACCATTTTAACCGATACGGTCGAACGTGCCTGGGACGGGATCGACACCCCCGAACAGTATGCAGCGTTTGTGGCACGGCAAGATAACGTTGAATAAAGGTGAGCTATGTACGTTTCCGGCCTTAGTTTGCAGAATTGGAAAAATTTTAGAAAAGTGGATGTGAAACTTCGCAGACGGATGTTTCTTGCGGGTCCGAATGCGAGCGGGAAATCCAATTTTCTGGATGTTTTTCGTTTTCTAAGAGATATTGTGAAGGCCGGCGGCGGACTCCAGCAGGCTGTGCAGGATCGGGGCGGCCTGTCAAAGATTCGATGTTTGGCGGCACGCCAGGAACCGGACATTGAAATTGAAGTCCATTTATCCGATACGGAATTGGGTGGAACTGTCCCTGTGTGGAAATATGCAATCGGGATTAAGCAGCAGCCCCGTGGACATCGGCAACCCTATCTCAGTTTTGAACGTATTTGGTACCGTGGTGAACGGATTTTGAACCGACCGGATGATTCAGACCGGCAAGACGATCTCCGCCTGACCCAAACACATTTGGAACAAATCAGTGCAAATGAAAAGTTCAGGGCGATTTCCAATTTTTTTAACAGTGTTTCATACTTGCATTTAGTGCCGCAGTTGGTTCGAAACCCGGAGGCATTTTCCGGCTCCAATATTGCGGGCGATCCTTATGGCCGCAACTTTCTGGAACGTGTCGCCAGAACCACGGAAAAGACGCGCAGGGCGAGACTTCGTAAAATTGAACAAGCTCTGGTCAAAGCTGTTCCGCAATTGAAACACGTGACAGATATAAAAGACGAAGCGGGAATTCCTCACCTGGAAGCTGTTTATGAACATTGGCGACCACGAGGCGCAAAGCAAAGAGAAGATCAGTTTTCCGATGGAACCCTTCGGCTGATCGCTTTTTTCTGGAGTTTGATGGAAAGTGACAATTTGCTCTTGATGGAAGAGCCGGAATTGTCCTTAAATGCGGCAATCGTAAAACTTTTGCCTTCTATTATACATCGATTTCAAAAGAAGAAAACAAGGCAAGTGATTCTGAGCACTCACAGCGCCGAATTGTTGGACGATAAAGGGATTGACGGCAGTGAAGTGCTTGTTTTGACGCCCGCTGTCGAAGGAACTGAAATCAAAGTTGCCTCTGATATTGAAGAAGTTCGCCTGCTTCTTGAGGGAGGGTTTACAATTGCCGAGGCGGTTTTGCCCAGAACGGAACCCAAGGCAATGCAACAGGGATTTTTATTTGATGTCTAATCGGCCCATCAATCTTATTTTTGAGGATGACCTGTCCGGAGCGGTATTGCGACGATTGTTCTCCGAGATCAGGCCCGATTGTGAGATTGGCCTTGCCTATCGCACTGGCGGAAAGGGAAATATTAAACGCAGATTGAGGGGTTTCAATCATGCCGCCAAGGGAATGGCATATTTTATTTTGGTGGATTTAGATGCGGACTATGCGTGTCCGCCGGCATTGCTTCAAGATTGGTTTGAGCATGACAAGCATCCGAATTTGCATTTTCGCATAGCTGTTAGAGAAGTAGAGTCCTGGTTGTTGGCGTCTCGATGTGCATTTTCTAATTATTTTGGAATATCAAAAAAAATAATCCCTGAAATTCCGGATCAGGTATCAGATCCCAAAGAATTGCTATTGAAAATTGCGGGGAAATCCAGAAAGAAAAGTCTTCGGGATGATATCGTACCACAGATAAGAACAACGGCAAGGGTTGGTCCAAATTACAATGCCAGATTGGAAGAGTTTGTCAGTCAGCGGTGGGACTACCAGGAGGCAATATCGTCTTCAGAAAGCCTTCGGCGCACGGTTGAATATTTGAAAAAAATGTAAGCATTCATTACCCGATTTCAAGAAGATATTATGAAAGAAAGCAGAGAATTACTGGCGCAGGCAGCCGAAACGTCAACGGATGAGTTTTTTCTGCCGCTGCCCGACGGCTACCAAAAGGGGAAAACACGCTATGTCATTGTGATGGGCACGGTAATGAGCGGTTTGGGCAAGGGCATTTTTTCGTCCTGTCTGGCCAAGCTCCTGCAGGATAAGGGACTGAAGGTCGCCCCCATCAAACTGGAAGGGTATCTGAATATCGATTCGGGAACGCTCAATCCGTTTCGTCACGGCGAAGTGTTTGTGCTGGATGACGGGATGGAGACCGATATGGATCTGGGGACCTATGAGCGAATGCTTGATCAGAACCTCAGCCGGGCGAATTTTTCCACCAGCGGCCAGATTTATCGCTCTGTTCTGGACAAAGAGCGGCACGGCGAATATCTGGGCCGCGATGTGCAGATGATTCCGCATGTCACCGGCGAGGTCAAGCTGCGTCTGCGCGAACTGGCGGTCAAAACCGATGCCGATGTGGTCTTCGTGGAAATCGGCGGGACGGTCGGCGATCTGGAAAATGCGTTTTATATTGAGGCCATGCGCGAATTGGCCTATGAGGAAGGCCCGCATAGCTGCTGCTTTGTCGCACTGACTTATATTCTTGAGCCGCACGCCCTCGGCGAACAGAAATCCAAGGCCGCCCAATTGGGCATCAAACAATTAATGCAGACCGGCATTCAGCCGGATATCATTGCCTGCCGAGCGGAAAATCCGGTCTCCGAAACCGCGCTGCAGAAAATCAGTGTATTCGGCAACGTGCCGGCCGAGCGTGTCTTTAGTATGCACGATTCGGCCAGCATCTATTCCATTCCGGCGATGCTGCGTGACTGTGGGCTGGATTTTGAGGTGTTGCGATTGCTGCGGATTGAAGACCGCACCAAACTGCGCTATGAACGCAAGGAATGGGAACGATGGTGCGATTTTACCGACAAGATCGGCAAAGAAGACAAAGAAGTGACCATCGGCGTTACCGGCAAGTACACCTCTGTGCGCGACAGCTATGCCTCGATTCTGAACGCGCTGGAGCACGCCGGGATTCATCTGGCCTGCAAGGTCCACGTGGAATGGATTGAAACGACCGATCTGACGGACCATAACGCCGATCAATGGCTAAAGAATGTGGACGGCATTATTGTGCCCGGAGGGTTCGGGGCCAGGGGTCTGGAGGGTAAAATCTCAAGCGTTCGCTACACACGCGAACACAACATTCCTTATCTGGGGTTGTGTCTGGGCTTCCAGGCGGCGGTGATCGAGTATGCCCGCAATGTCTGCGGCCTGAGCGGCGCCAATACCACCGAGGTCGATCCGAAATGCCCTGAACCGTTGATTGACGTGCTGCCCGAACAGAAAAAAATCGAAGGTCTGGGCGGCAATATGCGGCTGGGCGGACAGGATGTTGCTATTAAACCCGACACCCTTGCCTGGCGATTGTTCGGTCGGGCAGAGTCGGTCCGTCTGCGATTTCGACATCGCTACGAAGTCGATCCTAACTATATCCCCTTGCTTGAGCAGCACGGCCTTGTCTTTTCGGGTAAATCGCCGGTCCAGCCGATTATGCAGATTCTTGAACTGCCCGGCCATCCGTTTTATATGGGCACGCAGGCCCACCCGGAATTGACCAGCCGACCGCTGCGTCCGCAGCCGATGTTTGTGGCGCTGGTAGCTGCAGCGATCCGAAAACGGTATGCCGACACCGCTCACGCCGCCCCTGAAAAAGCGGTACAGGCGGTTTGTCGAACGGTATAGGACATAACGGGCGTGGTTTGACTACGGGGATTGCACTTGTTCAAGCTGTTGTTTGAGCCGTTCGTTTTCCTGGCGGAGCGTGTCGGCTCGTTGTTCGGCTTCGGCGGTCATTTGCAGCAGACGAAAAGTCGTTTCGTCGGTTTGCTCGGAGATGTGTTGTTTTTCCTGTTTGAGTTGTTCGATTTGTTTCTCGAGTTGCGCGATGTGTTTGTCTTTTTCCTCGAGCTGTTTTTTCAGCGCGATATTTTCATTGGCGACCAAGCGTGCCCGACGGATCAGTGCGGCATCCGATTCGGGGTCCCCGCAGCCCGATGCCAAAAGAATCAAGCTAAAAAGCAGCCCCAAGCTTATCACGACACGATACATCGTTTTCATAGTGGTCTCCTGAAATTAATCGGTTCACAACACCGCACTAAGCGGTATTGTACCCGTCGGCTATTTCAGGGGCAATCTTAATTTATCTAACCTGTCGTCTTGGGATTGAGAAAGGCGAATAAACCGATGGACTCTGTTAAATCAGCCGCATCAGGCGAATCGAGTGCGAAGTTTGGGACGTTCGGCGGCGTCTTTACGCCCAGTGTGCTGACAATCCTGGGGGTGATTATGTTTTTGCGATTTCCCGCGGTGGTCGGATATGCCGGGCTGTGGGGTGCTTTAATCATTCTATTGTCGGCAAAGATTATCACGATAACAACCGCCCTGTCTCTGTCTTCCATATCAACCAATATGACCGTCAAAGGCGGCGGGGCGTATTATCTCATCAGCCGGAGTCTTGGCGTGGAATTCGGGGCAATGATCGCCGTGTTCTTTTTCGTTGCCCAGGCGGTGGCTGTAACCCTCTATATCGTCGGCTTCACCGAAGCGGTCTTTTCGGCATTTCCGACAATTGATCTGTCCTTTCGAACACTGGCCACAATCACCAATCTGCTTGTATTTGTGTGCGTGTACATCGGTGCGGGCTGGACCATTCGAATTCAATACGGCATTCTCATCATTTTATTGGTGTCCATTGCATCGTTTTTTATCGGCGCCGGTCAACAGTTCTCAGTAGCCGTATTGTCCGATAATGTGACACCTCGCTGGACCGACGTTTACACCCCGTATGCCGTCTTTGCCCTGTTTTTCCCGGCGGTAACGGGGATTATGGCGGGTGTGAATATGTCCGGCAATCTGAAAGATCCCAGCCGTTCAATGCCTCGCGGAACCTTTGCGGCAATAGGGTTTACGATGGTGGTGTACAGTGGTATCGCATTGTGTTTGGCGGCGAGCAACACCCGGTCGGTCCTGACAGGAGAGGGGTTTGTTATGATGCAGACAGCTCGCTGGGGCGGATTGATTTACGCCGGAGTCATCTCCGCTACATTGTCATCAGCGCTGAGCAGTATGATGGGAGCGCCGCGGATTTTGCAGGCCTTTGCCCAGGACAATGTGGTTTCATGGCTTCGATGGGCCGGTCGGGTCAGCGGATTTGCCAGCGAGCCGCGACGGGCTATTGTGATTACATTCCTGATCGCACAAGTCGGGATACTGGTCGGCGATCTGGACAGTATCGCACCGATTATCACGATGTTTTTTTTATTAACATACGGGACGATTAACCTGGCATGTTTTTTTGAGAGTGTAACGCGCAATCCCAGTTTTCGTCCGACCTTTAAATTAAATCACTGGTCGATTGCGTTGTTCGGGGCGCTGAGCTGTCTGGCGGTGATGTTTTTGGTCAATGTCGTGTGGGCAACGGCGGCGATTGTTCTGGCCGCGGGATTGTTTTTTGTGATTAAACGGGCCGAAATTGTAGTTCATTGGGGTGATTTAAGCAGCGGGTTGGCATTTCAGCGTGCGCGTAATGCGCTGTTGCGTCTGGAAAAGGAGCGATATCATCCCAAAAACTGGCGTCCGTCGATTTTAACGCTGAGTGCCAACCCCAAAAATCGGCTGCATTTGCTTAAATACGCCTGTTTGCTCTCGGCTGACCGTGGGATTGTCTCACTGTGTCAGGTCATTTCCGGTCGCCTGGAAGAGCATCTGGACCGTCAGATTGAGGGGGAAAAGGTGCTGCGAAAATATATCGCCAAAGAAGGGCTGGCCGCATTTCCGGCGGTCGTCGTGGATGAGAGTTTTGCCGACGGCCTTAAATCACTGATGCAATGTCACGGTATCGGCGGACTGCGGTCGAATACGGTCCTGATGGGCTGGAGTGAAGATCCGTCAAAATCGGAAATCATTTCAATCATCCTGCGTCTTGTCGAAAAAATGAAGCGCAATGTTCTGATTGTGCGGTCACAGCGGCAAGCGGAACAATGGGATATGCCGACAGGCTGCATCAATATCTGGTGGACGGATTCAACCAACGGTCCGATGATGCTTTTGCTTGGATTTCTCTTGAAAGAAAATCGCCTATGGCAGGATTGTCCGTTGCGTGTGTTGCGTCCGGTGCCGCTCAAGGCCGATGTGGATAATGTGACCGCCGAGATGGAACACATCCTCGAAGCTGCGCGTATTCGAGCCGAGCTGGCGGTATTGCCGACGGACACGCCCCTTCAAGCCGTCAAAGAAGCCATGCATCCTTCGGCAGTTCTGTTTGCGGGGCTGGAACCGATAGAGAATCAGAATCTCTGTACATGGATTCCGTCAATGCAGACGGTTGTTGACTTGCCCGGTGATGTGATTTTGGTTTACAATGCAAGTGATATCTCTTTGCTGGCCTGAGTGGCGGATTTTATTGCGGATTTTGAGGCGATTGGCCGATAAAAAAGTAAATGCGGAACCAATTTCAACACATGGAAAGTGAACGCTGGATTGAATCGGTCGTTATTACCCTGATGGCCATCGGGACGGTGTTTGTCTATTCGGCCGGGGCGACCGTTACCGGCGGTTATGACTTGTCGCGTTTTTACGATTCGACCGTCCTCAAACAGCTTGTCTTTTTTCCGCTGGCAGTGGGTGTGATGTATCTGGTCTCTCTGGTTCCGTATCAGTGGTATCGACTGGAGCCGGGTCGGGCAGGCCGATCGCTGGTGCCGTATTTGTTCGTTATCAGTCTCCTGCTGCTGGTTGCGGTGCTGATCTGGGGTGTGGAGCGAAACTATTCCAAACGCTGGCTGGATATTGCGCCGGGGCCGGCGTATGTCAGTTTTCAGCCGTCGGAGCTGGCCAAGTGGGTGGTCATCATTTTTCTGGCGGCATATGCAGATCGATTTGCCGGCAGTATCCATCTGTATTGGAAACGATTTGTGCCTGCTTGTACAGCGACGGCTTTGGTAGTGGGGTTGATCATCATCGAAGATTTCGGGACGGCGGCTTTCATCGCGCTAATGGCGTTTGTGATGCTCTGGCTCGGCGGGGCGTTGTGGTGGCATTTTTTGACGCCGCTGCCGGTGCTGGTGCCGGGCTTTTTGGCGGCGATCGTGTCCAGTCCGACTCGAATGAATCGAATTAAAGACTTCATAAACCCTGAAACAATCCCTTATCAGGCCCGTCAATCACTGATCGCGATAGCGACCGGCGGTCTATGGGGCAAGGGACTGGGGCGCGGCATCCTCAAATACGGGCATTTGCCGGAAGATACCACCGATTTTATTTTTGCAATTATCGCTGAAGAGTTGGGCTTTGCCGCCTGCGCCCTGGTTATTGTCTTGTTTATCCTGTTTGCATTGTGGGGATTGGTCGCTGCATGGCGCTGTCAAGACCGCTTCGGGCGATTGCTGGCCGCGGGGATTGTTCTGGCGATTACGTGTCAGGCGGCTTTTAACATCGGGGTAGTGACGGTTGTCTTGCCGACCAAAGGGATTCCCTTGCCGTTTATCAGCGCCGGCGGGACAAGCCTGCTCTTAACCAGCGCAGCGGTCGGCATCGTCCTTAACGTCGCTCGACAAGAGCGAACAATTTCCCGATCATTCATACCGCAATGAGGCAAGCAGACGTGACAAATATGGAAATGCAGCGAACACAATTTTTCTTTTCAGGCGGCGGCACCGGCGGACATATTTACCCTGCGCTGGCGATTGCAGAGGAACTGACGCGGCGGTGTCCAAAGGCCCAGCCGGTTTTTTTTTGCAGCAGCCGAGCCGTCGATGCGCGGATCTTAGCCCGGACGGCGTATGAATTTTTTCCGCTCCCGGCCGAAGGATTTTCATCCAATCCGATTCAGGCCATCCGTTTTGGCGCCCAATTCCTGAAAAGCTACGCTTTTGCCAAACAGATCCTCCAGGCCGTCCGCCGGCAGGCGGTGGTTATGGGAACAGGCGGGTTTGTCTCGGCGCCGGTGATCCTTGCTGCCCATTCACTTAAGATACCTATATATATCCTCAATGTCGATTATGTGCCGGGCAAGGCCAACCGCCTGTTGGCGCGTTTTGCCCAAAACATCTTTACGCAGTTCAGCGATACGGCGAATGATTTGCCCAAACACAAAGAACGGATTACCGCGGTCGGCTGTCCGCTGCGCAGCAGCTTTGCCTCCCCCCATCCGGAAAACGCCCGTCGTACGCTTGGATTGGATGCGGACAAAAAAATCCTTCTTGTAACCGGTGCGTCCAGCGGCTCGCTGAGTATCAATCAGGCGATGGTCAGGCTTTTGCCGAAACTGGCCGACCTTGCGGGCTGCTGGCAGGTGGTGCATCTGACCGGACAGGCCCATTATGAAACCATGAAAGCCGCCGCGGCAAATGCGGCAATAGCGTACCATATCGTGGATTATTTTGATGAGATGGCGGATTTATATGCGGCCTCGGATATTATTATCGGACGTTCCGGCGCGGTCAGTGTCGCCGAGTACGCCGCGGCGGGGCGGGCGGCGATTTGTCTGCCTTATCCTTATCATAAAGATAAGCATCAGCACTTGAACGCCTCCGGCCTGGTCAAGGCCGGCGGGGCGGTGATCGTAGAAGATAGGGTCGGCGATGTGGACACAACCGCTGTCGTTTTGCTGGAGGCCTTGCGCGCCCTGATGACAAATGATTCCCTTCGTGCGCAGATGGCCGCTGCCGCCGGTACGTGTGCTCGCCTGGATGCCGCCGCCCAGATTGCCGACAGACTGTTGAGATAATCGATTCGAACGACGAGCTCTCTGAAATCTTCTTGATTTTTGCGTTCACACAGTTTAATGTATCTGTTTTGTCGGATGTCGGAAATCAGCGTCTTGTATGGGGCGACAATGAATGTGTGCGATTTTTCAAATTCCATCCACGATGACGAACGCTATATGCGGATGGCGATTGATCAGGCCTATATTGCCGAGGAAAACGGCGATGTCCCCATCGGGTGTGTGGTCGTCTTTGAAGGCCGGGCTATCGCCAAGGCGTACAATCAGCGTCAACAGCTTCATGATCCGACCGCGCACGCCGAGATTATCGCCTTGACTCAGGCATCGGAGTTCATCGGCAACTGGCGACTGCACGGCTGTACGATTTATGTGACGCTCGAGCCGTGTCCGATGTGTGCCGGGGCGCTGGTTCTGGCTCGTTTGGACAGGCTGGTCTATGGGACGGATGACCCAAAAACAGGAGCCTGTGGATCGCTTTACAATATCGTGCAGGACTCCCGCCTGAACCATCGCCTGGAAGTGCAATCGGGCATCTTGCAGCAGGATTGCAGGCAGCAGCTTCAGGCCTTTTTTCAGCGTCGTCGTCAAGAGAACGCCGGTTATCCCGGTGATTGAACAGAGCCGATAAAACGTTGTTTTTTTCGGTTTGTCGTGGTATAAAAGACAGAAACACCTCGGTCCGGATCGGTTCAGGTCCGGTCCGTGAAATACAATGTCAGGCGTCATTAACCGAAAGGAGGCTCCCGTTGGCGGGCCGATATTCGCTGCGTACAATATGGGAAGATTTGGCACTGCCGGAGCTGGCGTATGCGTTTAAGCTGGCGGTCGGCCCGATCAAGCTCACGATTGCGTTTGCGGCGGTGGCGTCAATCTGCCTGGCCGGCTACCTGCTGGATCGATGCACGCGAACGGTCGTGGTTACGCCGGATTCTGTACAGCGACCGGTCGGACACGTCGGCTCGGTCATGCTGAGGGGGATCACCGAACTTGAGATGTACTTGATCTCTCCTGAACAGGTCAGTGAGTTTCTGAATCGCTATGAGGGACAGGCGCCGGGTCAGGGCGTGTTTTCGACGTTATGGACGTTTACCGCCGGGCGGTTCAACGACGCCAGCAAGCAGTTGTTTAATCTGGGGCGGGCCAGTTTCTTCAGCAATATGGAATATGTTTTTGTCAACTTGTGGCTGTGTCTTCGGGCGATTGTCTGGGCCGTTCGGTTTCATCCCTGGTACAGTGCGATTTTTTTTACCTTTTCGTTTGTGGTATTGTGTTTTGCAGGGGGTGCGGTGTGCCGATGTGCGGCCCTGGAGTATGCCCGGAATGAAAAGCCGGGACTCTTTGAGGCGATTGAATTTGCCAGGGGAAAATTCCGTTCGCTGATATCAGCGCCGCTGCTGCCGGCAGTGCTGATGCTGGTTCCTGCGGCACTGGTGCTGGCGGCGGGAATGCTGGCGGCGGTTCCCCGGCTGGGCGAATTGGTCATCGGTCTGCTGTTCGGTCTGCTGGTGCTGTTCGGACTGGCGGTGGTCGGCATGATCCTGGGAGCTACAGCCGGCGGGCTGTTGCTGTTTCCTGCAGTGGCCTATGAGGCGACCACCGGGCGAGATGCCATCGGCAGAGCGGTCAGCTATGTGCTGAATCGGCCGCTGTGGATGCTGTTTTATCTCTTTGTCGCCGGCGTATTCGGAACATTTTTTTATGTCCTGATTCGGCTGGTTGTTTATTTTGTCTTGAAGGTCGTCTATGGGCTGCTGGCCGGCGGGATGCTGCTGGTCAGCGGGAACATTGATAAATTGCATCGGCTCTGGACAGGACCGGCATTATTTTCGTTGATGAGCCAGTCCAGCAACGCCGCCACGGGGTCCGAATCGGTCGGTGCATTCTTTATTTATCTGTTTTTTCTGATTCTCATTGGAGTGCTGGCGGCCTACATTATCAGCTACGTGTTCTGTGCGTCCACTATCGTCTATGCCCTGGTCAGGAAAAAAGTTGACGGGGTGGCGGCCGAGACCGTTTATGTACCGCTTGCGTATGAACGCGCTAAAAATAATCCGAAACCGTAACTCGACCGAAGCGGGGATTTTCAACCATGCCGGACAACACAACACCGTCAAATGATACGGACTCAAACAACCGCGTGATGGCTGACCCATCCATACGCGATCTGCCGAAGGGATTGCTCCGATTTCGTCGGTGTCTGATTATGCTGGCCCACCTGGCCTGTTTTGTCGCGGCACTGGGATTGGCGTTTCTGTTTGCATTCAATATGCAGATTCTGCGAAAATGGTTCATCTACCAGTTTCCGATTCTGTTGGTGTTCTTTATTCCCGTTAAACTGATTGTCTTTGGCTGGTTTCGGCAGTACAGCGGATGGTGGCGGTATGTGGGGCTGTCGGATTTGCTGCAAATTGCCAAGGCCTCGCTGGTCAGCAGTATTGTGCTGATGGTCCTGTGGTATGGCTATGGTTTATTCGGGCAGCACGTCGTTCCGGATTCGGCGATTGAGGCGGTCAATGCCCGAACGACAGAGCTTGCACAGCGGATTGCAGAAGCGGTCAGCGATGAACAGACGCTTCAGCTGCGACAGGAATTATCGAACCTCAAAGGCCTTGAGGATATCCTTGAAGTCAGTCGTATTACACAGATTGTGGCCGAGGCCGAACTGCATCCGGTCAATAGTGAACAGCGTCTGGAACTGGTCCAGCGGCATCTTGAGCTGAAAGAGACGCAGCGCAAAATTGAAGGCGTCATCATGCTCGACTTGCTCACGACGATTATGCTGCTGGCCGGTTTGCGCATGCTGGTGCGGCTGTATCATGAGGAGTTTTTCTCCGAGACGCGCGGCTCGGCCCGACGCTTTTTGATCGTGGGGGCGGGCAATGCCGGCGAGGCGCTTCTGCGCGAGATGCTGCGGCGAAAAGACGTCCAGTATGAGGTGGTCGGATTCATTGACGATAACCCGGCCAAGATTGGAATGAGCATCCACGGCATTGAGGTACTGGGCAACGTTGATCAGATGCCGGCGATCTGCAAAAAAAACGATATTGACGAAATTGCCATCGCCATCCCCAGCGCCAGCCGAAAACAGCTTCGTCGCGTGGTGCAGGTGTGTGAAGGCACCAAGCTGCGATTCAGTATGGTGCCGTCACTGACGGATATCGCCTCCGGCAAGCTGCGGGTTTCGCAGATGCGCGATGTGGACATCAACGATCTGCTCGGACGCGACGAGGTCAAACTGGATCTGGGTGACATAGAAAAATACCTCAAAGGGCGAACGATTCTGGTGACCGGCGCCGGCGGTTCTATCGGCTCGGAAATGTGTCGGCAGGTCTGCGCCTTTGCGCCCAAGACGCTGCTGCTGGTCGAACAGGCCGAAAACCCCCTGTTTTATGTTGAACGGGAACTGCTCCGAAAATTTCCCGGTGTACCGATGCGTTCTCTTATTTGCGATATTACCGACAAGGGGCGTGTCGAGCAGCTTTTTTCACAGTATCATCCGGAGATTGTCATTCACGCCGCCGCCCATAAACACGTCCCGCTGATGGAAAACAATCCCGGCGAGGCGGTCAAGAACAATGTCCTGGGTACGTGCACCGTGGCCGATGCCGCCGATGCGCACGGCACGGCCGGCTTCGTGATGATCAGCACCGATAAAGCCGTCAACCCCACCAGTATCATGGGGGCCACCAAACGTGTGGCGGAGATGTATATCCAGGACTTGAACAATACCAGCAAGACGCGGTTTGTAACGGTGCGATTCGGCAATGTGCTCGGCTCCAACGGGTCGGTCGTTCCGATTTTCAAGCAGCAG
This sequence comes from Anaerohalosphaeraceae bacterium, assembly GCA_050309605.1. Classification (GTDB taxonomy): domain Bacteria; phylum Planctomycetota; class Phycisphaerae; order Sedimentisphaerales; family Anaerohalosphaeraceae; genus T3Sed10-213. The sequence goes on from JBNRMN010000068.1 coordinate 44,924, forward strand.
ATCGTCGGCGGCGGGCCGGTGACCGTGACCCACCCGGAAATGCGGCGCTATTTTATGACGATTCCCGAAGCCAGCCAGTTGGTACTTCAGGCCGCGGCGATGGGGCAGGGCGGCGAAATTTTTGTATTGGATATGGGGGAACCGGTCAAAATTGTGGATTTGGCACGGGAACTGATTACGTTGAGCGGTTTTCGTCCCGGTGAGGATATTGAGATCGAGTTTTCCGGATTGCGACCCGGCGAAAAGTTATTTGAAGAGCTGAGCATTGAAGGCGAGGACATGCTCCAGACCCGCCATCCCAAAATCGCCGTCTGGAAAAATATCCCCAAAGATCGCGAGACCTTACGTAAGAGTATTGCAGAACTCGTAAAGATCGCACCTACACAAGACCGTCAAAAAATTATCGATGCCATCCGCACACTCGTGCCTGAGTTTATCTGTCAATAAGGGCAATGGACCAGAGCGTACAGTGGACAGCGCGCCTGCGCGGGAAGCATAATCGCGCACCCTATAACAGGCGTTTGACGATACTGCCCTGGACTTTGAGGCGGTCTTGACTGAACAGGGTAATGGCCTGGGGATAGGCGATGCATTCCTGTTCGAAGACGCGGTCGGCCAGCGTATCGGGGGTGTCGTCGTCGCGAACCTCACAGGCGCGCTGGATAATGATGGGGCCGGCGTCATACTCGTTGGTGCAAAAGTGCACCGTGCAGCCGCTGATCTTGCAGCCGGCTTTGAGTACCGCTTCATGGACGTGATGGCCCCACATTCCCTGTCCGCCAAACGACGGCAGCAGGGCCGGATGAATATTCATCACGCGATTGTTGTAGTGCGACGGGATATGCCATAGGCACAGCCAGCCGGCCTGAACGACCAGATCGACCTGGGCCGCATCCAGTGTCTCGGTCAGGCGGGCGCTGAACGATTCAACATCAGAAAAATCCTTGCGTCGGATAATCTTTGGCTCAATCCCGATTTCACGTGCCCGCTTGACACCGGCAACCGTGGAGCGTGAACTGATGACCTGCACGATCTCGCTGTTGAGCCGTCCGGCGGCGATTTCATGGTGAATGTTCAGCAGGGTGCGTCCGCTACCGCTGAGCAGAATACCCAGACGAAGCGTTTTGCCGGACAATTCGGCCGGTGTCCGGTCGATGTCATGCTGAGCGTCCATCGCCATATTGGCCAATTGGTCGGCCTCGGCGTTTTGCTCGCGCGGCACATGGATGATGCGCCACGACTCAAAGCCGTTAAGCAGTTCCATACACCGCCGATACAGCGGGCCGATGACGTCGCTTTTGACCTTGAAGCGGCCGTTGAGCTGCTGAACGATTAGATTGCTGTCGCTGTACAGCTCCACCTCACGGACGCCGAGCTGTTGGGCGTGTCGCAGGGCCTTGCCGACGGCGGTATATTCGGCGTAATTGTTGGTGACGTTACCCAGAAAAAAACCGCACGCCGCCAGCCGACGACCGCCGGTCTCGTCAATGGTGTAACCGGCCGCACCCGGCCCCGGATTGCCGCGGCTGCCGCCGTCGGTATGGATGATGACTTTCTGGATGCTCACGATTCGTGATTTTTCAAATATAAAATCCGCGTGCAGTTGCTGCAGCGGATAATCTCGTCTTTGCCGGACAGGATGTTGACCACTTCGGCGGGGATGCCCATAAAACAACCCCCGCAATTGTACGCGATGGAACTTTCATCAACTTGCTCAACGGCCGCCATGGCTTCGCCGTCGTACGTCTCAGCAACCCGCTTGAAGATATTCAACGCTGCGACGGGCACTTTTTCGGCGGCGATGTCCCATTCTCGCTGGATTTCATCAATTTCCTTTTCAAGCTCCGCGGCCTTGGCGTCCACGTCCTGACGCACTTGATCCAGTTTGACCTTCTGTTCTTCTATCTGCGTTTGTATCTCAACGCAGGCGGCTTGATCGGTCTCGATATTTTTCATCAGATCAAGAACCTGACTTTCCAGCTTTGAATCATCGGCTTTAGCGGTATTCAATTCGGTCAAAATGGCTGAATACTCTTTGTTGGTGCGGGCCAGGTTCAGGGCGTTGCGGAGTTTGGTGATCTGCTCATCGCGGCTTTTCAATTCAAGTTCAAGGCGATCGGCCTGGATTTTCCCCATTTTGATTTCCTCCTGCTTGACTTCCAGCCCGTTTTGGAGAGTGCGGAGTTGGTTTTCCTGGAAAAGCACGCTCCTTCGACAGCGCGCCAATTTGGCTTTCACCGCTCGAAGCCGGTTTTCCACCCGTTGTAGGTTCATTAAACCATGCAATATCGGTCCCATTGCCCGTCCCTTTTCACTTTTTAATGCAACACCTGTCGTCAAAACCTTAATTATGAAGGCAAATTTATCTCTCTGCAACAAAAATCCGAAAAAAACCGGATTCCAGGCCGCAGTTTGGCTTTTCTTTTGGGCGGCTGTCAGTATGATGTCGGCTATGAAAACCCTGTTAAAACAACTGGTGGCCGCTGCGCCGACCGCGGACAACGGCGAACGGGCGGCCGCGGAAATACTGAAAGCGTACTTAACGCAGCACGGCCTGACGGCGGAAATCGACATCTGGGACGGCAAGCGGGCCAATGTGTGGGCCTATCTGAAAGCCGAGCGGGATGCGCGCTGCGCCCCGCTGCTGGTGGCGGGACACCTGGATGTGGTTCCCGCTGCGCCTGAGAAATGGACAACGCCGCCGTTTAAGGCGGACGAACGCGATGGACGACTCTACGGCCGCGGAACCAACGATATGCTCGGCGGGGTCACGGCGGTTGCAGCGGCATTGGTTCAGGCGGCTCGGCATCGCGACCGGCTGGGCGGCGATATCCTTTTTGCCGCAACCGCGGGTGAAGAGACCGACAGTTGCGGTACAGCACGTTTCGTCCGGATGTATCGCAGCCGCTTTGCCGAGCCGGTGGGGGTGTTGATTCCCGAACCGACTGATTCACGGATCCTGCGGGCGCATCGGGGGATTTTATGGCTGAAAATCGCCGCGCACGGCCGCACGGCGCACGGATCAATGCCGCATCTGGGCGTCAACGCCATCCTGAAAATCAATGCGGTGCTGAACCGGCTGGCCGCGTTGACCCTTCCCCATATGCCGCATCCGCTGCTGGGCGGCTGCTCGATGAGCGTCAACCGCATCGCCGGCGGTTCGGGGACCAATATTGTGCCGGAGTATTGTGCAATCGAAATCGACATCCGCACGCTGCCGGATCAGTCGCCTGAGGCTGTGGTCGAGCAGGTCAAGGCACTGCTGACCGAAATCGCCGAGGACGACCCGCAGTTTGAGGCCGAGGTGTCTGTTTTGCGTCGTGTGGACGCACTGGAAACCTCTGAGGACAGTCCTTTCGTCCGAGCCGTCTGTCGGACGGTCGGGGACGATCAAACCGCCGCGGCGGGGTTTACCACCGATGGGCCGTATTTCGCGCCCTTGGGGCCGGTGCTGATCGTCGGACCGGGCAAGCCGGAACTGTGCCACAAGCCGGATGAATACATCACGACCGATGCGCTGGAACAGGGCAAGGCGATGTATCTTCGAATCTTTCAGAATCGGTTGTCGCAATAAGCAAGTGGTGGCTTTAGAACGGGAGTTGTTATGCTTAAAGCCGTTATTTTTGATTTTGACGGTGTGATTTGTGATTCCGAAGCACTGCACTATCGGGCGCTGAATACGGTGTTTAACCGGTACGGCGTAGATGTCCCCAAGGCGGTGCATTGGGATCGCTATCTGGGGTTCAGCGACCGGGAGAATATCGAAGCGGTTAATCAGGATTATCGGATGGGGCTGGATGCGGCCGGTGTGCGGCGTTTGATGGCTGAGAAAAAGGAGGTGTTCGAAGCGCTGGTCAGGGCCGAGCCGCTGCTCATTGACGGCGTTCAGGCGTTCGTCCGGATGCTGGTTGAGCACGGCGTTCGGCGGGCGATATGTTCAGGGGCGCTGCGTAGCGACATCGATCTGATGCTTGCCGGATCGGGGCTTGACGAGGCATTTGAGGCGATTGTCACCGCCGACGATGTCACCTGTGGTAAGCCCGATCCTGAAGGGTATCTGCTCGCATTGCAGGAGCTGAACAAACGAGACGAACATACCATAAAACCGTCGGAATGTGTCGTCATTGAAGATTCGCATTGGGGTATTGAGGCGGCATCGGCCGCGGGAATGCATCCGATTGCGGTGACGAATACCTATAGTCGGCAAGCACTGGAGGTCAAGGCGGAGCTTGTTTTAGATAATTTGGGTCATATAACAATGGAAACACTTCGCCGATTGTGTGAATAAGAAGATATTGCACGGTCAGTTTTTGGTTCTTGACGGCCGGATGTCCTGAAAAGCCAAGTGTCCAGAAGTATATAAAAGCAGGTTTTTCAGTATTTCAAGGGCATTTCTTGGGGGTTGACTTGACTTTTTTCCAAATGGGTCTATACTTTAATTGTCTTGAAAAATTCCAATGACTTTGGTGTTGCAGCCGGCAAGACCGGTGCGAAGAGTGTACGCAAAAGGATATATGTCGGGTCCTCAAGCGGGGGTCCGACTTTTGTTGTCTGTAAAGGGATTGTAAATACGCTAAGGAGAGATTTTGGTCGGTAAATGGGATGACAGTTTAATCAGCCGGATTCAACAGGCGAACGACATTGTCGATATTATATCGGAGTATCTGAGCCTGACGAATCGCGGCAAGGAGTTTGTGGGGCTGTGTCCGTTTCACGCCGACCATCGTCCGAGTATGTATGTCAGCCCGGCCAAGCAGATATTTAAGTGTTTTGCCTGCGGGGCGGGCGGAGATGTGCTTAAATTCGTCCAGATGAAGGAAAACCTGACCTTCGTCCAGGCGGTCGAGCGTCTGGCGCAGCGGGCGGGTATTGCTCTGCCGTCCTTTCGGTCCCGGCAGACCGAGCGGCACGAGGGGACGCTCAGCCCGGCGGAGTTGGCCAAAATCAATGCCTGGGCGATGAAACACTGGACGGCGAATTTATGGGATGAAACAAAAGGCGCCGCAGCGCGTCAGTATCTTGCGCAGCGCAGGATTTCAGAAGACACCGCTCGCACATGGATGCTTGGGCTGGCGCTGGACAGTTGGGATAATCTGCTCAGAAAGGCGGCTCAGGATAAGATAGCGGAAAAAACGCTCATTGAGGCCGGTCTGGCGGTTCCTCGAGAGGGGGCCGGCGGTTGTTACGATAAATTTCGTCATCGGCTGATGTTTCCGATTGCCGATGTGACCGGTCGGGTAGCCGGCTTCGGCGGTCGGACGCTCGGACAGGATCCGGCCAAATATATGAATTCACCGGCTACGGCGCTGTTCGATAAAGGCCAACTGCTGTACGGCCTGCGGCAGGGGCGTGACGCGATTGTCAAGGCCGGCCAGGCGGTCGTGGTCGAAGGTTACACCGATGTACTGATGGCGCATCAGCATGGCTTGAAGACGGTGGTAGCGGCGCTGGGGACGAGTTTGACCGATGAACATACGCGCATCCTGCGTCGGTACGCTGAGCGCATCGTACTGGTTTTTGACAGTGATGTGGCCGGTCGGGCGGCCGCCGGTCGGGCGCTGGCGGTCTGTCTGAGCGGCAAGGTGGAGATTCGTCTGGCGTTTGTGCCGGAAGGCAAGGACCCCTGCGATTTTTTGATCGAGGCCGGAACCGAGGCCTTCGAGTCGGTCGTTGCCAACGCCGAGGATGTTCTCTCGTTCAAATGGAAGCAGCTTAAAGAGGAGATAGCCGATCAGGATAATCTGCCGAAACGGGCCGAGGCGGTCAGTCAGTTTCTAAAGACCGTCGCGGCGGCGGTTCAGGCCGGTCAGACCGATTCGCTGGCACTGGCGGTGCTTATCGGACGGCTCAGCACGCTGCTTCAGACGCCTAAGTCGCGTATTGATGAGGAATTACAAAAGCTGCTCAAACAAAAACCGACCGCAGCACGTACAAAAGAGCAATCCGCGGTGATGGCCAAGAGCGACGATCGTGAAGAAAACGCCGTGATGAAGGCGCGCCGAGAAATCCTTGAAGTGCTTATTCAGGAGCCGGGGCTGTATGCTGCCGTGTTTGGGCGGCTGACGCTGGAGGATTTCGGGGCGGACGGCCCATTGCGTGACATCGCTGAGGCGGTGCTTCCGTCTTTGGATGCGGGCAATGACCTGCAGGCCGCTCGGCTGTACCGGCAAATTGAATCGCTCGAAACAGCGGCCGTTCTGACAAAAATGACCTCCGCTGTCGGCCCCAAAGGGGCCGGAGCGCGGCGGCTGAGCGATGCGCTGGCTGTGCTTGAGCAGGATCGGCACCAACGCGATATTGACGCGCACAAAGACCGGTTGACGGATGATGCAACCGACGCTTTGCTGCGTATCGACGGCTATCTGAAACAGCACAAGGGCAATCCCCGCTGCGGCGGCTTGTACTAAGAAACCGAAAAAACACAGAGTGAAGATCAAACGCAATCATAAGGATAGGTATGGCAAGCAGGAAGAGAAAAAAAGACAATGAGATGATGGAACAGGGGTCGTTTACGTCCGACGAGCTGGACCAGTTGGACGATCTGGATGATCTGGACCTCGACGAACAGGAGGATGAGCAAGAGGATATCGACATGGACGATCCGCACGAGGCGGACGATCTGTCCGATCCTGCTGCGGACCAGGAGCAGTCGAAAGAACCGACCGCTTCGGTCGATGAGGATGATGAAGTGAACGTGATCGCCGGCCGCAAAGAAAAGATCGAGCAGGTCATCAGCGGAATCATCAAAAAAGGGCGTGAAAAAGGGTATCTCACGTATGAAGAGATCAATGACGCGCTGCCCGATGAGATCATCAGTCCGGCCCGCCTTGACAGCCTTTTGATGACACTGGACGAACTGGGTGTGCAGATTCTGGACGAAGCCGACGTCGAGAAAGACACCGACGACGATTTCGAGGATACGGATAAGGTGGGTCGCGGCGACGATGAAGACCTCGAAGAAGATATGCAGGTTGAAGAGGAACTCGTTGAGTCCGAAGGCCGCAAGATCGACGATCCGATACGGATGTATCTGACGCAAATGGGTGAAATTCCGCTGCTGACGCGCGAGGAGGAAATCAGTCTGGCCCGAAAGATTGAACTGACGCGAATCGCGTTTCGCCGGAAAGTCCTTGAGAGCGACTATTGCGCCCGCACGGCGATTGAGATTCTCCAGCAGGTGGATGAAGGAGCGCTGCCGTTTGATCGCACCATGAAGATGAGCAGCGGCGAAGGGCAGGAGCGAATGGTGGTCAAGAACCGCCTGCCGGCCAACATTGAGACAGTGACCAAACTGCTGGATCGCAATACCGATTTGTTTGACCAATCCAGGAGCGCCGACGGTGTTGACAAGCTTAAAGGAATTGTGCGTCAGATTCACCGCAACCGCCGCAAAATCGCGACGCTGCTGGAGGAACTGACGCTGCGCACCAGTCGGATTCAGCCGATGATGAAGAAACTGCAGGGCATTCAGCTTAAGATGCACCAGCTTCAGGCCATCATCGACGCCGGACCGGGCGGCGATTATACGACCGAAGATATCGAGGCGATCAAGCAGGAGCTGGAAGGCCTGCAGGATCTGGTGCTCGAAACGCCCAAACAGTTGGACAAGCGGCTGCGGGCGATTGAAGCGGTGTACGCCCAGTATGAAGAAGCCAAGCGGCGTCTGTCCGGCGGCAACCTGCGGCTGGTGGTCTCCATCGCCAAAAAATACCGCAATCGCGGCTTGAGCTTTCTGGATATTATCCAAGAGGGCAACACCGGCCTGATGCGGGCCGTCGATAAGTACGAATACCGTCGCGGCTACAAGTTCAGCACGTATGCGACGTGGTGGATTCGACAGGCCATCACCCGCGCCATCGCCGACCACGCCCGCACGATTCGGATTCCCGTGCATATGATTGAGACCATGAGCAAGCTGCGCACGATCAGCAAAAATCTGCTGCAGGAACTCGGACGTGAGCCGACGATTGATGAAATCGCCAAAGAAGCCGAGATGAGTGTGGCCGAGACCCGCCGTGTGCTGAAAATCAGCAAGCATCCGTTCAGTCTCGACCGTCCCATTGGCGAAAGCGAAGACAGTTATTTCGGCGACTTCATCGAGGATGACCGCGCCGAATCGCCCGTCCAGTCGGCCACTCAGGAGATGCTCAAAGACCGCATCGACCAGGTGCTCAAGACGCTGACCTATCGCGAGCGCGAAATCATCAAACTGCGCTACGGCATCGGCGACGGCTACACCTATACGCTCGAAGAGGTCGGACGCATCTTCAAGGTCACCCGCGAGCGCGTCCGCCAGGTCGAGGCCAAGGCCATCCGGAAACTTCAGCACCCCGTCCGCGCCCGCAAACTGGAAGGCTTTTTAGACAACAAATCCGTGGTGTAAGCGGCTTTGTCTGATCTTGCACGAATACCCTGTGCTGGAATTCGAATTCTGAATTCTAAATTCTGAATTCTAAACGCCCACCACGGCGATGCCGAGTTTGTCGGCCAGGGCCAGTGTGTCGGGTTTATCGATGATCAGGGTGCGCTCTTTCTCCACAGCCAGACACGCGGCCTTATGGCGTTTGAGGCTCTCGATGGTGTCCGGCCCGACGCAGGGCACATCAAACCGCATATCCTGGTTGGGTTTGGCGGCCTTGAGCAGTGTCCAGCCGCCTTTTTTGCACAGTACCCCGGCCCGCTCAATCATCTCGGCGGTGCCTTCGATGGCCTCAACGGCGATAATCTCCCGCTCGCGCACGGCGATGGCCTGTCCGATATCCAGCCGTCCGATCTCCAGCACCATCGGCCAGCCGAACTCAATGTCCGCCCGGACAGAAGCTGACGGTTGTGTGCGGGTCATCACGCCTTCATGTGCCATATGGTCTTTGCAATACATCATCGAATTCTCCAGAATGATCCCGCCGGAGGCAAATTCCTCGGCAATGGCGTTGAGCACTGAATCGTTGCGTTTGTCCCTGCCCCGCAGCCGTACATACCAGATCCGCAGCGCCCGCCAATCGGGCAGATATTTGAGAATCCGCCACGGCGTAAAGAGGCGGGTTTTGGCGACGCGCCCGACCATAATCGCGCGGCTCACACCGCAGCGCCGCAGCTTTCGCAGCCAGCCGCCCGGACGGGCAATCGCCCCGCGAAAAAACACATCGACGTGCTTGGCCAGATCCGGCGAGGCATTGTCGGCCAGGCCCACACAGACCACCTTCAATCCCGCCCGCCGGGCACCGTCGGCAACCATAAACGGCAGGCGTCCTTCGCCGGCGATCAGTCCCAAAACCGGAGTATCAGTTTCCGTCCGAGCCACGGTCGCGCTTGTCCATCCTGCGTTCAAGGTCTCTGATCTTCTTGCGGAGTTCCGGCAGGTACTCGATGAGGCTGTAGGCGCGTCGGGCCTTGCCGGCATCGATGGCCGGAGCGCCGACAAGGGTCGCCCCGTCCGGCACGTCGTTAATCACCCCGGCCTGCGCCCCGATCCGCACGCCGTTTCCGATTTTTATGTGGCCGACCACGCCCGCCTGGCCGCCGAGGACACAGTGATGGCCGAGGGTAGCCGATCCGGATATCCCCACCTGCGGCACCAGCAGACAGTACGGTCCGATCCGCGCGCCGTGGCCGATGGCGACCGCGTCACCGATCTTGCTGCCTTGGCCGATGACGGTGTCGTCCAGCGTGCCGCGCTCAATGGCGCAGCCGGCGCCGATTTCCACGTCATCTTCCAGAACCACCCCTCCGATTTGCGGAATCTTGTGATGCACCCCTTTGTGTGTGGCAAAACCAAACCCGTCTTGCCCAACCGAGGCGTTGGATTGGATAATGACCCGATGACCGATGCGGCAGCCGTCATAAATCACCGCATTCGGATAAAAAATACAGTCATCGCCGATCTGGACATTCGGTCCGATGCTCACGCCGGGGTAAAAATAGCAGTTGCAGCCGACCGTGACATTCTGGCCGATACTGACAAACGCCGCCGCCTGAGTGCCTTTGCCTAAACGGGCCGACGGGGCGATGTCGGCCTTGTCGGACACACCGACGGGAGGGTGTTCCCGATGGCCGTGCAGCAGGACGACCACCTGCATAAAGGCGTAGTACGGATCGTCGGTAATGATCTGAACCGCCGAGGTCGTCACCGGCATCGACACCAGCACCGCCGCCGCCTGAGTGGCCTGCACCTTGGGGGTGTATTTGGGGTTGCTCAAAAAAGTAATCTGCCCCGGCCCGGCGCTGTCCAGCGTCGAGGCGGCACGGATGGTGACCGATTCACTGCCCAGCACCCGACCGCCGACATAATCGGCGATTTCTCTTACGGTTTTTGTCTGCATTCCGAATCATTTCTGTCTGAATAATCTCATTTTTCGCTGATTATACCGATTTTTGTCGTATCGTCAAACGCCTGTGCTCGCGAAATCTTGACAGGGCGTGCAAGTGCGACTGCCTTATACCGGTTTGCCCTCGTGCTTAAACCGATCGAGTCATCGCAAGCGAAGATGATTGTCAGATAAATTTGTATAAATTCAAAATTTTTTTGGCTAAGTATGTTCTGAAAAATAAAACATAAGTCATTTTATATAAATTATTTAAAAATATCTGCTTCATTGGGCTTGACATAAATAAAAATTTAATTAGAATAGAAGAGACATTAGGGAACATTATTTGCTAAAAATAAATTTGTGAGTCCTCCTGATGAGCCGGATGACACGATACAGTGTGAAGCGGTTTATACGCGTCGTTCGGACTCATTTGTGAGCGTTGAATACACAGGAGTATTTGTGGGATTTTACGTCGTCTATAACATGTTCTTTCGGCTTGTTCGGCGCGTCGTTTGGCTGATTGATTGGCGCGCCGTACGCCGCGGCGATTCCCGCGTGTGTATTTCGTTTGCTTATATCCCGAAGGGCTTGCAGCATCACAGTGCCATGTTGTTTTCCGGTATGTCGCCGCCGAAGTTTGAATGCCAGCTTCGTTAGTGCCCCGGCGGCAGGTCGGCAGCGTATCTGAATTGCCTTTCGTTTCGACTCGATAAGGATGCAGCGGACAGTCTCTGCGCACAGCACATCACCGGACTGACCGTACGTTTGGCCCCAAGGACAAAGGTTGCGTCCTGCGCCCTACCCCGAACAGTCAGCCGGTTTATGCCGCCGATACATCGCCGACGAAATAAAACTTCGACACAACAATAATCAGAAAGCAACTGTTGCGTTGATACCGGAGGTTACAATGATGGACAAATGGAGTATTTCCATAAGGACGCTGGATGAAGAATTGATTCATAAGAATATCATTGAAGCAGCGGATTTGGCAACTGCAAAACAACAATGTCTGAATATCTGCAAAGATCAGTTTAAAGACAAGGATAGGCTATATCTTGAATCGCGAGGCAAAGGACGCTATGTGATTGTCTCAGACCTGGACGACGTCGGGCAGGTCAGAATTGAACGTATGAACTGACAGGGTTCATTAAAAAAACACAGGCCGACAGATGCCTTATCCATAACGCATTGATGCGCAAGATGACAAAGCAGAAAAACCTGGTTTCACACGGCATTCAAACTTTAATTATGAGGCGAAGCCCATGATCAAATGTGAAAATAAACCCAGTGTTATCAAAAGACCGCCGATTCTGTCGGAGATGGATTATTACCGACTATTATCCACGATTCAGCATGAAAAACAACGCGGCACAACCAGCAGACGACGTTTGAGCCGGTTCCGTCATCTGCTTAAGAATGTGCATATGTATCCGATCCGTTGGTTTCCGGTGGATGTCGTTTCAATGAATTCGGTCTTTGAGTTGACCGTCTCAGGCGATGCTCTGTATATCGTGCGGCTGGTCTATCCGCACGAGGCAAATTTTAAAGAGCGGAAACTATCCGTCTTGTCAAGTTTGGGGATGCGACTGTTCGGCAGACGAACGGGTGATTCCCTGCGCTGCGGTCAGCTTCGTATCGGAAAAATTTTGTATCAACCGGAACTGTACGACCAATTTGATTTGTAAGCCGGACGGTTTTCAGGCGATCCAATGGATTCGGGTACACAAAGCTGCCGGTTTTCTGAAAGATCACTGTCTGAAATTGAGGCAATATGATGAATAACAAGACACCATTCAGGACACATTACCCTCCGGCCGGTTGGCGGCTCTGTCGGAGATGCCCTGCCTTTCGATCCGGCTGCGGCCGCGTTGAGCGCCGTTCGGGAATGTGTGGACGTCCGTTACCGACATCGCAAAGCGGCGAAACAGCCGCAGCAGTGACCCACCGGCATTCAAGTTGACAGTCAATGTATCTCCAGTCGCGTTGCACCAAGCTGGCCGCAGGCGGCTTTGATAGATCGCCCCCGGCGATACCGGATGACGGCCTCAATGCCGGCGTTTGCCAGAATGTCAGCGAATGCCCGAATTCGGCGGGGCGGCGAAGGGGCGAACGGACAGCCGGCAAACGGATTCATCTCGATCAGGTTGACATTGACGTTGAGGCCTTTGAGCAGGTCCGTCAGCAAGCGGGCCTGGTCGTTGCTGTCATTGACGGTATGAACCAAACAGTATTCAATCGTTATCCGCCGTCTGGTTTGCCGCTGGTAGTTCCTCAAGGCCTCCAGCAACCGGCCAAGCGGGTATTTTTTGCCGATGCGCATCAGTTTTTGCCGGGTGGAGTCATCGGCGGCGTGCAGCGAGACCGCCAGTCGGGGATGCAAAGACCACCCGGCCAGTGTGTCGATGCCTTCCGGCAGGCCGCAGGTCGAGAGGGTAATGCGGCGAATGCCGATGTCAGCGCCGTGCCGGTCGTTGAGCAGTTCAACCGACCGCATCACCGCGTCAACATTGTCCAGCGGCTCGCCCATACCCATATAGACGACGTTGTGGATCGTTTGGCACACCCGCTGAGCCTGATAGACCTGATCGACGATCTCGGCGGACGTCAGATTGCGGTCGAAGTTCAGTTGGCCTGTCGCGCAGAACGCACAGCCCATCCGGCACCCGGCCTGCGTCGAAAGACACAGTGTATTCCGCCCGCGGTCGCTGAGCCGGACTGTCTCAATCCGACCGCCGCCGGGCAGGTCAATGACGAATTTTGTCGTGCCGTCAGGGTCGTCATGATGTTCAGCAAGTTGTAACGCCGAAATGAAGTAATCGTCCTGAACCAGCCGGTCTCGAAAGATCGCCGGCAGGGGGGTAATGTGCTTGAGGTCGGTGATGTGTTTTTGATGGATAAATGAAAACAGATAGTCCGCCAGAAATTGCTTCTGCCCATAAGAGGCAACCAGCCGACACAGCTCGGCCGGGCGATATTGTTTCAGGTCTTTATCCATCCCCGCACTATACAGCGCCGCGCGGGTCGATTCAATGGGAATTCGGCAGTCGCGACCTGCCGAAATGGAGCGTCAGGATCCTTTGCTAAGCTCGTTTTCAAGGTCGCTTTCAATATCAAACTCATCCGACGCCGAATCCAGAATCTCGGTCGTCTCGCTGTGGCTGGCGCCGGCGTCGTCGGATTCGCCAAAATCACCGGCGGAGGTCTTCTCCGCCGATTCGGCCGGGCCTTCGAGGTAGTTGTCAAACGATTCGGGCTTACCGTCGATTTGGACGACAAATTTGACCGGCCCGATCTGCAGCAGGTCGCCGGCCTGGGCACGGGATTCATCGACTTTCTGGCCGTTCAGAAGGGTGCCGTTGCGGCTGTTCAGATCGCGAACGAGCACCTGCCCGCGATCGATGTCAATCTCGCAGTGTTTTCGGGAGACCACGCCCAGAGGAAGGCAAAAATCACATTCCTGACGCCTGCCGATGGAGGTAACCGTGCTGGGCAAGGGGAAACTTTTGGTCGTGCCGTCTTTCTTTAACAGAACCAGATTCACATTCATCCGCAGTTCCTTTCAGAAAAAGGGGTTGGAAGACACTTTAATTGTAGGCGAATGTGTGGCCGAAAACAAGAGCAAAACCGGTATTTTTTTGTCTGGACAGCCCTATTTTTCGCCTTTTTATCCAGTTTTTTGAGCGGTTAACACGGCGCGATGTGCGGTTTCCATGCCGAAATTTCGGGCATTTTTTTCAAAACCATCGGAAAACCGCGGCGCAGCCGAATAAAAAAATAAATAAAAACAGATTTTTTTGTTTTTTGGCAATTCTTTAACTTCTTTTTTTACAATAAGATAGAACAAAGATATAAAAAATAGGGAGAATTACCCACTTGATTTTTTGAACCGAGATGCTAATATAGGACGTATAAAATGCTCAGAGTGTTTCTGACATTCGAACGTGAGGGGAGAAGCTGACCTGCCGGAAGGTTTCTCCACTATAAAAAGCCAATGGAGATATTTTGTTTAAGGAGTTGTATTATGGAGACGAGAAAACTTTTGTTTACGTTAGGGCTTGTCGCCCTGTTTGTTGCGCCGGTAATGGCTGCGCCAACCAATGGTGCCGGGTATGATGGCGGAACGGCCAAAGTTACAAGACTCAGCGGGTATTATTCTGGTGACGGTGGTGAGTTTACGCTTTATGGACCCGATTTGCTCCTGTCCAATTCTGCCTACAGTAGCTTAACGAGTAATGTACACCATAATTATGCGGGTTCTTTCCAGACATTTTGCGTGGAAACATCGGAACACGTGCTACCTCCCAGCCAAGTGGGTGTCTGGGTGAGTACGCAATTTATAAAAGATGAAGACAAGGGTATTGCCGATGGAGACCCCGGTTCTCACGCTTGGTATGGTGGAGTACCCAACGTTGGTAAAAATTTGGCGTCGGAGACAGCATGGCTTTATACCCAGTTTGCCAAGGGTACCTTGAGCGGTTACGATTATGATAATACCGCAGGTCGTGCAGCAAGTGCTGAAGCCCTTCAGCATGCGATCTGGTATTTTCAAGGACAATCGCATAATTATTCAATTGGCGAGGATTTCATAGATTTGGCTAATGCAGCCTTAGCTGCGGGATGGACAGGCATAGGAAATGTCCGAATTTTGCAGTTATATGATGGCGATGGATTTGTGCAAGACATGCTGTATCTTGTTCCGGCACCGGGTGCCATTCTTATGGCCGGTATTGGAACGACGTTGGTCGGTTGGCTCCGCCGTCGCAAAGCGGTGTAACAGGCGTGGTGTAATTGCGTAGTAAATTGGTCGAAGTTAAGCATTTGACTTTAGAGGCTGCGGCGCAGAGTGTGCCGTGGCCTTTTTCTATATGTATGTCATCCCGAATGAACGTGACAAATTCTCCTTGCCCTTCATGTTCTTCATGGTGAAAATCTTGTCATCCTTTCAAAATATCCTTGAGTGCCTCACCTCAATCTGCGATAATAACGAGTGTGCTTTCGAATTATACTGTTACAAAGCGGTTAAAAATCAGTGTGAATCCGCGAAATCCGTGGTTTCTATTTTCTGAGATCTAACCTCTGTTCTCTGGCGCCGGCAGTAGTGAGCCGATACAATGAATCTTCACCGTACCATTCTGTTGGGTCTGTTGGGTCTGGTCGTCGTTGCCGGGGCGGGAGCCTTTTACCACCGTCTGGCCGAAAAGTATGACAGACTCGCCTCCACCCCGCTGATGCCGTCTATACCACTGGAAAACTTCCCAATGATCTTGGGCCATTGGCAGGGCCAGGAGGTCCCCATCTCCGAAACCGTCCTCAAAGTCGCCGGCAATGACGACTATCTCAGCCGTTTTTACGCCCATCGCGATTTACGTCTCGCAGTCTCTTTTTATGTCGGTTATACTGCCGAACCCCGCCGAATGCTCGGCCATCGTCCCGAAGTCTGCTATGTCGGCAGCGGCTGGATCCACGGCGAAACGCGAAACGAAACCCTTCGTACCCAGGACGGAATCGACCTCGAGTGCCTGATCCACCGCTTTTATAAAACCGGCCTGGCCTATGAAGAAGTTTATGTCCTGAATTACTATGTCGTCAATGGCCAGTTGACCACCGATCACTCTATGTTTGACGGCCTGAGCTGGCGCCGCCCTAAACAAATAGAAGGCCGCCTGGCCTACGTCGCCCAGGTACAGATCAGCGCTGCAAACGAGCAGGCCGTGCGGCTCTTTGGCTCACTGGCCGCCGACGAGCTGATGGACTATATGCCGTAAGCCTTGCAATTCACACCTTAAATATACTAAATTTCCGCAGTTCAATCGCACAATCTTATCTTTGGGGCTAAAAACGCCGATAGTTTTCACCACATTTCTTTCAAAGACGGCCCTGCATGCGGCAGGTTTCTTGGCAGGTTTAGATTCGGAAATTATGCTTGACGCTGGATGAAGCTTGCAAAAAAACGTCTGCTTGCATTTTTCTGTTGTGGCGTATATACTTCGACCTGTCATTTGATGAAACGAGAGACCGAAACGGCTTGCTAAAATAAAATTATAAATAGACCCAGAATTTATGAAAACACTACTTAATGCAGAGCAAATCCACGCCACCATAGAGAAATTGTTTAATAGCATTGCTGCTAACGTAAGCCCTGAATCCGATTTGGCGGTGATTGGCGTTCGCAGCCGCGGCGAAATATTGGCCAATCGGCTAACGAGAAAACTGGAAGAACGGCTCGGATACAAGATTCCCTGCGGCACGCTGGACATTACCTTATACAGGGATGATCTGCACGCCCCGCGGAGCGGTGCCCAGCCGACGGTGCGAACGACGGAAATCGAATTTGATGTGAATGACAAGTTTATTCTGCTGGTTGATGACGTGCTGCACACCGGTCGAAGTGTACGAGCGGCGATGGATGCGCTGACCGATCTGGGCCGGCCCCGTGCGGTGCGGCTGGCAGTGCTGGTTGATCGGGGCGAGCGGGAGTTGCCTATTCGTGCCGATTATGTCGGGCTTCGGGTTGAAGCCGACGCACACGAACTGGTCAAGGTACATCTGGTTGAGGAAGATGGTGTCGATCAGGTAATTATTGAACACGCGGACGACGTATGAAAAAAAACGCATTCCAATGGACACGCAAGCACTTGATCGGACTGAGGGACCTGAGCCGAGAGGAATTGGAATTTATTCTTGATACGGCCGAGGGGTTTGAAGAAATCAGCACACGTTCGATTAAGAAAGCGCCGCCGCTTCGGGGCAAGGTGGTGGTGAATATGTTTTTTGAGGACAGCACCCGCACGCGAAACAGTTTTACGCTTGCCGCCGGTCGGCTCAGTGCCGATGTGATTGAGTTTACCAAAAAGTCCAGCGCGGTCAACAAAGGGGAGACGCTGGTCGATACCGCCCGCAATCTGGAGGCGATGGGTGTGGATATTGTCGTGATTAGGCACAGTGCCGGCGGCGCTCCGGCATTGCTAAGCCGCAGCATCAATGCCTGTGTGGTCAACGCCGGCGACGGCTACCATGAACATCCCACCCAGGCGCTGCTGGATGTTTATACCATTCGCCAAGTGCGCGGCCGGCTGGATGGACTGAAGATCGGAATCGTCGGCGATATTGCCCATTCCCGCGTGGCGCGCAGCAACATTTACGCCATGACCAAACTCGGCGCCGAGGTCACGCTGATCGGTCCGCCGACACTGATGCCGCCGCGGGTGCGCGATTTACCGGTTCGCGTGTCAAGCCGTCTTGACGATGTGATCGAAGAACTGGATGTCATCAATATGCTGCGCATTCAGTTTGAGCGGATGGGCGGCAATCCCTTTCCTTCGGTGCGTGAGTATTCACACTTTTTCGCGCTGACTGTTGAGCGGATGAAACGGGCCAAGCCCGATATCACTGTGATGCATCCGGGACCGATGAATCGCGGGGTTGAAATCGAGTCGGAAGTGGCCGACGGTCCCAACAGCGTCATTCTCAGACAGGTCGCCAACGGGCTGGCCATCCGTATGGCGGTGCTGTTTTTGGCCAATCAGGCTGCGCTGCAAACAGATGTGAGAAGTTAGCGGCACAGGGTGCAGGCTCACGAAAGGATTTGTGAGATGTTAATCGTGTTCATTGAACGTGGTGAGCCAAACAGTTTAAGACAATAACTGTACTACTTTTACATTCGGCATTTGATATGGAAAAAATACTGATCACCGGCGGGCGGGTTATTGATCCGGCCAATCAGATGGACAAGCAGGCTGATGTGCTTCTGGCTGACGGCCAGGTGGCTCAGATCGGTCCCCGTCTGTCGGCTGCGGCGGATCGAACCTTTGACGCGACCGGCAAGATCGTCTGTCCCGGCCTGATTGACCTGCACGTGCATTTTCGCGAGCCGGGCGACGAGGAAGAAGAGACCATTGCGTCCGGTTCGGCCGCGGCGGTGGCAGGGGGGTTCACCTCGGTGGTGTGTATGCCCAACACGAATCCGCCGATTGATGAGGCGACGGGTGTGGAATATGTCCACCGCATGGGACGACAGGCCCGCAAGACGTTTATTTATGTCATGGGGGCGCTGACCAAAGAGCGATCCGGTCAGGAACTTGCTGAAATTGGATTGATGCATCAGGCCGGGGCCATCGGCTTTACCGATGACGGCAGCGGCGTGCAGAACGCCGCCGTGATGCTGCGGGCGATGAAGTACGCCTCCATGTTTGATACCGTGGTCGCTCAGCATTGCCAGGATAATGCGTTGGTTAAGAACGGCGTGATGAATGCCGGTTACAATTCAACGGTTTTGGGACTGCCGGGGATGGACCCGCTGGGCGAGGAACTGATGCTGTGGCGCGACGTGCAGTTGGTCAAAAAAACAGGCGTACACTATCACGCCCAGCATATTTCAACCGCCGGCGCTGTTGAGATTATTCGTCAGGCCAAGCGAGACGGCCTGCCGGTGTCCTGTGAGGTGACGCCGCATCATTTGCTGTTGACCGAGGACTATGTTGTGGATTATGATACCTGTTACAAGGTCAATCCGCCGCTTCGGACCGCCGCCGATGTTCAGGCGCTCCAGGATGCCGTTCGTGAAGGGCTTGTCGATGCATTGGCGACCGACCACGCACCGCACCTGCAAAGTGAAAAAGAGCTGGAGTTTCTGGCTGCGCCGTTCGGCATTGCCAGCCTTGAGTGTGCCCTGCCGCTGTATGTCAAGGCGCTGATTGAGTCGGGCCTGACCGATTGGGCGGGGATGCTGTCGATGCTGACGTGGCGTCCGGCGCAGGTGATCGGCGTAGATAAGGGGCGAATCGGTCCCGGCGACCGTGCCGACATTACCGTTATTGATCCGAGCGCCGAGTGGGTCATTGACACCGATACGTTCTATTCCAAAAGCCGCAATTGTCCGTATCACGGCTGGAAAGTCAAAGGCAGAGTGCTCGCTACCCTCGTCGCCGGCGAAATACGCTATTTGTCGCCGGCGTGGACGGCTGAGAAGCAATGAGATAAGTGTTGATGGCATGGAGGTATAAATGCGAAACGTGTTTTTGTTCTGTTTGATGACGGCGGCGATACTAATGGCAAGCTGTTCGTCGGTGCCGAAAACCACCGAATCCATGGACGTGCTGGAGGCCGAGGTGGAAGAGACCGTTGCCCTGTTTCTCAAGCAGGATCCGGGCATCCGACGGTTTTTCGAGCAATCGGCCGGCTATGCTGTCTTGCCCAAGGTCTTTAAGGGAGCGCTTTGGGTCGGAGGCGCCTACGGCAGGGGGCTGGTCTATGAAAACGAGCGATTGGTCGGCTACTGTAATATGTCACAGGCGACGCTGGGCTTTTCTTTTGGCGGCGAATTTTTTCGGGAAATCATCTTTTTCCGCACCCCGTCGGATGTGAATCGCTTTAAGACGGGGGAATTTACCCTTTCCGCCCAGGCTACGGCGGTGGCCCTGACCGCCGGAGCGGCAGCCAAGGCGGACTACAAGGACGGCATGGCCGTGTTCGTGATGGCCGATGCGGGACTGATGGTGGATGTTTCTGTAGGCGGCCAGAAATTTTCATTCGTCCCTCATCATAATCGTTAAGTGTTGATTCAGACAGGGGTGACATGCCGTTTTTGATTGATGGCTACAATCTGCTGCGCGCGGTGCAGAAAATCGATATCTATGCGGATTTGACTGAAGTGCAGTTATGTCGCTATCTGGCTGACTTTTTGCGCGTCGTCAAGGATCGGGGCACGATTGTTTTTGACGGCATCGGCCCTCCGGACAAACGTGAATTGATGTCCGTCGTCGGCCTGGAGATACACTTTTCCGGGACGCGGTCGGATGCCGACACGGTCATTGAATGGAAGATTGAAGAAAATACCGCGCCGCGCCGACTGGCGGTGGTCAGCAGTGACCGTCGATTGCGCAGTGCGGCAGCGCGGCGCAAGTGCAAATCCATCCCGACCGATGTGTTCTGGCCGGCGATGTGCAAGGCGCTTGAAGCCGCTTCACAGACGCCCGCCGAACCGCCCGAAAAACGCGCCGGTATTACAGCGGGAGAGGCGGACGTATGGATGAAATTATTCGAGCTGGACGCATCGAGTCCGATTCCGGATGACGTTGAAAAAACGTAACCGTTCACAGAATTTTTTCATAAAAATCTGAAAAATGTTAAAATAGGCAACTTGCGCATTTTCACGCCCTGTGTTATAAAGAGGTGTATGGACGAAAAAGATAAAATTATTGCTGAATTGAGACAGCAGATTGCAACGCTTCTCAAACGCATTGCGCAGTTGGAGGACGAAGTGGCTCGGCTCAAGAAAAATTCGCATAATTCTTCCAAGCCGCCGTCGAGCGATATTGTCAAGCCCAAGAAGTCCGCCGCCAAGCCGGGACGCAAGAAACGCAAGCGAGGCGGTCAGCACGGGCATAAAAAGTTTA
>JBNRMN010000069.1:0-7090 GCA_050309605.1 Anaerohalosphaeraceae bacterium
AGATTGTTCCGTGCGTTGTTTCATTACACGAAACAATACTCAAAATACAGGATGGCGCAAGTCTAAAATATGAATTTTTCAAAGAATTTTTAAAATTTTTGCTTCAAACGGCTAAAATCTTACTAATTTTCCTTCTTTTTTCCGGAATAGCCCTTTACTTTTTGCCCTGTCTTTTTTAGGATGTTACTATGTCCAGAAACAAAAAAATGACAAACCCTTCTTATATTAAAGAAATTTGTTCTGTGCTGTGCCGCATTCAGCAGCCTGAACAAATGCAGCGTTTTCTGGAGGAAATCTTAACGCCCGCGGAGCGAAATGACCTGGCTTTGCGATGGGAATTGATGAGGCAATTGGCCGAGGGGGTGCCCCAGCGTCAAATCGCCGAACAGTTGGGGGTGAGTTTGTGCAAAATTACCCGTGGTGCAAGGATACTTAAGCAGAACAATTCGTTCAGTAAACAGTTTTTATATCCAGGAGATACCCCATGAACCGAAAAATATTGCTGGATGAAAAAGACATCCCCCGTCAATGGTATAATCTGGCTGCGGATTTACCGACTGCCCCTTTGCCTCCCTTGGGACCGGACGGCCAGCCCATCAGCCCTGAGATGCTGGCGCCTGTGTTTCCGATGAATATTATCGAGCAGGAAGTCAGCACGCAACGCTGGATCGATATTCCCGAAGAAATTCTCGACATCTTGTATCGGTGGCGTCCTGCGCCTTTGCGGCGGGCGGTGTATCTGGAGCGCTATTTGGACACACCGGCCAGGATTTATTACAAGGATGAGAGCACCAGCCCTCCCGGCAGCCATAAGCCCAATACCGCCGTCGCGCAGGCCTGGTATAATAAGCAGTTCGGCATCAAACGGCTGACCACGGAGACCGGGGCGGGACAGTGGGGTTCGGCGCTGGCGTTTGCGTGTGCTCTGATCGGGCTGGAGTGCAAAGTCTTTATGGTGCGGATCAGTTTTGACCAGAAACCGTTCCGCAAGTTGATGATGCAGGTCTGGGGCGGCAATTGTGTCGCCAGTCCGAGCACGGAGACCCAGTCCGGACGTGCCATTCTCGAAAAGTATCCTGACACCCCCGGCAGTTTGGGCATCGCCATCTCCGAGGCGGTTGAGCAGGCGGTCACCGACTCCAGCGGCACAACCCGCTACTCGCTGGGCAGCGTGCTGAACCATGTGATGCTGCACCAAACCATCATCGGGCTGGAAGCCAAGGCCCAGCTCCGGAGCATCGGCGAAACAACGCCGGATATTGTCATCGGCTGTGCCGGCGGCGGAAGCAATTTCGCGGGTCTGGCGTTTCCGTTTACCGCTGACAAGATCAACGGCGCCGAGATTGAGATTATTCCCGTGGAGCCGTCCGCCTGTCCAACGCTGACCCGGGCGCCGTTTGCCTATGACCACGGCGATACGGCCTGTATGACGCCGCTGTTGGCGATGTTCAGCCTGGGGCATGATTTTGTTCCGCCGCCGATTCATGCCGGCGGGCTGCGCTACCACGGCATGGCGCCGCTGGTCAGCCAGTGCTGTGTCGAGGGGCTTCACAAGCCTCGCGCGATCGATCAGGTCGAATGTTATGAAGCGGCATTGACCTGGGCGCGTACGGAAGGGTTTATCTGTGCTCCCGAAACCAGCCATGCGATCGCTGCGACCATTCAGGAAGCCAAAAAAGCCAAAGAAGAAGGCAAAGAAAAGACCATTCTGTTCAGTTACAGCGGTCACGGCCTGATGGATTTGTCCGGCTATGACGCCTTTATGTCGGGCAAACTGACCCCTTACAGCCTGCCCGACGAAATGCTCGAAAAGACCGAGGCCTGCCTGAAGACGCATCCGCAAGCGCCGCTTCGCAAGAGCGGAAAATGGTAACCGACCCATTGTGTGATGGCACACAGGTATGAGGCCCGCTAAGGCATTGCTGATGATGTCAGAGATAAAAAACCCGCCCTGGTGCGGGTTTTTTTCTTGGGCGGACGAGAAAAAAAGCATTTTCGGGGTTGATTTTGCGAAAAGAAATGGTAAGATGACCTATTCAACAGGGTCGGTGCCCGAGTGGCTAAAGGGGATGGACTGTAAATCCATTGGCGAGAGCCTTCGTTGGTTCGAATCCAACCCGGCCCAGTAGTCAAAACGCGGTTTTTAATCCAAAAACCGCGTTTTGAAAAAGGCGAAGCCAAATTGAAGCGGCCGTCGTCATCTCGCCGCGGCACATCGTGAGGCGAATCCAGCCCGGCACACCGCGCACCGGGCGGATTTAAGTTATCAATCGGTCGCTTGTCCTGGTCAATTTACTGCAATGGCAAAAATTCGAAAACCGTGGACTCGTGAGGAATTGATCTTGGCGTTTAATCTTTACTGCCGGACGCCCTTTGGGAAAATCCATTCCACTCATCCTGCTATCGTTGAATTGGCAAAGTATATTGGACGAACGCCCAGTGCGGTCAGTATGAAGATGTGTAATTTTGCCACCTTTGATCCGGCCCAGAAAAAACGCAACATCAAAGGACTGGCACACGGGAGCAAGCAAGACTTTCTTATCTGGGAGGAGTTTAATAGGAATTGGGAAGGATTGGCACTCCAAAGCCAAATGGTATTGTCGCGGCAGAATATTCACACCGAAGCAGAGGTTGCTCTTGACCGAGCGTTTGCAGCGACAGAGACATCACGGACTGTCCGCGTCCGGCTGGTCCAGCGTTTTTTCAGGGATGCGGTGCTGTCCAGCTATGATTACACCTGTGCCATGTGCCATCTGAAAATATTGCCGCTGTTAAATGCCAGTCATATCATTCCTTGGTCTAAAGACAAATCACGCCGCGCCAATCCACGGAACGGGCTATGCCTTTGCGCTCTTCATGACCGCGCCTTTGACAGAGGCCTTATCAGCGTTGCCGATGATAACCGCATATTGGTTTCTTCTCGACTGAAAGCCCAAAAACCCTGTTTGCTCCATCAGGCTGCATTTGAATCAATTGAAGGCAAACCTCTTCTTTTGCCCCATAAATTCAAGCCTGATGCGGAGGCTATCAAATATCATCGGGATATGATATTTTTGTCGTGATCGCTTCAGCTTTGTCTTATTTCTGTCCACGCATAGGCCCAGCCTCATCGACGCAAACGAGATAGACAGAGAATTCGTGTGTTGCCTTTCATAGCTGAATCATCGGTCTTTTGTCCCGAATAGATCGCTCTTGAAAAAATCCTGAAGGGTATGTCCCAGTGCGTGTGCGATTTTGGTCAGGGAGTTAATGGAGATATTGCGTCTTCCGTTTTCGACGCTGTTGATATACGTCCTGTCCAGGTCGGCCTGCATGGCCAGTTTTTCCTGGCTCAGGCCGCGTTGATTTCGCAGTTCTTTGATTCGCAGACCGATTCGCACTTGAACCGACTCGCCGTTTTTTCGGGACATCGTCACCTCCATGAACAATGCATCGTATATGCGCGAATATCGACCATGAATCAACGGACTATGAGTCACGTAGGGGTTTTATTGAAAAAAATATTTTTTATCCGGAATAAGTGTATTTGGAAAATTTGAACATTCGTGGCTGATTGGACGATATAATGACACTGTGTATTTTTCGACAAGATCACCTCATAATTTCGGAGCGATCAATGACAGAATACAGTGCGATGCGGGACGAGACTTGGCGGGTGTTTCGGATTATGGCCGAGTTTGTGGAGGGATTTGACGAGCTGGCTCTTATTGGACCGGCGGTGTCTATTTTTGGTTCAGCGCGGGAAACCGAAGGCAGCTGCTATTACGATCTGACGGTTGAAACGGCCCGCCAGATCGGCAAGGCCGGCTTTGCAGTGATCACCGGGGGCGGCGGCGGACTGATGGAAGCGGCCAATCGCGGCGCCCGCGAGGCCGGGGTCAAGAGCGTCGGATTGAATATCGAACTGCCGCACGAGCAGGTTCCCAACAAATATCAGAATATGTCGCTGCATTTTCGCTACTTTTTCTGCCGAAAGGTGATGTTTCTCAAATACGCCCACGGCTTTGTGGTGATGCCCGGCGGATTCGGCACGATGGACGAGTTTTTCGAGTCGCTGGTGCTGATTCAGACGCTCAAGCAGGCGTATTTTCCGGTGGTTTGCATGGGACGGGATTTTTGGCAGGGCCTGATCGATTGGATTGAACAGGTTATGCTGCAAAAGCACCAATATATCAGCCCGGACGATATGAAGCTGTTTGCCCTGACCGACGACCCGGAAGAAGCGGCCCAGATTATCGTGGACTTTCACAACAAAAACGGCCGCAGCGGTCTGCGACTGCCGTCTGGGATCCGAGACGCGGACAATGGACTGCAATAATGGCAAGACTCTCGAACGTGTCCTTATTGAAACACATACTGACCCTCGGCCTGATCGCGATTGCCGGCGGCAGCGGGTATGTCCTCTGGCGGCAGTGGATGGTGGATCCGGTCGTTGAGGAACTGATCTTCGAAAACACTGAGCTGCGGCGGTCGATTGCCAATCTGACCGACGAAACGCAGATCGGCTACGCCAAGGTCATTGAGCAAACCTCGCAGGACGGCGTGCTGACCACGCGGCTGCTGTTCGTTGAGACCGATCCGAAAGACATCACCCGGCGTGTGCTTCAAAAGGAATTTGAAATCGAAGGCGACATCGTGCATTTTGACGCGCTGATCGTCAAATTTACCGCTCCGATGGTGATGGAAGGCCGGGAAAAGGCGATATACCTGTGGCGGCGCGTCTATGGCGAAACCATGCGGCCGGAAGACGGCCAGCCGATCCATACGCCGTACACGGAGCCGGCCCGGTATCGTGCGATCAGCGATAAACTATCGCTTCAGCAGCGCGAGCAGTTCTGGAACGAGATTTGGGATTTGTCCAATGATCCGCACAAACTCGAAGACATGGGGATCCAGGCTATTTTCGGAAACGTCGTCTATAAGCGCCTGCGGCCGGGACTGATTTACATCTTCAAAATCAACGCCTCCGGCGCCATTTATCCGGAAATGATACCGGAATTGTAGAGAACAAAAATGCCCCTCTTCGGGGGGTTGACAACGGCCTCTTTTTGGCATAGACCCGGGCGGGGCCTTTGAGTTTGAGAAGTTATCCGATCATTCTTCGCAGTCGGGTGCGGATGCCGGCCGGTTTGGCGCCCGGCGGAACGAGTACATGGATGGCTTCGGGGATGATATGAATCTCGGCGGGCAAGTCCGGGCCGGGATCGCCGTCAATCTGAGCATAAATGGCCTGTTCGCCGACCGGTTCGACACGGATGGATTTGGCCTGCGTATAGACGACATTGTTGCCGGGGGTGTGTCGTTTTAAGACGGTCTTGGCCGCGTGCCAGAGCAATCGGGCCTGGTGAGTACACCCAAAGATGCACACATCCAACAAACCATCGCCGTAATCGGCGTTTTTGAGGATGCTCAGGCCGATGGCATAGCGGCTGATGTTGCCGACAAAGACCAACCCCCTGTCGTTGAAGATTTCTTTGCCGTCGGCCTCGACCCGCATCGGCGGAAAGTTGTATTCCCAGAACGTCCGCCAGATCGGCCAGAAATAATCGAGGTGGTTGATGTGGCCGGTCCGCCAGGCGTGCATGCGATGAATAACCGCCCCGTCAAAGCCGAACCCGGCGATGGAGGTAAAGCATTTGCCATTGATCATGCCCAGGTCGAGCGGTCGCTTGCAACCGCCCTCAAACGCCTTCATGAGCTTCTCAACACTCAGGTCAAACCCCAGTTCATTGGCCAGCAGGTTTTCGGTGCCGGCCGGAATCGGCAATAATGTCTTGTCGGAACCCTCCAGGCCGTGAATGACCTCGCGGAGCGTCCCGTCGCCGCCGGCGGCACAGACCAGGCTGCATCGATAATCCACCGCCGCCTGCGTGGCCAGCTCACAGGCGTGCTCCAGCGACTCGGTAAAGACCAGTCGCACGTCGTAGTCGTGCTCCTGCAGATAGTCCTTAAACCCGCTTACCAATTGCTTGTTGCTGCTGGCGCCTGATTTTGGATTCACAATATATTGAATATATCCGTCTTGCGGATTCATCTCTGTTCGTTCCCATTTTGCTGCGAAGGCCGCCGGTTCTCCATTGTCCGCTGTTATTATATCGGCCAAATGCGTCCGCGCCTGAGGTGAAAATACAACTCCTTATATTCGCGTGGTTTATAACACTGGGCCCGGCAGGATTCGAACCTGCGACCAAGGGATTATGAGTAAATCTGTCATTTTCAAAATAACATTCATAAATCTTTCTGTAAAAGTATTTTATGAAAAGCATTTTTTGTCATCAAAAAAAGGTTGTACGGTAGGTTGTACGTTTTGGTCAAAGTTCAATGTTTGTCATATATGCCGAACCGTGATTGGTATCAATTTTTTTAGAGGCTAAATTTTTCGTTTTAAGCCGTCGAACGCTCTGGGGTATTGTGGGGTAGGGGGCGAAGCCGAAAGGCCGTGAGATCGAACGTGAGGCCTCTTTTAAAGCCCTAAAACAGGAGCGGGGCGAACCGATATAATCTCAGCCCGCCCCAGCCAATGGAAAAAAACAAAACTTTTATTCTGCGTAGCCGAGATATTTCGTAATCCCGCGCGGATCGCCGAGGTCGCAACCAAAATCAAGGTACGCGCGAATACCGACACCTAAACGCTCGGCAGGCAATTGCGCCGGTTCAACTGTCGGGCTTTCATTGCCGTTCAGGAACGAAGTCAACATCGCAGGCAAAATTTCTTTGTCGGCGGTTAAATACCACGTCCGGTCGTCGCCGAGAAATTCACTTCCGAGGAGCGGCTCCACGACAACCTCAAGGCGATTGCACCAAGGATTGCTCGTCGCATAAGTCGTCTCTTCATTGGAACGAATCTCCTGCGAATTCACGAGTCTTAACGCAGTCGATTCCAAAGCCGGCGGCACGACCAGACACTTCGGCTCAGCCCAAATCGGATTGCCGTCGGCATCTTTGGCATTTCGCAGACGGCGAATCGCATCGGCCAGTGCGTCAATGCTTAAGACCGTTCCGGCCCCCGAAGCATAGTTTGCCGATGTCCAAAAATTTTCGTCGGCGTCCAACAAGGTTTCCCAGAACCTTGCATTAACCGTTCGCGCCG
>JBNRMN010000070.1:0-5211 GCA_050309605.1 Anaerohalosphaeraceae bacterium
GCAGTAGTAATACCCTTGATCGCTTGCCTGGACATCCTCCAGCGTCAGCGTTTGCTCGGCGCCGACAAGTACGTCATCAAACGGTGTGTCGTTGGCGTTGTCTTGCGACTTGTACCATTCGAAAGTCAGCGGGCTGAGACTCTCAACGGCAATACCAAGCGCCGCAGTCTGGCCGAGAAAGACGGCCTGATTGGTCGGCTGCTGGGTAATCACAGGGATACTTTTAACGGTCTCAAATCGCCAGATCGGCCCCAAAATTGTGTTCGGATCATCCGGCGCCGAGCCATTGACGCTTTCATCGACGCGCCAGTAATAGACCTTGTCCATTTCCAGCACCATCGGTCCATGAGAACCGGTCGGCTCGACAGGCGAACCTGAACCGGCGTCAATCTCAATCGGCGCGGTACCGATGAAATTCGGCTCATCGGCGGCAAGATAGAGATAATGACCTGTAATATCCTCGTTAGGCACTGAAAAGGTCTGGGGATCAAGGCCGATGTGCCAGCTCAATTCGACTTCCACTTGCCCGCCGCCAATTAGGGTTCCCTGACTGATAGCGCCAAACGCAGGATCGGGATCATGTGCAGACAGCAGATATTTGTTGGCCAAATACATCTGTACAGTCTGGATTTGTTCTTCGGTTAGTTGAGCATTATAGACCAGGATTTCCACAATCATTCCGTCATACCAGTCGTCGGACAAATTCCCGCCGTTCAGTCGGCCGTTGCCAATCGTAATTTTATTCTCGGTATTCTGAAAATTAATTAAATTCGCCTGATTGACTGATGTATCCCACGGCGGCGCTATTTGCGTCCCATCAACATACAGCCGGCCGGCGTTATACGCCCCCCCTTGATTAACCTGCCAGGCGCAAACATGAAAGCCCGATGTCAGCGGATTATTCGCGGCGGTCGTCAGCGCATTGCCGTTATTGTAGCGAAGCCCGCTGCCGCCGTCCGTCTGGTTCGACACCATGTCAGCCGCAACAACCTGGTGATTGTTCCCCAACCCGTTGCCGACCTGGCATACGCGCTGGATACCCCTGGCTGTCCCGCCGGTAAACACGCCGAAAACAGTAACCCCCTTTGTCGCATCCCAGGTCCATACGTTGGAATCAAGCAACTCCTGCGCGGTTGAAAAACGCACCGCCGGAAATCCGTCATACCCGTCAATTGAAAACGTCGGCACACCGCGTCCGGGAATCTGCAACACCGTTCCGTCCATTGTATCGTTTGACGCCGAATCGGGCCACACGGCGACCGGATCACCGTCGTTCAGATTTAACGCATCGGCTCTCAGATGAATAATCAAACCCTCAGTCACCGGCACGCCTTGAACCGGCGCCGTAAACAGAATGAACATCACCGCACTTAAAAAACCTAACGCTTGTCTCATACTTCACCATCCTTTCCCAAATCAATCCAATGTGTTGATGTTAGACTTAAACATACGCTTTGATTACTTCACTGTCAGACTCGGCAGTCCAAAGACACACCATGTATCAAACGTCGGCAGACGGCCTTCGACAAGCGTTCTGTCTTTGCTTTCGTTCACTGCCAGCGTCAGATAACGCGCCGTGGCGGACAGGGGAATACGAACAGTCCCGCTTTGGCCGCTCTGAACATCTTCCTGATGAAAACACACTTGCCCGTCCACCAAAACCCAAAAATCCGCAGAGGGGTTGGATTGACGTTGTGCAATCCCATAGACCGACGAAAATTCGGTGATCTTGCGACCGGGCAGCAGTTCACGAATCGCCGCCAGATCAAAGGTTATCCCGGCATTGGTATGCATAAACAGGGCCGGCCGCTGCGGAGTCCCGTATATCTGGTTACCCAAAAGAAGCGTTTCTCCAATCACGGTATCAATGATATTGATGACGCCCCCCCAATACCGGCCAGTTGTTGCAGGGACTTGATCAAATCGATGCCCTTCCGAGCTGATAACCTGCGGGCCGTCTTGTCCGTTGGGTACAAAAACGCCGTCAATAAAAGGACTGAATGGCACGCTATGATAGGACGGCTCTTGTGCCCAGTTATTGATTTTGACCATCCCCCACCGCGCAATACCCGAGTCCGCCAGCCACTGGCCGGTCTGAGGATCAAGGCAGCTTCCCCGTACTCCGGTTCCAAAGCCGTTTCCACCGCCGACGATATCGGCAAGATCGATTCGGCTTTCACCCCGCCATACGATTTTATGTTCAGAATTGATTTGACGAACAAACACTGTCGAATCAATCGGAATATCCCGAATATCTCCGGTTTGAGCCGATAACCAATACGCCGAACTCTTACCGATGACTTTGTTGATACGGCTGCCCTGAATATTGGTAACAAAATTTGTCCGCCCTTCGATGACATGGAGTTTGACATCACCGGAAATATCGGACTGAACGCCGAACTCCGTACCCAAATCAATAATTCTGCTGTTGGGCGTACAGATGGTAAAACCGTAGGCCTGTTCGGGCACAATCGCATACGCCCGCCCGTAACGCAGCATAAGCTGATCACCGGTGAGCAGATTAAACTCCGCCGGCCCTTCGACAACCACTCGAGCATCATTATCAAACAGCAGTTCCGCGTATCCCTCACGCAACAGCCAGGGGGTCGCTCCGGTTGCCAACCGCGCACCGGTTTTCAATGAATCGGCCGGATCAGCCCATCGGGCATCGATGGTATCGGATAAAGTCGCCACTTCAATCCCGGATCGAACCGGAGCAAAACGACCAAAAACGACCAAAAATACGATCGCCGCGATGGATGTGATAAGCGAAACAAGAGAAAATCTCGACAAATGTCGGCTCTGCTGCGGTTTTTGAACGTGTTGAATCAATTCGCTCGGCGGCTTGCTGTCCTTTGCTATCGTCAGGGCAGGAGCATGCTTTTCGTACTGCGCCAACGCCTCCCAGAACAAGTGGTCACTTGCATTGCGGTCTTCATCCATCTCGGTCAACTGAGAATCCAGCAGGCTGTTCAAATCACAATACAGAGACAAATAGTCGCGATAATACGCTCGCATTGGAGAACTTGATTCAAGCAGTGCTTCCAGACGGGAGATATCCTCCCGGCTAATCGACCCTTCAAGGGATTGTGAGATTAAAAAACTCAGCTCTCTTAATTCAGCGTAGTTTGACGGCTCCGTCATAACTCAGTGGTCCTTAATGTTTTTTGCACACAGTTGAGCAGACGATGGAGAATCCTGGACTCGTTCCGGTAGATTGTATTCATCGCCACACCAATCTGCTTCGATAACATCTTGGCGGTAAAACGTTTCTCAAAACGATAAAAAATGAGCTTTCGATCTTTCTGGTCGAGTTTCTGAAGGCAGCGTCGAAGCGCATCAAGCCTGTGATGATTCTGCAATGGTGGATCTTCCGCTTCCTGCGACAACGTTTCGATTAAGTCTAAATTAAACGACACCTTAGAATGATACTTTTTCCGATAAGATAACACCTGATACTTGGCAATAGTCAGTGCCCAAGCTACAAAATTCGTCCCCACTTCAAAGTCATCGATCTTTTCCCACATCACCCGGGCCGTTTCCTGCATAATATCGTCCGCATCGGACGAGTTGGGAACAAGCGTGTATATAAAAGACATTATATGTCTGTAGTTCAGACTGAACATTTCAGCAAAAAATTCGTTTTTTTTCTTCGAATCTAAGTCCATTAAGTCGTCTTCTTGACTTATTTACTGCATTTTTAAACACGCTACCCTCAGAAAACTGACTCATCAAATGCCCCCTCTGTTTAGTAATATCTTCGAATCTCACTTTCACACATGGAAAATAAAAAAAACCTTTTTCAGCAGGTTCCGCACCTCACTGGCCGGCAATGCTTTTTTCGCCAAACGCGGAAAATACCGCTTATGGCCGATAACAGGTACATGAAAGCAAATTCAAGACAGCCTCTCTATCCCCGGTGCATCTGAAAGATGATCGCCAATCAAACGTCCTCGCTACTGAAAAGTTAGTTCTGTAATTTCGAGTTAACCGTGTGTCCGGGTGGAGGTGAGGAGGCCGGAAGCCAATACTTATTATGAGCACGGACAATGAGAACGTGGATAAAAACGTCAATTCAAACAAAAAGAGAATTTACAGAAAAAAATGTTGCGTAATCTTGTGATGTCCTGATAATTGTGCAGATAATCGTTGAACATATCCGAAACCCCCGACAAATATCTCTCATAAGCCGCTTTTTTGTCTGAGCCACAATAGTAAATTTTGCCTTTAATTTTCTTGCAATACTGTCGGGTTTTGTGTAAGGTAAGCGGGAATTTGTCGGAACGAGTTCTCCGGCTTTATTATTGTTACTGTCTGTCGTGTGTGTACTTTTGAATGAACCTAACAGTAGTAACTTAACTCATTCTGAAAATTAGATTTAGGGCGATTAGCTCAGCTGGCAGAGCAGCTGACTCTTAATCAGCGGGTCGCAGGTTCAAATCCTGCATCGCCCAATTCCCATCTTTTTTTACAGCATGGCATGCTGTTGTATTTGGATCACGGTACAGAATGCCAACCCTTAGCCTTAGATTCCAAAATAACCTCGATTATGGCTTGGAAATGGGACTATGGCGGGGTGGTCGATTATTGAACTGCTGCAGTTGCTCACTTCTGAGGCAACCCTTCCAAATGCTGCGGGATCGAATCACAAATATCATGCCAGGGAGCCTTCATG
Source organism: Anaerohalosphaeraceae bacterium (assembly GCA_050309605.1). Lineage (GTDB taxonomy): Bacteria > Planctomycetota > Phycisphaerae > Sedimentisphaerales > Anaerohalosphaeraceae > T3Sed10-213. The sequence goes on from JBNRMN010000070.1 coordinate 4,676, forward strand.
CTCGTCCAGAAGTAACCTTGGGGCCGAATTTCCGGGTCGTCATCCAGTGTACCTGCCCGAACGAAAATTATGCCGGGTCTGTGTTCGGCACGCAGAAAAATATGACAGCCGCAGGTTTTGCAGAATCGGCGCTCTTTTCCGGGGGATGACGGATACAGAACAAGGTTGTCCTCCCCCGACGTCAGGATAAATCCCTGGGACTCGACGGCCAACACCGAAGAAAATGCCGATCCGGTGTATTTTCGACAATCCGGACAGTGGCAATTCGCAAACATGAGCAATCGTCCATGAATTTCATACCGGACCGCACCGCAATGACAACTACCCGTAACCATGTGTTACCTCTTTTCATTATAAACAGTTTGCCCCCCCCCTTTCAAACCGCGCCCGGCTGGACTCGAACCAGCGGCCTTCGGTTTAGGAAACCGACAACATAATTACATAAAATCTTTACAGTAAATAACTTATGGATTTCTCTGTTTTTACTTGTCCTTTGCATTGTCCTTTTATGGACTTGCAAAACTCCAAAATACTGC
>JBNRMN010000071.1:0-40249 GCA_050309605.1 Anaerohalosphaeraceae bacterium
TCGTCTGGAACGATCTGACGGAACACTTAAAGAAACTGTCCAGTGGAACGCAAATTGTCAAAGAGCTTGGGCGACTACTGATCGCCGCATAAATCTATGTTTAAAAAATCAGTCAACTTGAGAATTAAAACAATGTCGAGGAGGTCTCTTTGCCTCTTCGACCCTGCGCCCCGTTGGTGTTTTGCGGCGTATTGCGTTCCCAGAATACGCCATCCGTATAGCCTTGTATCGTCCGGTCCTTTTCGGCCATTTCAAGCCGTTTTTCCGCTACGCAAGCATAGGTCCGATCAATCTCAATTCCAACGTAATGGCGATTCAGCTTTTTGGCCGTCACCGACGTCGTCCCTGAACCCAGGAATGGGTCCAACACCACATCGCCAGGATTGGAACTGGCCAGGATGATCTTGGCCAGCAGTTTTTCGGGCTTCTGGGTCGGATGATCGGTGTTTTCAGGCATCGACCAAAACGGCACCGTCAAATCTGTCCAAAGGTTTGACGGATGGGTGATTCGAAAATTGCCGTCGATTTCTTTTTGCCAGTCTTTGGGCCGACCTTTTTCACAGGTGTAGGGAGCGATAACTTTACGTTTCAACTTAACTGCTTCGACGTTAAACGTATAATCATCCGAAAGTGTACAAAACCAGATGTCTTCGCTGCAATTTTTCCAATTCGTTTTTGCGCCGCGCCCCTTTTCACGTTCCCATGTAATACGGTTTCGTACCTTGAAATATTTTTCCGCAAACAACTGTGCCGCTCCGCATGAATTCCAGTCTGAACAAATATAAACAGACGCATTGGGACGCAACGTCTTTAACAACGGCACAAACCACTTTTCAAGATACGCCAGATATGCTTCCTGCGTAGGCTGCTTTGAGAAATGATAGCCGTTAAAGGTTTTATTCAGATTATAAGGCGGATCAATAAACAGTAAATCCACAAATTGTTCCGGCAAGTAGCTCACCGCATCCGTCACGTCCTGACAAATCGTCTTGTCCAGTATCTCGTTGACAGTTGCCCGGCCCTGCAGCAACAACAATCGCTTCTCGTACAGCGTGTACTCCTCAGGCGTCAATGTCAGCGTCCGATTTCTCGGTGCGCGTACCTTTGGGCTTTTGACCTTGTCTTTTTCAAGAAGACTTCCCATTGCAACCGCGTCACTTCCTTGTTCTTAAAACTGTTTTTTGCCTTGTTGAGACACACACATTTTACTATAACTTTTCGCGTTCATCGATGACCCGTTTGGCCTTGCCTTCGAACACCGGCAGGGCGCCGGGTTCGTGCAGTTCGATGTGGGCGTTGATCGTGATCGAGGCGCGCAGGCGGTCTTTGATCGTCCCCTTGAGCCGGTCAATCTGTGCCAGGTCGCCGGTAAAGAGCTTTTGGTACAGCTCGACCTTGACCGTCAGCCGATCCAGCCCGTCGCGCGAGGCCAGATGAATCATATAATTGTTGCCCACTTCGGGAATGCTCATCAGCACTTCTTCAATCTGCGACGGAAAGACGTTCACCCCGTTGATAATCAGCATATCGTCGGTACGTCCCTGAATCCGCGACAGTCGCCGATGCGTCCGTCCGCAGGGGCACGGCTCCGGATGAATAAACGCCAGATCGCGCGTCCGGTAGCGCAAAAGCGGCAGCGCCTCACGAATCAGATTGGTGAAGATGACCTCGCCCAACTCGCCGTCCGGAAGCGACTCGCCCGTGTGCGGATCAACAATTTCGACAATATAAGCGTCTTCCCACACATGCGGATCGGCCTTGCAGTGGCATTCAAACGCCACGCCGGGACCGTTCATTTCACTCAGGCCGTAACAATTGAAAATATCGATGTTGTACAGCTCCTGCAATTTCTGCCGCGTCGGCTCCGAGTGCGGCTCAGCGCCCATATACGCGCGCTTGAGCGCCAGATCGCCGAGCTTGATGCCGAACTCGGCCATTCGCCCGTGGATATGCAGCAGGTAGCTCGGCGTGATATGCAAACTGGTCGTCTGAAAATCTTTCATAATCTGAAGCTGTCGCTGCGTGTTGCCGCCGCCGACCGGAATCACCGTCAGCCCGACGCGCTCGGCGCCGTAATGCAGCCCCAGCCCGCCGGTAAACAGCCCGTAACTCATCATATTCTGAAACACATCGCCGGCCGTGGCGCCGCTGGCGACGATGCCCCGCGCCAGCAGCTCCGTCCAGCGATCCAGGTCGCCCTGCGTATAAAAGATCACCGTCGGGATCCCCGTCGTGCCGCTGGACGAATGCACCCGCACCACCTGCTTCATATCCACCGCCAGCAGCCCCTTCGGATAGCTTTGCCGCAGATCGTCTTTGACCGTAAACGGAATGTTTTTCACGTCCTCCAGTGAGCGAATGTCCTCAGGCATTTTGATGCCCGCCCGAAACAGTCGCTTTTGATACAGCGGCGTCCGCAGGGCATTGGCCACCCGCTGCCGCAGTCGTTCCAGTTGAAGCGCCTCCAGCGCCGACCGCTCAAGCGTCTCGATCTGCCGATTCCAAAACGTCGATTCCATCGAAATTCTCAATTCTTAATTCTCAATTCTCAATTCCCCCTACAACCCCTCAATATCATGCTCGCCGACCACATTCACGCCGACGGACTTGAGCACCGTATGGGCCTTTTCCGGATCGTCAAATCGGAATACCAACAGGGCGTTTTCAGAAAACTTCTCCACAAATCCGTACATATACTCAACGTTCAGCTCGTGATCGGTCAGAATCTTGAGCACGCGGGCCAGTCCGCCGGGCGTATCGGGCACCTCCACCGCCACCACATCGGTCAGATTGGCGGTCACATTTTGCCGGCGCAACGTCTCCATCGCCGCAGCGGGCTTGTCCACCACCATCCGCAGCACCCCGAACGTTTCGGTCTCGGCAATCGTCAGCGCCCGAATATTGACATCTGCCGCTCCGAGCATCGAACAAATGTCATACAGCCGACCCTTGCGATTCTCAAGAAACACGCTGATTTGCTTAATCTTCATCGCTTCCGTTCCTTATATTGTAACCACAGAATGAATTTTGAATTTTGAGTTTTCAATTCTTAATTGAATTCAGCTTTCAACATTAAAAATTGAAAATTCATTCTTACATCTGCCGTTTGTCGATGACCCGTTTGGCTTTACCTTCACTGCGGGCGATGGTCTTCGGCTCAACCAGCCGCACCGTAACACCAATGGACAAGACCGCCTCGATTTCTTTTTTGATCGTCTGTTCAAGGGCATGCATCCGTTTGATTTCATCGGAGAAGATCGCTTCGTCCACTTCCACCATAATCTCCACCTGATCCAGCTTGTGCGCCTGCCGATCAATGACAATCTGATAATGCGGGTGAGTCCCTTCGATACCCAGCAGCACATGTTCAATCTGCGACGGAAAGACGTTGATGCCGCGCACCACGATCATATCATCCGTGCGTCCTTTGATCTTGCTGGTGCGCGGACTGGTGCGGCCGCACCGACACGGCTCATAGGTCATATTGACAATATCCCGCGTGCGATAGCGAATCAGCGGAATGCCCTGTTTGGTCAGCGTCGTAATGACCAGCTCGCCGTCCTGACCTTCCGGCACAGGACGGCCGGTTTCCGGATCAATGATTTCGGGATAAAACACATCCGAGAACAAATGCAGCCCGTCTTTATACTGACATTCCTGCGACACGCCCGGCCCGATGATTTCGCTCAGGCCGTAAATATCGGTCGCCAGCATGTCCCAGGCCTGTTCGATTTCGCCGCGCATCAAATCGCTCCACGGCTCGGCGCCGAACACACCGATCTTCCAACTGGCCGAACGCGGATCAAGTCCGATCTCTTTGGCCTCCTCGGCCATATACAGGGCATAGCTCGGCGTACACGCCAGAATCCGCGGCTGAAAATCCTGCATAATCTTAAGCTGCCGCTTGGTCTGTCCCGATGAAGTCGGAATAATCGTCAGCCCCATCTCCATCGCCCCGTAATGAAAGCCCAGCCCGCCGGTAAACAGCCCGTAACCGTAGGCAATCTGGATCGTATCATCCCGCTCGGCGCCCGCACAGCACAACGCCCGCGCCATCACCTCGCCCCACAGACGAATATCGTCGCGCGTATAGCCGACCAGCGTCGGGTTGCCCGTCGTGCCGCTGGAGACGTGAAGCTCCACCAACTCGGTCCGCGGCCGGGAAAATAATCCAAACGGATAGCTGTCGCGCATATCCAGTTTGGTTGTGAACGGCAGCTTGACAATATCCTCAATGCCCTTGATGTCCGACGGCAAAACGCCCGTATCGTCAAACTTCTTTTTGTATAGCGGGCAATGCTCATACACATACCGCGCCAGCGAGACCAGACGTTCGGACTGAAGATTCTTCATCTCCTCCCGCGCCATTGTTTCAATCGTTTCGTTCCAAATCATAAATCATCTCCTCGTTTCTGAAATCACCGACCCCTTTTTTTCGGATCCATTGCCGTTTGGGCCGCTTGGCGAGCCGTGTTGAAAATATCTTGATTCTGCCGTCGTATTTTTTCGGGAAAGACCGTCTCGAACGCCTTGTCCCAACTTGGCTGCTGAATCGGCAGATACGCCGCCAGCACCCCCATCAGCGCTGTATTGAGCATTTTGGGATTGTCGATCATTGCCTGGGCCTTGTCCAGCCACTCGAACAGGTCCACGCCGTCGTCTTTAAGAAACAGCGCCAGCCGCGCGTGCTCGTCTTCGTGAAAACACAGCAGAAAATCCGCCTGTCCGGCGCCCAGCAGCGGCGAAAACACACCCTTGCCGAACCGCACATGCGACTCGACCGACCCGCCGCGCTGACTCATCCCGTGCACCTCCGATTTCTTGACCGAATACCTGTCATACAGCGCCGCCCACCCCAGCAGCTCCGACGCCGTAATGATTCCCTGTCCGCCAATCCCGCCAAATGTAATGTTGTATTGTGTCTTTTTCATCATTTCTCTTGTTTTTTCTTTTTTAGTACACACGGATGTTTGGCGATGATGACGCTCAGGGCGTCTTCATCGATGCGTTTGCGCACCAGTTCTTCCAGCGCCTTGATATGGCCGACCGGATCGATCACATCGACATGGTCGGCGCCGCAGCTTTTACATAATCCCGCCAGATCGAGCAGCTTGGTCGGCTCATTGCGAATCGTCCGCCCCGTGGCCGGATGCGGCTGGCCGCCGGTCATCGCCGTGGTGGAATTATCGAGAATGAAAATAACCCCCTTGGCCTTGTTGTAGGCCGCGTTGATCAGCCCGGTAATCCCCGAATGTACAAACGTCGAATCGCCCACCACACCGACGATTTTACCGTCCGGATGCGCCAGTCGAAGCCCCTCGTTAAACGTTACGCCCGCCCCCATACAGATACACGTGTGCAGCGACGAGGTCGGCGGCAGCGAACCGAGCGTATAGCAACCGATGTCCCCGGCCACAAACAGCCCCAGCTTCTTGAACACCGTAAACGCCGCCCAGTGCGGACAGCCCGCACACAATCGCGGCGGACGCACCGGCATCGGCTGAATGTTCCGCTCGTTGCCGGCGACCACCTCGCCGATCAGCCCCGGATCAAACTCGCCCAGCCGAAAAGACGGATGTTTGAATTTGGCCTTTCGAATCCCCAGCGCCTTGATGTGCTCTTCAATAAACGGATCCAGCTCCTCGACCACGACCACTTTCTTAACCGATGCGGCAAATGCCTTGATCTTCTCATCGCAGAACGGATACAGAAACCCCAGCTTCAGATACGATGCGTCGGGAAAAATCTCCTTGAGATAACAATACGACACACTGGAGGTAATAAAACCCAGCTTCGGATCCTTCAGTTCGATTTTGTTCAGCCGCGTTTTTTCTGAAAACGCCCGCAGTTTGTCCAGCCGCTTTTCGATGACGTCGTGCCGCATCCGTGCAATCTTGGGCACCATCACATATTTTTGCATATTCGGAACCAGCGGCTTCGGCTCGACTTCAACGCGCTGACCCAGCGCGACATCCTCTTTGGAATGCGAAATCCGCGTTGTCAGCCGCACGATGACCGGCGTATCGAATTTTTCGCTGATCTTGAACGCCTCGGCAACGAACTCCCTGGCCTCCGCCGGCGTCGAAGGCTCCAGCACCGGCAGCTTGGAAAAAATGCCGACCCAGCGACTGTCCTGCTCGTTCTGCGAGGAGTGCATCCCCGGATCGTCGCAGACGACCACCACAAACCCCGCCTCAACGCCCGCATACGAAGCCGTCATCAGCGGATCCATCGCCACGTTCAGCCCGACATGCTTGCACGCAAACAGACTCCGCACACCGCCGACCGCCGCCCCGTAAGCCACCTCAAAGGCGACTTTTTCATTGACCGACCACTGGACAGTCAGCTCCGGATAGGCCGACAGCGATTGAAGAATCTCGGTTGACGGCGTTCCCGGATAAGCGGCGGCCGTCTTCAACCCCGCTTCCCATGCCCCCCGTGCAACGGCTTCATTACCCGAAAGAAATGCTTTGCCTAAAGATGTTTTTTCGACCATGCGTACCTGTCGTAATAAAAATGTATTTCTTGTCCATTATACGTAAATTGCAGGAACATAAGATAGAGAATTTCATCGAAAAGGTCAAATCATTTACCTCGCAACGCAAAAAAAAGCCCGACATTGCTGTCGGGCCTCAAAAAGGAGATTAAAAATCTTAAACAGTCTGTAACAGGAAACCATCCTGAGTTAGAACGTCCACTCCAGATTCACGCGGGCGAAATAGGCCTGATCGCCGCGGGGGGTTTCGTAGTAGCCGCCCGGAATGAAGTAATCCAGCAAGAACTGGGTTCTGAAGTTCTTGCAGCACTGATACGTCAGCAGACCAGTAAGCATATGGCCGCGGAAATTGCCGTTATTGGAAAAACCGGTCGAACCCCGGAGCGTGTTCTCATCTGCCCACAACAAATTATAGTCTGTGGCCAATGTCCACAGCTCGTGAGGTTTGAAACTGTGGCCGACACCGAAGCGGTGCAAATTGGTCACCTCGCCCAACGGCCCCTCAGCCGCCCACATATAGGACTGCAAGTCGCCGCCGCGCTGATATTGCGGCCAGTCTGCCCACATTGTATTGAATTTTTCACTCTTGCTGGTACTCGGATCGTCACCGGACATATATTCGTATCCGATATGAACTTCATTGTTTAATTTATCGTGGAACGAATATTGAAGCTTGTTGTTGGTGCCAAAGGCGCGCTGATCCACAAAGTCTCCGCCGTCCGGACGGAACCGGCCAAACTGATAAGCGGCTTCGGCGCTGTAGCTCCAGTTGGTGTCCAGATTGCCGAACACACGTCCGCCCAGCACATTGGTTTCCTGGTCGTCGCCTGCCCTGTCCCAGAACTTGGCCCAGCCGGACTTTTTATCTTTTTTGAACATATAGTAGGCGTCAAAGCCAAAATCTTCCGTGACATTGTTCGTCAGATAAAGAATCACGCCCTTTTCATCCTGGTTCTGCGTCAGATGACGACGATCCCGAACGGCGCTGTGATTAAAGGGCTTGAGCCACTTGCTCTCGTCGTCATACTGCTGAAGGTAAATCATATCCAGCTTGGCCGTGTCACTAAGCTGGTATGTGCCGCGTACCGCATCAAAGAAGATCGTTCGCGAACCATCCGCGGGCGTCCCGTCCAGCACCAGCCAGCCGGTACCAAGGATGATGTCCTGACGACCGACCGTCAAGGTTAAAGGCAGGTCAAATGCGTTGCGGAACTGGATATTCATATGATCAAAGATCGCCTCATCGAAATCGGTGCTGCGCTGTCCAAAAAACGCGCCGGCGCCGCCTCTGGGATAACAATGATTCCAGAACTCCCAAGTCAGCCGGGTACTGAACGTAACATCGTCATCCAGCGTCCACTTGGTTGACCACCGCGGACGAATACGCTGAAAGTGTTTGTCCCCTTCCATACGGTCGGATACAGTGAGCATATTTCGCGTATAGACTTCACGCAGCCGCAGGTCAAGCCCCATCTCCAGCCCTTCCATTGGATTGTGAAATGCCTTCATCCAGTCGGGATCGAAGTCGTGCCAATGTTTGGGTGCCGCGCCGGCATAATCGACGGGATCCTGTGCCAAACCGGTCGCAGCGACCATCAACATCCCAACCAACACCATTACCATACTTTGTTTCATCGTGTTCTCCTTAAAAGTCGTACACCAAATCGAATACATTCTTATCTAATCTGTCTTCTGACCTCTGACTTCTGTCTTCTGATCTATGACCTAACGCCCCCGGAAGCATTTGTCCAAATGCTCTCTCGAAGGCGGCTGCGTAAAGAGACTGACCCCAATCGCGACAACAATCGACACCGGCAGCGCCACCAGAAGCGGATCGACGACCGGCCAGTTCGGATAGTCCAGCAGCAGCGAGACCCGACCGAACAGCTTTTCACTCAGCCCGATGGTTTGAGCCTCCTGACTTTTAATAAACGTCAGCCAGAACGCCGTAATCACAAACCCGACGACCATCGAACTAATGGCCCCGGCCCGCGTCATGCGCTTCCAGAACAGCCCGCCCACAAACGCCGGCAGAAACGCCGAAGCGCACAACCCGAAGAAAATCGCCGTCGCGCGGGCGATAAACGTGCTCTCGCGCTGATAATAGCTGATCACCACCGCATAAATGATGCCGATGACAATCCCGATTCGCGTGATGGTGGTGCTTTTTCCGTGCTGGCCGGTCACCTGCTCATATACGTCGCGCCCGATACTCGTGCCGACCGTATGAAACTGGCTGCTGAGCGTACTCATCGCCGCCGACAGCAGCGTCAGCAAAAACAAAAGCCCGAACCACGTCGGCATGGCACTGATGATATAGGATGGAATAATCTCGTCGGCCGAACCGCCGGCATAAACGATTGAAATGCTGCGCCCCGTTTGCAGAGCCACCGTTTGACCTTCCACTTGGACCTGCTGACCAACGTCGCCGGACAGCTTGACCGGCGCGACTTTGCCCTCCACATCCTGCCAGAGTCCCGCCTCGTTCTGACTCATCAATTGCAGCGACGCCAGATTCTTTTCGGCGTCCAGCACCTTGACAACACGGCCGGTCAACTCCGGCCCGTTTTCCGCAAAATACGCATTCGACAGCGACCCGACCGTAAAGGCCACCCCCGTCATCACGAGAATAAAAACACCCCCGACCAGCGCCGCCCGATTCAGCTCGCGTCGGCTCCGCACGGTCATAAACCGCACCACCAACTGCGGCTGGGCCAACACGCCGATACCCACCCCCATCGTAATCGTGCCGATCACAATCCACCACAAATTATATTCCGGACTGCCCCAGCCGAACTTCGGCATCGCCGTCCAGCCCTGATGACCAATGGCCTGCAGATTCGCCGGCGCCAGCGGCGCTAAATCGCTGAGCTTCTGATGCGCTTCGGAAACCCCACCCAAAAAACGATAGCAGAACACCAGCAGCGCAAACATCCCCACGAACATAATCGTTCCCTGCAGGGCGTCCGAATACATCACGCCCTTCAAGCCGCCAACGATGACATACGCGGCGATGATGACACTGAACAGCAGCAAAGCCGCCGGGTACGGCATCTCAAACTCCGACGCCACAAACACGCTGCCCCCGATCAACACCGCCGCCGCATACAGCGGAATAAACAGAAAAATGACAATCCCTGAAAAAATCTGGATAAATCGACTCTCATAACGACGGCCCAAGAACTCCGGAAACGTATGCGCATCCAGGTGATGCCCCATGCGTCGGGCCGGCGGCGCAAGAAACACAAACGCGATAAAAATCCCCACAAAGATATTGCACACCGTCAGCCACAGCACACTCATCCCGAACAGGCCCGCCACCCCGCCAAAGCCTACAATCGCACTGGTGGAAATAAACGTCGCCCCGTAGCTCATCGCCATCACAAACGGATGCACCTGCCGGCCGGCAACGAGATAATCCGTTGCGCTTTTCGTGCGCAAATAACCCATGATCCCCAGATAGACAATGACCAGCAGATAAACCAGAACGACAATAATTTCTGCAATTTCAACTTCCGCCAACATCGGTCAATCTCCTTTAAGTCGTCATCGAAAAAGGACACCCTCCGCGCAATGCGATGCGAAGCACACCGATTACAAGTCCTCTTCGACCTTTTTCTCTTCCGCAATCCATTTGACGTCATCCGGCTCAACCGGCTCATCCCCCCGGTTCCAATTGATCAGGCCATAGATCACACACAGAGCGGTACTGAACAGACAGAGCAAATACGCCGCCAGAACCCCCTTATCTTCAATTCCGAGCATAGGGACCTCCTTTGAGGCAAACCTCTATAAAAGATCTTTTGACTCTCTAATGTTTCTATAAACAAAAACTATAAAGCGCGCATTTCACAAAAGCAACGCGCTTTTTTGAATATTTTGTATTTTTTTCGGCTTTTTAGTCGATTTTTATGAGGGTTTTCGTGTTTTTTTTCGATCTTTTTGTTCTTTTTTCACAAAAACAGTGAGGGTAATATTCTTGCTTTACATTGTCTTTTTTATATTCATGCTAACATTTGAACACAAAACCCTGACTACCGACTTGAATTTTGCGGCCGGCCGAGTGAAAAGTATTCCAAATTGACATCAAATCAGCTTAACAAGCTCTGTGCATTTTCGTAAAAAAGCTTCTCCAGACGGCCTTGAGGCAGATTCAGCGACTCGATGGCCTTGATGGATTGCCTCTGATCGGTCCAGGGGCTGTCGGTGCCGAACAGGAGATACTCGGCCGGGTGATTCAGCAGCATCCGGCGGGCCTGTTCGGCCTCCAGACATTCCAGCGACCACGAGGTTTCCATATACACGCAGCGTCCGATAAGATGCCGCTCCACATCGTCCCACTGCTGCCAGCCGCCCAAGTGGGTTGTAATCAGCCTCAGCGCCGGAAACTGCTGCAATACGGCTGAAATCTGCCGCGGCGAGGCCTTTTCCACCCGCTCAAAGGCGATATCAAAGCCCGTATGCAGCGTCAGCATCAGGTCGTGCCCGCAGATCGCCTCATAAAGCGAAAACAATGCCGGATCGTCCACGCAAAAATCCTGATAATAAGGGTGCATTTTAATCCCCTTGAACCCCGCCTGCGCGATTTGCCCGATCCGCTCAATCGCCTTCGGATCGGCCGGATGCACGGAGGGAAACGGTACGATCCGCTCCGACGCAATTGCCTGCGACCACTCAAAAATCGGCTCAAATTGCTTTGGCCGCGTCGCAATACTGCATAAAACGCTTGTTTTAATGTGGTTATCGTCCATCGACTGAATCAGCGAGCGGACCCGACCATCCAGGAACGCCGTCACCCCGTCGGCCTCAGAGACCAACTGCCGAATCGCCCGCTCGGCCAGTGCGTCGGGGAAAGCGTGAGCGTGAAAATCAATAATTCGCTGCATAATCTCATTCAAAATTGTGTGTTTTTGGGCTATTCTTAAACCATCGCAGCCAAAATATGCCGCCGTTATCGACAATTATATAAAAAGCGGATATTCAAGAAAGAAAAAAAGCAAAGCAACTCAATGGCACGACGACGAACCATTCTGGATGGCTATACCGATGAACCGGCCGGGCTGGGCGTTCCGCCGTTTTTCGGGACGTGGCCGCGTCGGGTCGCCGGTCGCTGCCGCGACCTGCCGGGGTATCTGCGGATCGACGATCTGCGGCTGTGCGCAGCGAAAAAGCCCTTCAAGCCGACCCGGCTCGATCCGCCGACGGGCAAAACCCGCATCGAATGGCTCAATCATACCCGCAGTCCCGACCAGACCCGCCGCATCCTTGAAAAAACCGACCAGCTTATCGTCATCGTCGGCGTCCAGACGCCGGGCAGCTATCTGTCCGCTGTGCCCGGCACGCTCGCGGAGGTCAAACGCCTGCTGGCGACTATTCGCTTCAAAGGGTCGGTCATCCTGACCGGCCCGGCGGCAGCAGCCGGCACGCAGCGGCGCGGCGGGGCGCAGGCGGAAATCGCAGAAGCCGCCGATTTTACCGACATCCGCACACTGGAGTTTGACAATTACGCCGACATTCAGGACGAATGGATCCAGGGAGCAGAATTGCTCAAGGCGGTGCCGGGGCATTTGATTGTGGAAATCGAGACCGGTCGCGGCTGTCCGCGCCGGCCGGGCTGTTCGTTCTGTACCGAACCGATCAAAAATCCCCTCCAATGGCGGCCGCCGGGTTATATTGCCGAAGAAGTGCGGCGATTGAACGAGTTGGGCGCTGAGGCCTTTCGGCTGGGCAAACAATCCTGTATCTTCAGCTATTATGAAGGCGACCTGTCGGCGCTGGAGCAGCTCTTAAAGCCCATTGCCGCGCTGAGGCCGAACGTCCTGCACATCGACAACTGCAACCCGGCCATGGTGACCGAGCAGCGCACCGAACTGTTCGTTCGCTATCTGACCGCCGGCAGTGCCGCCGCGATGGGGATCGAATCGTTTGACCCCCAGGTCCAGCGGCAAAACAACCTCAACTGCGATACCGACACTGCCACGAAGGCCATCGGCATCCTGAATCGCATCGGGGCGGTTCGCGGCTCAAACGGTCTGCACGCCCTGCTGCCGGGCATCAACCTGCTGCTGGGACTGCCGGGCGAAACACCGAAGACCCTTGATATGAATCTGGACGCCCTGAAACACATTCTTGACGCAGGCCTGCTCGTCCGGCGAATCAACATTCGACAGGCAGTGCCGTACCCCGGCACGCCGCTGTATGAAACGCACGGCCCGCATCTGCATATCAAGCACCAGTCGCTGTATGCCAACTGGATCGAAACCGTCCGCCGCGAAATCGACCTGCCGATGCTCAAGAAGGTCTTTCCCACCGGTACCGTTCTGACGGATTTGATTGCCGAAACACACGAGGGCAACGTGACTTTCTGCCGTCAGCTCGGCAGCTATCCGATCATCGTCGGGATTCGCCGGCGTCTGCCGCTCGGACAGAAGGTCACGGCCCGCATCACCGACCATATGCTCCGCAGTCTGACCGGCGAGGTTCTCAAAACCGACGATTAAGCCGCCGGGCGCCTTTCAATTTGCACTTTGCCAAACGCCGCGGTTTTGTGTAGAATCGGCCTGTTGGACAGCACATACGTAGGCTGGCAAAGAGTTGAACCGTTTTTCAGGATACAGACACGATGAAACTTAAGCAGATTCGTGAGGCGATTGAACACATCGCGCCGCTGAAGCTGGCCCAGGACTGGGACAATGTGGGCTTTCTGATTGGCGACCGGCAACGGGACATCACGCGGATTATGATGACGATTGATACGACACAGGCGGTTGTGGCCGAGGCCAAACGGTTCAAGGCCGATTTGATCCTGGCCTACCACCCGGTTATCTGGGACGGACTGAAGCGGATTACCGCCGACGGGGCGACGGCGCCGATTTACGAGCTGATTCAGGCCAATATCGGTGTTTTTTCGATTCACACGGCACTGGATACCGCTGCCGGAGGGATCAACGACGCGCTGGCGTCGATCTTTCCCTTGGTCGATGCTGAGCCTATCGGCGATTATGTGGCCGACCCGGCCGGGCCGCACTACAAGCTGATTACCTTCATTCCAAAAGATGCGGTCAATACCGTCGCCGAGGCGCTGTACGCCGCCGGAGCCGGCGCCATCGGGCAATACTCCCACTGTGGTTTTATGACCGAGGGGGTCGGAACGTTTCTGCCGCTGGACGGCGCCCGCCCGGCCATTGGCCGACGCGGCCGGCTCGAACATGTCGAAGAGATCCGCCTCGAAACGGTCGTTGCCGCCGAAAAGGTCGCCGCCGTCATTGCCGCTCTTCGAAAAGCTCACCCCTATGAAACGCCCGCGTTTGATGTTTTTCGCCATTACGAACTCGAAAATCGGTTGGGTCTGGGGCGGATGGGACGACTTGAAAAACCGATGTCGCTGGATTCGGTCATCAACAACGTCCGCCGCATCACCGGCGCCAAGGCCGTCGGCCTGATCGGCCCGGCCCGACGCACTGTTCGCACCGCCGCCGTGTGTGCCGGTTCCTGCGGCAAGCTGCTGGATACCGTCATCGCCGCCGGCTGCGATCTGTATTTAACAGGCGAATTGAAGCATCATCAGGCCCTGGCCGCACAGGAAGCGGGGCTGACCTGCCTTTGTCTGTCGCATTCGGTCTCGGAGCGATTCGCCCTGAAAAATCTGGCCAAAACATTGAAAAAACGCCTCAAAAACGTCACAATACGCTTGAGTCAAAAGGATGCCGACCCCTTCACCTGGAAACCACTGTAATGCAAAACACAAAACAAGACATAAAAGACACAAAACAAAACGAGTCCACTGAACCGGCTGATTCAACCGCGACCGACGCCGGACAGGCCGAGCCGGTGCCCTTTGAGCCGGACGAAGCTCGGGCCCAAAAGCCGGAACCGGAGGATGAATTTGCCGACCCGACCCCGCACGAAACGCGCACCGACCCTCAGGCCGACGAGCAGGATGATGATTCCGATGATGCGGATGACCAGGCCGAGCCGCTGGAACCGGAAGAATATGAGACGACGCTGGAAAACGTTATTGAGGCAGTGCTGTTCGCCGCCGACGAACCGATCAGCCCCAAGCGGCTGGTCGATATCGCCGAGGCCGGGTCGGTCAAGCGGATTCGCCAGTGCGTGCGCGACCTGAATAAAAAATACAAACAGGGCGGCTTTTCGTTTCGAATCGAAAAAATCGCCGGCGGCTATCAGATGATGACCCTGCCGGCCTTTAATCCGTGGCTCAGCAAGCTGATTAAGGTTCGCACCGACAGCAAGCTGTCCCCCGCGGCACTGGAGACGCTGGCGGTAATCGCCTATAAACAGCCTATCATCCGCGCCGACGTGGAGGCCGTCCGCGGCGTGGCCTCCGGCGAGGTCATCCGCAACCTGATGTACAAGGGACTGGTCAAGATCGTCGGCCGCGCCGAAATCCTCGGCCGACCGATGCTCTACGGCACCACCAAAAAATTCCTCGACGCCTTCGGCCTGAATTCCCTAAAAGACCTGCCCAAAGTCGATGAACTCAAAAACCCGGAAAAAAGCTGACCGTAGTCCGGGCCGTACCCACCATTTTATAGACACAGATGGACACAGATTTTTAGGAAGGAGTAACTTGTGGCAGAAAGCGGCGAACCGAAATTTGACGAAATTGGAGTTTGGTCAGAAATTAAGCTGGAGATACTGAGAAAGTATGCCCCCTAATGAATAAATATAGAGATGTGGGGATAGTTTGATGTCAGCGCAAACGGCTATTGAGTGGACTGAATGTACGTGGAACCCGGTCAGCGGGTGTACCAAGATCAGTCCGGGTTGTGCGCATTGTTATGCTGAGCGGATGGCCAAACGTCTGCAGGCGATGGGACAGTATCGCTATCGCAACGGCTTTGCCGTTACGCTGCATCCGGAGGCGATTGATGAGTTAACCGTCTATCACCAGTCGAACTGGTAGTAGATGATTCCGCGTCTGTCTGTGTATAACCGCTATCCGGTTTCGCGGCACAGTTCGATGTGTCGTGCAAAGTCGGTATCGTTGCGGTCGGGGAAATCCTGTCGAAAGTGCACGCCGCGGGATTCCTGCCGCCGGTCGGCTGATTGAGCCATCAGCAATGCGACGGTGAGCATATTTTGACATTCCCAGCCGAACGGGGTGGTGAAGACCTTGTCCATCACATACCGCTGCCAGAAGCGAATAATCTCCTGTGCTTCGGTCAGCGGCTGGGCCTGTCGGGTGATGCCGACGTTGCGCCACATCAGCGCCCGCAGCGAATTGCGCACGTCCTCGGCATCCAGCCGACTGCGGTCGGAGACGGGAATTTCGATTTCGATGCGATGGTGTCGGGCGCGATGACCGTCCCGGACCCAGGTTGCGGCTGATTGTCCGGCCACTTTGCCGAATACCAGCCCTTCCAGCAGCGAATTGCTGCCGAGCCGATTGGCCCCGTGCAGACCGGTCGAGGCCGCCTCGCCGCAGGCAAACAGTCCCGGTATCGTCGTCGCGGCGTGGAGATCGACCTTGACGCCGCCGATCATATAATGGGCGCTGGGACGAACGGGAATCAGATCGACGGCCACATCGATATCAAAACTTTCGCACAGTTCACTGATCAGCGGAAATCGCCGGCGAAAATGCGCCTTGTCAAAGTGCCGAATATCCAGATAGACGTGCGTGGTTTTGGTCTTGAGCATCCGATCCAGAATCGCCCGGCTGACCACATCACGCGGCGCCAGTTCCGCGTCCGGATGGTACTCGTTCATAAACGGCTGGCCGGTCGCATCCCGCAGGATCGCCCCTTCGCCGCGGAGCGTCTCGGTAATCAGCGCCCGCGAGGCCCCGGCAATATACAGCGTCGTCGGATGAAACTGCATAAACTCCATATCCCGCAATACCGCCCCGGCCCGATAGGCCATCGCCAGCCCGTCGCCGGTAGCGCAGTCGGGGTTGGTGCTTTCGCGATACAGCCGCCCGGCGCCGCCGGTGGCCAGAATCGTCGCCCCGGCCCAGATGATCTGCAGCGAACCGGAGGCCTTCAGGCCGATCGCACCGATACACACGTTGTCCGCATCGGTCAGCACGTCAATGGTAAAAAAGTTTTCCATTACGTGAATACCCGCAGCCTGGCGGACTTTGCTGAACAGCGCCTCGGCGATGCCCCGACCGGTCGAATCGCCGCGGGCATGAATGACGCGGGCGTAGCTGTGGCCGCCCTCGCGGGTGGCGTCGATTTGCCCATCGACCCGATCAAAGGCCGTGCCCCAGGCGTCCAGCTCCTCGATCAAGGCGGGCGCTTCCTTGACGACGCACTGCACCACACCGCGCTCGCACAGGCCGCAGCCGGTCGCCAGTGTGTCGGCGATGTGGCTGTCGAAACTGTCCTCATCGGCCAGCACCGCCGCGATGCCGCCCTGGGCGTTCCAGGTGTTGCTGTCGCTGAACGTGCCCTTGCAGACCAGCATCACGCTGCCGTGCCGCGCCGCTTCCAGTGCCGCCCGCAAACCGGCAATCCCGGCCCCAATGACCAGAAAATCCGTAAACACCTGCTGCGTCGTGGTCGTATCCACCCCCGTTAAATATCGTCGTATCTCCGCCTGTCGCGTCGGCATCGCATTCGCTTTCAAAACATAAAGGTCAAAAAAAAATTACACTTGAAACATCAAAACGACTTGTTAACTTCGAACATCTCAATCGAGTCATAGTCCGGATTTAAGCTCCTCTCGGCACGTGCAATATGTTTTTTCGCCGACCGCTTCTGTTTATACACCTTAACATAAACAGGAAATCCCCTCCAAACACATGAAACAACCCATACTTTCTGTTTTGTTTTTTGGAGCATCTAATCTTCCTTAACGCTACATAATATACCCTATTGCGCCACATTAATTTTAACTTTTACTCAAGGCGTCCCAGTCGCACAGGGCCATGGCCTCGAGGACGGCCGGGCCGAGGCGGCACTGTTCGACGCTGCTGTCCTGGTCGTACGGGACGATGGTCAGGACGTGCGTTCGGCCGCAGCGGGCGATGACGTCCGGAGCGGTTTCTTCGGGGATGCCCGCGGTAGCTGCATTATATCCGTTGATGACCACGCCCGCAACGGGCAATCCAGCTGCCCTGACCGCCTCCAGGGTCAGCAGGGTATGGTTGATCGTGCCCAGGCCGGGTCGGGCGACAACGACCGCGGGCAAATCCAGTACCGCGGCCACATCGAGAATCGTCGCTTCCTCGGTCAGCGGTACCAGCGCCCCGCCGATGCCCTCGACCAACACCACATCGCACGTCTTGGCCAGATAGCCGTACGCTGCGGCGATGGCCTCAAAATCCACGTCCCGCCGCTCGACTTGAGCACACACTATCGGCGCCGCCGGCGTCTTGTAGCAGACCGGCGTCATGACCGACAGCGGATAATCCGTCTCGGCGCAGACGGCCAGAAACTCCGCGTCGGCGCTGATCAGCCCCTCGCGGTCGCGACGGCAGCCGCTGGCGACCGGCTTGAGCACGCCGACCTTCCTGCCGGCCTGACGCAGCAGCCGCGCAATCGCCCCGGTAATCATGGTCTTGCCGACCTCGGTATCGGTGGCCGTGATGAACAGCCCCGCCGAACGCGGCACATCCGTAAACATCTCAGACCAAACCGCCATCATTTGATTCTCCAAACACAATCCAAAGGATTTTGAGCCGCCAGAAAATCCGCCACGTATGGCGCCAACGTCTTTATCACCGCCGTCCCAATGGGCTGCTGGTTGTGCACGACCGACGAAAAGACGTGCGCCTTGCCTTGGGCGATGTAGGTGTTGTCGCCCTTTTTCTCCAGCGGCCGTAATTGTCTGCTTGACCTTAGTCTATTGTCCTCGTCTTGAACTTTCAGTCAAGACTTATACCCGTGTTTTTTATCGGCCCTTTGAGGAGACAAGGCGGTTTGCAGGCTGTCAAAAGACGCGCAAATCACCAACAGAGGTAAACTCCGCATCGGATAATGCCGATACAGTCAGCAGGACAGACGGCTTACAGGCTGTGCGTCCTGCAGCCCGATGACGGCAGTCGGGTCTGTAGTCAATCCCGAAAATGGACGCTTCGAACACGGTACGAAGCGACTCGACAGGAGTGAATAAATGGCTTTCGATGCAACAATAAAAGAGTACCTCAAAGAAATTGACGCGGCGCCGCTGCTGAGCTGGGACGAAGAAAAGTCGCTGGCCGCGGCGATTATGGAAGACAATGACCCCTTCGCCCGCGAACAGCTCATTCGCAGCAACCTGCGGCTGGTGGTCAACATCGCCAAAAAATACTCCGGCCGGGGGATGAGCCTGGGCGATCTGATCGAAGAAGGCAATCTCGGCCTGATGCGGGCGGTCGATACCTTTGACCCGGATCACGGCGTGCGGTTCAGCACCTACTCGGCCTGGTGGATCAAGCAGGCCATCAAACGCGCAATCCTGAACAATTCTCAGCCTATCCACATTCCGACCTATATGGTTGAGCTGATCAACCAGTGGCGCCAGACCTATGCTGAGCTGGAAGTCAAACTCGGCCGGACCGTCAGCCTTGAAGAGATGGCCTTCGCGATGAAGGTGCCGATTCGCAAGGCCCGTGCCATTCGTGATATCGTCAATGTGGTGGACACCGGTTTTCAGCATGATTCCAACGAGGAAAACGCCGGTCTGGACGAGGCGATTGAAGATGATAAGGTCGAAACGCCCGAGCAGTTGCTTGGCTCCAATGAAGAATTGAACCGGGCGCTGGAATTACTGGATTGCATTGATCCGCGCGAGGCGGAAGTGCTCCGGCTGCGATTCGGCCTGGACGGACGCGAAACATTAACCCTCAAGCAAATCGGCAAAAAACTCGGCCTGACGCGCGAGCGTGTTCGTCAAATTCAGCGCAGCGCGCTGACGCAATTGAATGAATTGATGACCGCCGAATAAACCGCCCATCGGCTGTCTTGACGGGCATTGCAGAGCGGGTTACTTTTCGGCCTCAACAATCAAATCGCCGTGATAGGGCCGGCATTCGAGATTGCATAATTCCGGATGTCGGCTCGTATGCCATTGGACGGAGGTGATTTTCGAAAAACCGCATTCCGTAAGCTGGGCGGTCAATTCGTCTTTGTCATACACAAACTGATGCCCCCACAACCGCATTCCCTCATTGATCCGTTGGCAGGGGGTGGCGGGATTCCATCCGCGATATTTCATGTCCCCTAACCTCTTATTTTTATAGTGCTCAAGCCCTGTTTGTAAATCCGGCGTACTGATTCGCAGGATACCGCCGGGAGCCAAAATCCGGTAACATTCACGCAAAAACCGCCGCCCTTGAAAAAGCGTCAGGTGTTCAAGAAAGTGTTCTGAAAAAATCAAGCGCACACGGTTCGACGCTACCGGCAAAGGCCGGCGCAAGTCCAGTTTGATCACGTCGTTATCGCCGTCAAGATCAATATTGCCCCAGCCGGGCAAAAGGTTGCTCCCGCAGCCTAAATGAAGTTTGTCACAGCCGGCAAGTCGTTTTTTGGCTCGCACAAACCGGATGTTTTGCCGCAGCAAACCGATGTATTTAATAACAATCGGAGGAGTGACAAAACACACTTTATTCTTGAGATCCGCTGATATCTTCATTTTGACTTAAACCCTTTAGTGGTGCCGTTTTTCCTGAAAACCTGATTATAGTCGAAGAAACTGCTTTGGGAATAGTTTTTCATTCTTTATAATCCATCAAAAGAAATGATGTTGATGAACGGAGAGAAAAAGTGGAACTGAAAGCTTTTATTCGCGATATTCCGGACTTTCCGCAGCGGGGTATTTTGTTTCGGGACATCACACCGCTGCTGGCCGATAAGGCGGCGCTGGCGGCGGCCATCGAGGCACTGGCCGAGCCGTTTCGAAAGGACGGCGTTGAGGCGGTCGCGGCCGTGGAGGCGCGGGGGTTTATCTTCGGCTCAGCGGTCGCACGGGCGCTGGGCGTCGGGTTTGTACCGATCCGCAAACAGGGCAAGCTGCCCGGACACACCGCGCAGCTTCGCTATGACCTCGAATACGGGCAGGACACCATTGAAGTGCATCGCGACGCGATACGCCCCGGAATGCGGGTATTGATGATTGACGACCTGCTGGCCACCGGCGGCACAATGGTCGCGGCCTGCAAACTCATGGAAACACTGGAAGCGAAGATTGTCGGCCTGACCTTTCTGGTCGAGTTGACCGCCCTGGCCGGCCGAGACAGATTGGGAACCTATCGTATCCACAGCGTGATTCAATATTAATTCCCAACGCATTTGCTACGTAAAAGGAGTTAAGAAGTTGGCTCAAACCCGTGTGAATGTGACCGTACCGGCAACGGCCGAGAGCAGCTATCCGATTTATATTGGGGCGGGGTTATTGGCGTCGCTGTGGCCGGAGATTGAGCGGCGGTGGCCGAACCGCAAGGCCTTTGTGGTTACCGATGTCAATCTGGTCCAAGCGGGCCTGGTTGAGCAGCTGCTCGGCGGCAGAGAGGTACCGTATTTTGTCATCGACCCGCCGGGCGAAATCGCCAAGCACATTCAGACGATTACGTCGATGGTCGAGGCGATGGAGCAGGCGTTTCTCGGACGCGATACGCTCGTGGTTGCGCTGGGCGGCGGAACGGTCGGCGATATTGCCGGGTTTGCCGCGGCCATTTACAAGCGCGGCGTGCCGGTCGTCCAGATTCCGACCACTACCGTTGCCCAGGCCGATTCGAGCGTCGGCGGCAAGACCGGCGTGGACAGCACGCTGAGCAAGAACGCCTTTGGCTGTTTCTGGCATCCGGCGGCGGTGTATATTGACGTGCAAACGCTGGCGACGCTGGACGACCGCCAGTATCGGGCCGGCCTGGTCGAATCGGTCAAGCACGCCGCGATTGCCGACGCGGGGTATTTTGATTACATCGAGAACCATATCGACGCCATTTTAGTGCGCGATACGGGTGTGCTGGAGCACATGGCTTATGAAAACTGCCGCATCAAAGCGGCGGTCGTGGCCGAGGACCCGACAGAAAAAAACAAACGCCGCATCCTCAACTACGGCCATACCCTCGGCCATGCGGTCGAGTCGGCCAGCGGCTTTGCCCTCTTGCACGGCCAGGCGGTGGCAATCGGAATGATCGCGGCCGGTCTAATCGAAACACAGACAGGACTTGTCGGTGATGATCGTCTCAAGCGCATCCGCGGCCTGCTCGAACGGCTCGGCCAGCCGACACACATTCCGCCGGATATGACCAAAGAGACACTGATCGACTTGCTCAAACGCGATAAAAAAGCCGTCGGACAGTGGCCCCGATTTGTTCTACTCGAACAGCTCGGCCGCGTGTGGTATCAAAACGACCAGTGGGCACACGAAGTCCGGCCTGACATCGTAGAGGCGATCATCGACCAATTGAAGGCGTCATAGCCGCTTATCGTTTTATTCCCTATCCATAAGGAGCACAGCAATGAAGGCAATACTGGATGTTTTTCGATTTCCGCTGAACAAGACGGGGCTGGCGCACATCGGGTTGTTTACCGTATTGATCTTTGCGATGATGTTCGTCGAGTTTGTGCTGTCGCAATTCTTAGGCCCGATTGGCGGTTATGTGAGCCTGGGACTGATGTTCATCAATGCCCTGGTCGGCATCGAACTGATCCAGTATCTGTATTTGTGTACGCAGCAAAGCGCTCAAGGCGCTCTGGTCGCGCCGGACAGTATGTTTTCCGATGCGTTTCAGATCGGCAGTTGGAGCGATTTATTCGAGGAATTTGCCATTCGCGTCAGCCCGTATATCCTGTGTTTTGTTCCGGCAATCCTGTACCAGGCGTTTACGGAACGAACCGATACGATTTTTGTCGTGTTGCTGGCGGGAGGCGTGTTTTATTTTCCGATGTTTTTTCTGGCCGTGGCGATGTTCAATTCCTTGACCGCCTTTAATCCATTGATTCATATCATCTCGATAGTGAAAACGCTTTTTTCATATGGTCTGCTGGTAGGGCAGTTTGTTATTCTGGTTGTACTGTTTATTGTTTTTGTCGCCCTGTTTCAACACTTATGGCTGACATCCATGTTGTTGTTTCCTTTTCAGCTTTACTATATGATAGTCATCGCCCACCTAATCGGCAGATATTATTGTCTCAATGAACAGAAACTGAATTGGGCGGTGTAAACAGAAATTATCGAAATCCAAACCCAGCCCGAATACCAAAATCAAAACGTTCAAAACAGGCACTCTGCTCTGCATCGTACCCTAAAAAAAGCCCTGCGGGAAACCCGCAGGGCCTATGCAAAATCAACGGTTGACGCGCCGGCTTATTCTTTTCCGAAATTGAATGAATCCGGCATCAAAGCACCGTCCAGCCCGCCGCGTCGCGGGGTGTATTCTTTTTCTTCGGCGGCCGGCTTGTGGGCATCTTCGGCGGCCTTGTCCTCGGCAGCCCATTGGGCGCGGCGCAGACTCAGGCCGATTTTGCGCGAGTCGTTATCGACGCGAAGAATTTTGACCTCGACTTCGTCGCCGATTTTGACCACTTCCTGCGGGTTGTCAATCTTGTGATCGGCCAGCTCGGAGATGTGAAGCAGCCCTTCGAGATCTTCTTCCAATTCCACAAACACGCCGAAATTGGTCAGCTTGGTGACCTTGCCGCGGACAATCTGGCCGGGGATATACTTTTCGGGGATCGCCCGCGCCCACGGGTCTTCGGTCATCTGCTTGATGCCCAGCGAAATGCGATGTTTTTCTTCATCGACTTCGAGCACGACACAGCGAATGTCCTGACCTTTCTGCAGGGCCTCGCCGGGATGATTGTATTTCTTGGTCCAGCTCAGATCAGAGATATGAATCAATCCGTCGATGCCCGGCTCGATTTCCACAAACGCGCCGTAGTTGGTCAGGCTGGTCACCTTGGCATCCACGATGGTCCCGGCCGGGTACTTCTGGCCGGCAATCGTCCAGGGGTTCGTCTCAAGCTGCTTGAGACCCAGCGAAATTTCCTGTTTTTCCTTGTTGACATCCAGCACCATCACTTCGATCTCCTCGCCGATGCTCAGCACATCGCTCGGATGCCCGATGCGTTTGGTCCAGCTCATCTCGCTGATGTGCACCAGCCCTTCGATGCCGTCTTCCAGACGAATGAACGCGCCGTAGTTCATAATATTGACCACGGTTCCCTTGACGCGCTTGCCGACGGGGTAGCGTTCTTCGACGCTTTCCCACGGGCTGGGCGTTTTTTGCTTGAGGCCGAGGCTGATCTTTTCGCTTTCCTTGTCCACCCCGATGACCATACACTCGATTTCCTGATCCAGCTCGACCATTTCCGAAGGATGCGAGATCCGGCCCCAGCTCATATCCGAGATGTGCAGCAGACCGTCCAGACCGCCCAGATCGACAAACACGCCGAAATCGGCGATGTTCTTGACGATGCCTTTGCGAATCTGACCGACTTCGATTTCCTGCAGGATACGTTCTTTGCTGAGCTGACGTTCCTCTTCGATGAGTTTACGGCGGGAGACAACGATATTGTGGTTATCCGTGTCGATCTTGAGGATTTTGCAGTCGATTTCCTCGCCGATAAAGCGGCTGATGTCGCCGGGTTTGCGGATATCCACCTGCGAAGCGGGCAGAAAGACCGGCACGCCGATATCCACCAGCAAGCCGCCTTTGATCCGACGGCTGACGATGCCCTTGATCACATCGCCTTCATTGTGATGGGTGATAACGTGTTCCCACCCGCGAATGCGGTCGGCTTTGCGCTTGCTCAGCAGAATGCCGCCTTCGGCGTCCACTTCCTCCAGCAGCACTTCGATCTCTTTGCCGGCGACAATGTCGTCGGGCGAATCGAATTCGGAGGCCTCCACGATCCCTTCGCTCTTGAGGCCCAGCTCGACGATGACGTCGTTGCCGAACTGGGTGACAATCTTGCCTTTGACGATGGTGCCGGGGACAAGCTTTTCGACTTTGGTTTCCAATACGCTGTCCAGAAGATGCTTGTGCTCGTCGGTGAAAAGGGCTTGAATTTCCTGCTCGACCTGCTCTTCGGACAACCCCAGTTTTGAAATGATGTTGCGATCTACCATTGTTACTATTCTCCTGTGGAGTCTGTTTTGTAACCTGCCGACGCCCCACATTTACGCCGACCGGCCAAGACCACTTATATAAAATGGTTTGTAAAAAAAAAACGCATTGACCCACGCAGTCAATCGCGCTTACTGCGAGTATTCCACTTCAAATCCAACCCTGAAAACCACAACGCCAATCGAAATGCCCCAAAAACCGACGTGGCTTTTGAATTCGCAATTCGGGTTTACGTTGTTGGCGTTCCACGTTAACCTTCAAAAGAGCGCAGGTTTTCGACGAAGGCGTCGATCACCTCATCCGGCGTCGAGGCTCCGGCCGTTACGCCGGCGGTCTGTTTACCGGAAAGAATACTTTTATCAAGTTCCTGCCAATTTTGCAAGTGAAAGGTTTGCGGATTATGTTTTTTGCACAATTCGGCCAATTTTCTTGTATTGGCGCTGTGCAGTCCGCCTAAAACGAACATCACGTCCACCTGTCGGCATAACTTCACAGCCGCCTCCTGGCGTTCCATCGTCTCGCGACACAGGGTATTGATGACCTTGATTTCCGAAAACCCGCGCCGAGCTACGGCCGCCAGCATTTGAGCAAAATAATCCGGGCTTTGCGTGGTCTGGCAAATAATACCTAACTTCTTTCCCAGATTGAGTTTATACAAATCGTCCTCGGTGCCTGCCACGTGTACATCCGGCGCCGAACCCACGACCGCCCTTACTTCAGGATGGTTTTTGTCTCCAATAATTACCACATGATACCCTTCCTCATGCAGCAGACGGGCGATTTTTTGCACCCGTTTGACCAAAACACAGGTCGCATCCACGACATCCAGCCCTTTGTTCTGAATCTCCTGAAGCTCGGCGGAGGTCGCTCCGTGCGAGCGGATCAGTACCGTCCCCTCGGCAATCTGGCCGATCTGATTGACCGTATGCAGCCCCGAATCGGCCAGTTGCCGCACCACGTCCTCGTTGTGGATGATGGGGCCGAGACTGTACACGATATTGTTTTTCTCTAACGTCTTCTTTGCCAGGTTAATCGCATTCCGCACCCCCGGACAAAATCCGCATTTTTCCGCTACCAATACGTTCATCTATGACCACCGGATTTAAATTCAAAAAAAGGTTTTTGATTTTATACCATATTTTACGAAAAGGGTGAGCAAATTCCCTTGATATTTGAATAAGTGCCGGCTATCGCCATCAAATCCAAATGGAAAAGCGCTTGACGCCGCCGCACCGGTTCAGGGCGCACAAAACAACCCCGGCCGAACGGATTCGACCGGGGTCGGCACAATGTGCTCTTCCAAACGACTTATTTCACAAATTCAATATCCAGATAGTGGGTCGAACAGGAAATACACGGGTCATAGGCCCGCACGAGCATTTCCATTTTCTGGCGCAGAGCGTCCTGGCCTTCGTCCATAAACTGCGGCACAAGCTTTTCGAAATCCAATTGGATATTGGCGTGGTTCTGATTGGTCGGAATGCAGCAGTTGCCCCAGACACATTCGCCGTTTTTGTCAAACTCATACGAATGGAACAGGATGCCGCGCGGCGCTTCGATGCCGGCGTGGCCGCGTCCGGCGCGAAGGGCGACTTTGACTTTTTCAGGTTTCAGGCCGCGGGTCAGCAGCTGGTCGATCACCTCCAGACTGCCTTCGACGACATGGGCACACTCGGCCAACTGGGCAATGCTGTTGAAATAGGGATTGCAGCAGCCTTTTTTCAGCCCGAACATGTCGGCGACCTTTTTCCCCAGCGGACTGAGCAGTTCGGCGTTGTTGTTAAACCGGGCCAGCGCCCCGGCCGCATAGGCATCGCGATGCCACTTGGTCCACTTGGCCGTCGATTGCGGATGAACGTACTCATTGGCCACGCTTTCCCATTTGGCGGCCGGAACGGGCGGCTTGCCGTTCAAATCGGTGCTGGTAATATCGCCGTGATAGAATGTGTATTCCTGAAGCGTGCCTTTGTACTGCGGCTGATTCTGCTTGAGGCTGACGTACTCGGTATCACGGGTAAAGTCCGGCAGCGCCTCGGCCACGCTCAGGACGACATTACATATCGTCACCAGATCGGGCACGATGGCTTCCAGCTCTTTCTTCAGGCTGCGCAGCTCGTCTTCGGTCGGTACGCGCGTCATCCCGCCGGGCGTCAGCGTCACCGGGTGCGTAATGCGTCCGCACAGCAGCGCCGACATCTGATTGGCCACGCGGTGGGCCTTGATGATGGTTTTGACCGCATCGGTCGCCTTGGGAATCAGCGGCACGACGGATTTTTCGCCGAACAGATCCGGCGCCACCAGATAGCCGACATGCAGCACGTGGCTTTGCAATTGCTCGGAATAGTGCATCAGATGACGCACCAAATCCGTCTGTTCGGTCACCTCCAGCTTCAAGGCATCTTCCACGGCGCGTGTGGCCACCAGTGAATGTGAAATCGAACAGATGCCGCAGATGCGGCTGACGATGGTCTGAATATCGTCATAACGGCGACCCCGCACCATCGCCTCAAAGAAACGCGGCGCTTCGGGGACCTGCCATTGACAGGTTTCAATCGTCCCGTCGGTGATATTGACCACGATATTGCCGTGGCCCTCAACGCGGGTGATATGATGCACATTGATATTGATGTTTTTACTCATGGCATTGGCCTCTGTCTTATTTGCTGTTGAATAACACCATTTTCTGTTTCAAGTCGTCCACCGTCAGGTTGTACTTATCCATCACCTCTTTGGCCGCGTCCACATTGGGATTATCGACCAGGCCGCGGCAGCCGAAACACCGCCAGCCGGCCGACGGGCACGGCGCTCCGCAGCCGGCGCGAATAATCGGCCCCAGGCAGATTTCGTCGTACTCATAGCGGCAGACGTTTTCTTTCGCCTTGCACTCCACACAGACCGGATACGTCGGGGTGACGGGTTTTTTGCCCAGCAGCAAATCGCGAACGACCTGCTTGAACTCCTCGCCGTTGATCGGGCAGCCGTGAATCTTGAAGTCCACATCGACGACTTCATGCAGCGCCCGCGTCGTTGTGGTCGCCAGATGGGGCATCTCGGCGTCCTTGCCATAGACGCAGCGTTTGACCTCGTTCAGGTCAAAGTTGTTTTTCATCTTGTTGACGCCGCCGATGGTCGCGCACGCCCCCAGGGCAATCAGAATCTTGGCTCGGCTGCGGATGATTTGGAGCCGATGCTCGTCTTCCGGCCGTGTTATCGAGCCTTCGACGATGGCGATGTCGTATTCGTGGCTTTGTTCGCTCATCGCCTCGCGCCACTCGACCACATCGACGGCGCCGACCAGATCAATGATTTCTTCTTCGAGGTTGACAATCTGAAGCTGACAGCCTTCACAACAGGCAAAATCGAAAATTGCTACACGTGGTTTACTCATCTTAAATCGCCTCCGGCACATTCGCCAAATCGCTGAATCGGAACACCGGCCCGTCCTGACAGACATAATGCTGATTGATCTGGCAGTGGCCGCATTTTCCGACGCCGCATTTCATTCGTCGTTCAAGATTCACAAAAATGCTGTCCTGCGGCACATCGACCTCGGCCAGCGCCATCAGGACAAATTTATACATCACCGGCGGTCCGCACACCATCACCAGACTCTTGGGCAGATCGCTTTCGATTTTCGGAATCAGGGTGGTCACCACACCCACGTTGCCGTCCCAGCAGTCGTGCGCCTCATCGATGGTCTCCATGACGACCATATCTTTGCGCTCCTGCCACAATGCGATTTCCTCACGGAACAGCCGCATATCATAGCATTTGGTGCCGATCAGCACCGTCACCTTGCCGTACTCGCTGCGATGATCCAGGACATAGCGGATAAACGACCGCTGCGGCACCAGTCCAATGCCCCCGCAGATAAAGACCAGATCTTTGCCCTTGGCCTGCTCGACCGGATAGGTCGAGCCGTAGGGACCGCGGACGCCGAGTTTGTCGCCGGTCTGAAGCTTGTGGATTGCACGGGTCAGCGTACCGACGTTGCGAATGACCAGTTCCAGTCCTTTTTGCGTCGGCGAGGAAGAAATTGAAATCGGCGCCTCGCCGATCCCCGCCAGCGACACCTCGACGAACTGGCCCGGCGTGTACTCCATCTCCTTGCCGCTGTCCGATTCCAAATGCAGATACAGCTCCGTGCCGTTGAGCATCCGACGCTTGGTGATGGTCGCCGGCTCCGGCAAATAAATGTCTTTGTTGTTTTGTACGCAGCATTCACACATAAGCGATTCTCCTCAATACACCCGAAACGGGCGGAATTATCCGATATCGGTTCGTTCCATAAGCTGGTTATAGACATCGACGGGATTGGCGATTTTGGCCGTACAGGCCGTGATGCAGCGCCCGCAGCCGACGCAGGCAATCTGTCCGCCGATCTTGCTCGGGACGTATTTGCCCTTGCGGTACAGTCGATGGCGAAACCGCGCGGCACGGTCTTTGCGAAAGTTGTGATCGCCGGCCACCGTCGCAAAATCCTGCAGCAAGCACCCGTCCCAGGCGCGATACCGCACGCCGGTCTTCAAATCCCAGTTGACCTCATCCTGCACATCAAAGCAATAGCACGTCGGACAAACCTGATTGCACGAACCGCAGGAATAGCACAACCGGGCCTTTTCTTCCCAGACGGGGTGTTCATAGTTTTTCTCAAGCAGCTTGGGCAGAAAAGAGGGCTTGCACTCCAGCATGTGTTTGTTCAGGTCGTGCTCGTTCTTTTTCCAGACGGCCTGACGTTTTTTGATGTCCGCCTCGCTGGCCGGTCGGGCGTCGGGCATCAGGTTCATCAGCGCCTTGCCGTTGTCGGTCGCCACCTCCACGATATAGGCATCGCCGATATCGGTCAGCAGCATATCATAACCGCTGTCAACGGTGGCCGTGCCCATCGATGCGGCGAACACATTCTCGCTGGGGGTCACGACATCGCAGGCAACAATCGTCATTTTTTTGCGACGGCACATATAATGATTGTCGTACTCGTCCTGACTGAAGAGCACATCCATCTGATTGATGGCCGCCATATCGTAAGGGTGCACGCCGAGCAGCACCATCGGCTCGCTATCCTGCAGGCTTTCATACGAAGCCCGGCCGTCAAATTTCAGCAACGGCTCTTTGGGCGGCAGGACATACTTGCGCGGCGACAGAATCGTTACATCATAATCCAGCCGCAGCGCATCGGCGGCGTTGAGATCATCAAAGACAAAGCGATCGCCCCGCGCCTGAACCCCGACGACCCGCTGATCCGACTGGACTAAGGCCTCAACGAACTGTTTGAACCGGTCTTTGGATATCGTGTTTACACTCATAATCGTCCGCTTCCAATAGATGTTTGTTTTCAGTTCTCACATATAATACGGCAACACACCCAGCGCCATCGCCATATCAATCGAAACCACTTTGACCCGTTTGGGCACAACCAGATAGCACGGCGCCAGATTCAAAATCCCTTTGACGCCGGCCCGCACCAGTCGGTCGGCACAGGCCTGAGCCGCTTCGGCCGGAATCGCCAAAATCGCCAGACGAATGCTGCGATCTTCGAGTGAATCAACCGCATTGATGTGTTCAATAACCCGCCGACCGATATGTTTGCCGATTTTGGCCGGGTCATTGTCAAACACCGCCGCGATGTCGAATCCGAACACCGAAAACCCCGGATACGCTGCAATGGCCGTGCCCAACTGTCCGGCGCCGATCAGGGCGGCCTTCTGCGGGACATCCAGCCTGAGAATCGTGCGTATCTGTTGAGCGGTTGAACCCACCGGATAACCGATGCCGCGTGTACCGAAGGCGCCGAAATACGACAAATCCTTGCGAATCTGCGGCGGTTTCAAATGCAGCCGTTCGGCCAGTTGTCGGCTGGAAATGGTCTGCTGACCTTCCTGTTCGACCAGCGACAACGCCCGCAAATACATCGGCATACGGCGGATCGTCTCATCCGGAATCTTGCGATATTTCATAGCTCACAGTATCATAGTGTTTGTGCTCACATTCACAAACCCAAAAATTCAGCTTACGGCTTTTGCCCGTCCCTGTCAAGTACAAATAACGGTCAAGCCGGAACAAAAGTGAAAATAATTATTGTGAAACGATACACTTATAATAAATCCAAGCTTTTGTTTGCAGGAACCATATAACATCTTTTTGTGAAGCGTTTCACATATAAAGCCCTGTTGTTTCGCTAAAAATTATCAAAAATTTTTCGCAAAATATCTTGTAATATCGAGAACTCTCGATATATTGATATGTAAAACCTGTGTGGAGTTGCGTATGAATGCCAATGCGACAGACTTATTGCCGGACAACGTACTTGAAACAGCGGCCGAATGCCTGAAGGTGATGGCACATCCGGTCCGGCTCAAGATGGTCAACCTGTTGATGACCGGCAACTTTGCCGTGCACGAAATCGCCGAGTACTGCCGAATCAGCCCCAGCCAGGCCTGTGAACACCTGCGGCTGCTCAAAGGTCACGGCCTGCTGGACAGCCAACGCCAGGGGCGCACTGTTTATTACAAAATCGTCTCGCCCCAGTTGCCGGGACTGATTCGCTGTATCCAAATGAATTGTGCGTTGTAATCTGACATGATATTCCATCGATCTTCATCAACCCCAACGGAGAAAGGTTATGTCTGAGATAAAAAAGGTAGTTATTGTCGGCGGTGTAGCCGGCGGCGCTTCGGCGGCCGCACGACTGCGACGCTTGTCGGAACACTTCGAAATCGTGCTGTTTGAACGCGGCCAATACATCTCGTTTGCCAACTGCGGGCTGCCGTACCACATCGGCGGCGTCATCGCCGAACGGGATCGGCTGCTGGTGCAAACCCCGCAGGCCATGCGCAAACGCTTCAACATCGATGTGCGGACGTTCAGTGAGGTCGTGCGCATTGATCGCGAAAGCAAACATGTCATCGTGCGTGATCTGAAGACCGACAAGGAATACACCGAATCGTATGACCGGCTGATTCTCAGCCCCGGCGCTGAACCGGTACGTCCGCCGATTTCGGGCGTCAACAACCCCGGCGTCTTTACCCTGCGCAACATCCCCGATATGGACGCGATTCTTGCACGAATCAAGGACGCCAAAGCCGGTCGCGCAGTCGTCATTGGCGGCGGCTATATCGGGCTGGAGATGGCCGAGGCGCTCATCGAACGCGGGCTGACCACGACGCTGGTGGAACTGGAACCGCAGGTGATGGGCACACTTGATCCGGAAATGGCCGCCCCGCTGGTTGATGAACTGCGGCTGCACGGCGTTGCTGTGATGCTCAACAACAGCGTAACCGCCATCAGCAGCCAAAACGGCGCGCTGAACGTGCGGCTCAGCGGCGGCGATGCCCTCACGACGGATATGGTCATCGTCTCGGTCGGCGTGCGGCCCGAAACGCATCTGGCACAAGACGCCGGGCTGGAGATCGGCGCCCGCGGCGGTATCGTGGTCAACCCTTCGATGCAGACCAGCGATCCGGCGATTTACGCCGTCGGCGATGCTGTCGAGGTGATCGATTTTGTCAGCGAAACGCCGACCCTGATTCCGCTGGCCGGGCCGGCCAATCGACAGGGCCGCATTGCCGCCGACCACATCGCCGGGCGCAACAGTGCCTATCGCCATACCCAGGGCACGGCCATTTGCAAGGTGTTCAATCTGGCTGCGGCGACTACCGG
This sequence comes from Anaerohalosphaeraceae bacterium, assembly GCA_050309605.1. Taxonomy (GTDB): domain Bacteria; phylum Planctomycetota; class Phycisphaerae; order Sedimentisphaerales; family Anaerohalosphaeraceae; genus T3Sed10-213. The sequence continues at coordinate 32,178 of JBNRMN010000071.1, forward strand.
CCTGAACGAAAAAGGGCTTAAACGCGCCGGCATCGCCTACGAAAAAATCTACGTCCATCCGGCCAGCCACGCCGGTTACTATCCCGGCGCCAGACAAATCAGCCTTAAACTGCTGTTTGCTCCGGACAGCGGCAAGATTCTCGGTGCTCAGGCCGTCGGCGCCGATGGCGTGGATAAGCGAATTGACGTCATCGCCGTGGCCCTTCGCGCGGGGCTGACGGTGCAGGATTTGCAGCATCTGGAGCTGTGTTACGCCCCGCCTTACGGCTCGGCCAAGGATCCGGTCAATTACGCCGGATTCGTCGCCGGCAGCGTGCTCAACGGCGATATGCCTGTCTGCCACGCCGAGGAAATGGTCAATCCCGCACCGACCCAATTGCTGCTGGATGTACGTACGGGCGGCGAGGTCGAGACGGGCACGATTCCGGGGGCGGTCTGCATTCCGCTGGATGAACTGCGCGGGCGGCTCAACGAACTGCCGCGCGACAAAGACATTCTCGTTTTCTGTCAGGTGGGGTTACGCGGCTATCTGGCGTGCCGTATTCTGAGCCAGCACGGTTATCGCTGTCGCAACCTGACCGGCGGATATAAAACGTTCTGCGCGGCCACCGGCACGGGCAAAAAAACCGAGCCGGACGATGTTGAAATGAAAGACGACGCCGGCGAAAGCCGTCCGGTTGAACCGCCTCAGCCCGCAGCCGCCCCGATCACCATCGATGCCTGCGGCCTGTCGTGTCCCGGACCGCTGATGAAGCTCAAAGAAGCCGTTGACGAACTTCAGGCCGGACAAGCCGTTACACTGCGCAGCAGCGATCCGGGGTTTGCCCGCGACGCAGAGGCCTTCTGCCGCAGCACCGGCCATACGCTCAGCGCCCTGACCGCCGATCAGGGCATCTATGCCGCCACCGTAATCAAACGTCAATCGGCCCCGACCGAGGCCGTCCGCACCCAAAGCAGCCGGAAAAAAACCATCATTGTCTTCAGCGGCGATTTCGACAAGGCCATGGCTGCGTTCATCATCGCCAACGGTGCGGCCGCGATGGGCAGCGAGGTAACGCTGTTCTTTACCTTCTGGGGACTGAACCTGCTGCGGCGGCCTGAAGCGATTGCTGTTGAAAAAACCGTCATCGAAAAAATGTTTGGCTGGATGATGCCGCGCGGCGCGGAAAAAACCACCTTGTCCAAAATGAATATGCTGGGCGCCGGCACGCAGATGATTAAAGGCATTATGAAAAAGAAAAATGTCGCCTCGCTGTCGGAACTGATCGACAAGGCCCGTCAGAACAACGTGCATCTGGTGGCCTGCACCATGACAATGGAGCTGATGGGCATCAAACGCGAAGAACTGATCGACGGCGTCGAAGAAGGCGGCGTGGCGATGTATCTCAATCAGGCCGAAGCGTCCGGCGTGAATCTGTTTATTTAAGGCCTTCAAGGACCAGATCGGTTACATCCTCAAAGAGTTGGCCGCTTGGCCCGGGATAATAACAGCGATCCGGCAGCAGTCCCAGATCGGTACCGAAATACCGGTCAAAGAGCAGACGAAAGGTATTGACCGGACTGACGGCATCAGGCAGACCGTCCGGATCGACGCCGGGCAGATACAGTGCGTTGAGAATCGAAAACAACTCCATCGCCGCATCGGGTGTCAACTGTCTGTCCTGACAGCGCCTGACCTGAAGCCGATTGCCGTGATCGCCCTGCAAGATAATCACGGGCGGGCGTTTGCTGTTGGCCTGAATGGCATCGACCATCTCGATGATGCGCTTGTGCAAATAGGTCATTTCCGCCAGGTACAGCCGCAGCTCGCGTTTGTCTTCGTCGGCGCAGAATTGCACGTCAAAATCGTTATATGCGCTGTTCGGTCCGGGCAAACGGCCCTGTTCGTCAAAGATATACGGCGGGTGCGGCGACAGAAAATGCGTAAAAACGATAAACGGTTCGTCCAAACGACATAGGCGGGTGGTTTCTTCGAAGGCGGTCAGGATACTGCGCCGCAGCAGCCCAGGCGTGCGCAGACTCAGCGGCGTATTGCTGATCAGCTCGCGCGACAGCGCGGTGGTGTACCAGCGGTCGGGGTTGATTCGAATGTCCACGTTGTCGATATTTTCGTAAGGATATAAAAAGTCGGTATGGCACTGAATGGTTGTGTAGCCGGCCTCTTTCAAAAAACGAAAGGCTCGATTGTCGCGCGTCAGCTTAAAGGCGGGCTGATGTCCCTTAAACCCTTCCGGAATCTGGTCAAGGATAAAATCCAGATAGGTATAATTAAACAGACCGGCCATTGCATACGGCGTCATCCAGTAGTTGGCTGTGCTGTTTTCGGCCACGTGAAAGCCCCGGTCACGAAGTGCGTCAATAAATTCGCCGGCGTCATAGCCGTATCGCTTCAGACAGGGAAACCCGACATGCTGATCGAACACCAGGATAAAGAAATTGGGGCGCTGCGCCGCGGCGGTGAGGTCAGGCCCCTGCCACGGCTCCGGAATGATCAGCTCGCCCTTCCAGACGGCCAGCTTGTCCGGCACGGCCGCGACAATCCGCACGCCGTTCAGCACCACCAGAGACAACGCAATAACATTGAGAATCTTCGTCCAGTACGGCAGGGAGCGTTTGAGCCGGGCGATGACCACCAGCGCCGCGGCGGCGATCAGCAGCCAGATGACATAATACGGCCACGCCCATCGGCCCGGCGGCAGCGGCAGCACCGATCGCGCCAACGAGGCGATATTCGCATAAGAATAGAACAGCGCAATCAGACAGGACACCATCAGCCCGCGCCGCTGACCGGATCGAACCGGCAGCCGCAGCACGAGATACAGCCCTGCCGCCAGCGCCACTGACGCCATCAGCGGAAAGACCACATCGCCGAAATCCAACTCGCCGAGATTCCGCGCATACAAAAACAATACCGGAAACATGGCCAGCAGCCAGGGGTGCAACACGACAGGATTGTCAGGATGTTTTTGATTCATTGCGATGCATCAGATAAACCGTGCGCAGCGTATCGGCCACCGTCGCCCGTTCAAGGATGCGGTAACGGGCACCGAACGCCTCTTCAAACCGCTGCTGCGTATAGTTCGGAAAAATGTCATAGCGCGACGCCAGCAGACGCTGCGCCTGCGTGTCCTCTTTGGGAACAAATTCGATAATCAGCCAGGGACCCAACGTCGCCAGAAACCGCGCGATGCGGGGCAGCGGCAGATTATTCGACAGCGCCAGATGATGAATCAGCGCCAGCGCCAGCACCGCCTCCGCCGGACCGCGCTGCCGCAGCGACAGCCGTTCTTCATGCGCCCAGCCCAGCGCCGGACTTGGATTGCAAATATCCAGCAGCAGGGGAAGGATGTTTGGGGTTTTGTTTTGTTTTACCCATCGGTAATTCTGCTCCACGGCGGCGGCGTCAATATCCAGCGACACAACCTGCGAGCCGGCCTCGGCGGCCAGTCGGCTAAAGACGCCGGTATTGGCGCCAATGTCCCACGTGGTTGTCGGCCCGATGCGCTTCAGGAAATCGCTTACGATGCGCTTTTTGGCCTCCATGGCCTGATCGGAATAATTGGTCTGGTTGTAATAATCGCCCCAGACCGTTCCGGCCGGACGCCAGGAGAGCTTGCGCACGGCGGTGGTGAGACTGTCAATCAATCCAAGAAAGCCCAGGCGTGAAATCTTCTGCTGTGTGGCCGGCTTTAACGCTTCATCGGCATAACGCTGCTGACTTTTGGCGTGCAGGTGAATATGCATCAGCAAACCGGGATTGAGCCAGGTTCGCGACGGCAGCAGACGCGAGGCCAGATCCAGCGGCACGCCGTCAATGTTCGTTCGCAGCAGCCGACGCAGCCGAATATCGCAATGGCTCATCAGGGCAAGCGGCGCCAGAAAATGCTGACAAAACTGCCGATACGCCACCCACGGACGGCCGGGTTTGTAGATTTCAAACGACAGCGTATCAATGAACACAGGTTTGCCGTTATGAAACTGAACATTATAGGCCGAGGCGTCTTTGAGCGTCATCCCGTGCTCGAAAGCGACTTTCTGAATCTTCAGCGTCGTCAGCGCCGCGTCTTTGAGCTGGCTGAACGCCCACTCATACGGATAAGAAACAAACCGAATCCGCTCCGGCTCAATCACACAGCAAGCCTGAGCGGTCAGCGCCAGATCGAGATCCGCTTGCTGATGCGGAATCAGCAGCCCCCTGGCCGTCAGGATATCGTAGAGACCCGAGTGGTGCAACTGGTCCCAATGCGGCTGATAAAGGGTGTTGATCTGGCGATAGATACGGCTGTCGTAAGTAAATAAAAAACCGCTCGGGTCGCGAAACGACGAAGAAATCGATTTAAGACTGCTGGTCATCGTCTTTGTGCTTTTTCCTCGAAAACGTCGAAACCACAAACGCCTTGATATACCCCCAGAACAGCTTGACCGCAAAACCCGCTCCGACCAGTCCAGCAATCAAAAGCTGAAAAATATAGCTTCCGGTTCCCGGATCCAGATACGCCAGCGGACAGTGCCCCCACGCCTGAGACGGCACACACAACACCCCCGCCAATAATACGATAAGGCCGAGTTTTTTATACGATTTTCCCATTTCTCCAGATCGTTTATAACGGAACATCTTACTATACCAAAATTCGGCTCAAAAAGAGAACAAATTAACCGGATAATTTGGCTTTTTCCCCTTCCGCTTGTTCGTTTTGTACGGATTGTAAGGCTTGGGCCTTGATGGACATATCCAGTTGCCAAAGGTATTTTTGGGTCCGGAAACAGACAAACACCAGAAAAAGGATCGCCGCGACCAGCATCCAGGGCAGCAGCCGTTCGATCCAGGCCGTGCCGAAGACAATCAGTGCGGTATTCAGCGCGATAAACCACAGCCGCATCTCTGTCGGGCCGGTCGCCAGATAGGTAATCTTGAATTCACCGGTCGCCCCGAAGCCCAGAAACGAGGCAATCATAAAGCCCGCACACACCGGAATCAGCAGATAAACCCACGCGCGCCCGGCCTGGGTCTGCGCCAACAAGGCATACCCGATCAGAATTGCACACAAAAACACATAATCCAGCAGGTGATCCATATAAAAGCCCCACTTGACCAGACCGGTGTTTTTGTGGCGTCCGATGGCCCCGTCAAAGGCGTCGGTAAACCATTGCAGCGCAATCATCAGGCTGCTGAGCCACAGCCAGTGCAGATTGCCGCTGATCCCGGCCAGATACCCGAAGCCGATCAGCCCGACGCACCAGGGAATCGTCAGCAGCGTCAGGTGCCACGTCTGGACCCACGACGGAAAATAAGGCGTCAGCCATTGAATAAACCGCTTTTCATACGGCGCCAGCAGCGTTCGCATTGGCGCCTTGCCCGCACAGCCGCTTGAATAATCTGCCATTGCGTGTCTCCTTATTGGGGCCTCTGATTTTTGAAAAAGGCAAGCGTTGGATTTATCCTATTTTCGGTCTTCTTTTTGTCAAGATCAATCTTGCCGGGCCAGTGAAAAGGACTGCTATTACCGGATAAAAGACAGAGAAAACTGTTGGCACAGGCCGCGGCCTGCGTTAGAATAGGCAGACTGTATTCAAACCGGAGCGAAACACGAGCACAACAGGGAGACTGCGATGCTGGCGCGATTGTACTCGGTCACACTGGAAGGGATCGATGGGATTTTATGCGAGGTGGAGGTGGATGTCTCGCGGGGCGGTTTTGAAAAACCCGTGATTGTCGGGCTGCCGGATGCGGCGGTCAAGGAGAGCATCGAGCGGGTTCGCAGCGCGGTGGTCAACTCCGGCTACAGCTTTCCCAACGTTCAGCCGCTGATCAATCTGGCCCCGGCGGACATCAAAAAGGCGGGTCCGGCGTTCGATTTGCCCATTGCGCTGGGGATTATGGGCTGTGCCGGGGGATTGGTCAGCGACAAACTGGGCGATTATGTGATCATCGGCGAATTGGCGCTGGACGGGCGCGTCCGACCGGTCAACGGCGTGCTGAGTATGGCCATGACCGCCGCGGCTAATGGCTACAAGGGCATCCTCGTGCCGTTGGACAATGCCGCCGAGGCCGCCGTCGTCGAGGGGCTGGAGGTCATCGCGGTCGGCTCACTGGCCCAGGCGGCCGGATTCCTGGCCGAGGCGATTGAGATCGAGCCGACGACATTGGATATCGATTCGTTGTTCGAGCAGGCCGGGGCCTATCCGGTCGATTTTGCGGATGTCAAAGGGCAGGAAAGCGTCAAGCGTGCCCTGACCATCGCCGCAGCCGGCGGGCATAATGTGATGATGATCGGCCCGCCGGGCGCGGGCAAGACCATGCTGGCCCAGCGGATGGCGACCATCTTGCCGCCGCTGTCGCTGGCCGAGTCGCTGGAAACCACGCGGGTCTATTCGTCGGTGGGACTGCTGGCCAAAGGCCAAGCCCTCGTCGCCACCCGGCCGGTGCGCACGCCGCACCATACCGCCTCAGGCCCGTCGCTGGTCGGGGGCGGAACGTATCCGCGGCCGGGGGAGCTGAGCCTGGCGCATCATGGAATTCTGTTTTTGGATGAGTTTGCCGAGTTTCAGCGGCACATTCTTGAGATGATTCGCCAGCCGCTGGAAGAAGGGGCGGTAACCATCTCCCGCGCCAAGGGCACGCTGCGCTTTCCGGCCGATTTCATTATGATCGCCGCGATGAACCCCTGTCCGTGCGGCTATTACGGCACGCATATCCGCCGCTGCAAATGCACACCGGGACAGATTGAGCGGTATATGGGCAAGGTCTCCGGACCGCTGTTGGATCGGATTGATATTCACGTCGAAGTGCCGCCGGTGGCGTTTCGCCAGCTCCGCGGCCGCAGCAACGGACAGGATTCAAAAACCCTGCGGCAACAGGTGCTGGCCGCCCGCGCCCGTCAGGCCGACCGCTTCGGCGCCGAACGGATGATGACCAATGCGTCAATGACGCATAAGGACGTGGAGACGTTCTGCCGACTGGACGAGGCCGGCGAGCAGATGCTCAAACACGCCATGAGCGAGTTCGCCCTCAGCGCCCGGGCACACGACAAAATCTGCAAAGTCGCCCGCACCATCGCCGACCTGGAAAACTGCCCCGACCTCCAGCCCCAGCACATCGCCGAAGCCGTCGGCTACCGAAGGCTGGACAGAAAGGTGTAATGTCTTGTTTGATAACGCTTTTGAACTTAACGTTATTTTGTTATAATACGGGGAAGTATAATGCCAACGGTATTTCGATACAAAGGGTATAGATTTTTCTTTTATTCGAATGAGGGGATGCCGCCGGAGCCGTTGCATATTCATGTCAGAAAAGGCGAACAGGTCGCCAAAATCTGGCTTGAACCGGAAATTGTCGTGGACCATTCTTATGGAATGAGATCCTCTGAATTAAAAGAATTGTGTGCAATTGTTGCCGACAATAAGCAATTGATTCGGGAGTTTTGGAATGAACACTTTAACGACTGAGCCGTCCGCAAAAAATGTGCGGTTCGATGACGACAGTTTGTGGGTGGAATTGAACGACGGCCGCGTGTTGGGCGTCCCGCTCGCCTATTTCCCCCGCCTGCTCAACGCCACTTTGAAGCAGCGCCAAAACTGCATCATCAGCGGCGGCGGAACAGGCCTTCACTGGGAAGAGCTGGATGAGGATATTTGCGTCAAATCGCTGCTGTTGGGCGTCGGCGACAGAACCCGCAAGATGAGTTAGTGCCATCACCATCCAGCCCCAGCACATCGCCGAAGCCGTCGGCTACCGAAGGCTGGACAGAAAGGTGTGACCACCTGTGAACCGCAAACACAAAAACAACAAGACGTCAGGTTCGCCACCCCGGCACCCACAAGCTCCGCTTGAAGGTGCCACCCAAATCAGTCCAAATCGAATTTGGAAGACAAATGCAACCTTGCAGAGGTCACCCGTCGACCGTTTGATTTCACGTAAGAACAAGGAATTTGAAAGATTGTTATTATGTAAGATTTTAGCCGTTTGAAGCAAAAATTTTAAAAATTCTTTGAAAAATTCATATTTTAGACTTGCGCCATCCTGTATTTTGAGTATTGTTTCGTGTAATGAAACAACGCACGGAACAATCTGT
>JBNRMN010000072.1:0-3988 GCA_050309605.1 Anaerohalosphaeraceae bacterium
TTTACGCTCAAACAACGCGGATTAAACCCCGTGAATACAGTAAAAGAGGCGCTGAAAATCTATCTCAAAACCGGCCAGCTGCCGGCATTGAAAGAGTTCACTGCTTCAAATGGCTAAAATCTTACGACAGAACAAATGCCTCAATCTCTTGCGGTGTGTGAATCTCTGTATCGGCGACGGCCGCTTGCAGGCTGTCGCGCTGGTCGGCGGACAGTTCATTGATTTTCTGCAGATAGTATGTCAGCAGCGCCTGGTCAATGGCCGGGTCGTAGGACGCCTGCATTCGCCGCAGCGACTGAGCAATGCGATCATGGTTTCGCTGCTGAAACTCCGGTTCACGCAGGTCGTCGCTTTTGGGGCGTTCCTCGGCCATTCGTACAATGGTGTGTGCCGCCGAGAGCAGACGAACCCCGCTGACAGCGCTGCTGATCAGGTAGTCTTGACGGGCTGTTTGCCGATGTGCGGCGTTGATTCGGGCAATCTCGTCAATGACATCGCCCCACGTATCCTGATGCCGCCGGTCGGAGGCGATCCAGTCTTGGAGTTCGGTTTGCAGGCGAATTTTTTCATCAATGAGACGGCTTTGTGTGATGTTGTCCTGAATGAGTGTCAGCAGCTTGAGATAGTTCATCACGCCTTTGTAGTTGGGTTTGACTTTGAGCTGCAACTCATCGCTGCGTTCGCCCAGCTCGGTGTACAGTTCGGCCAGCTCGCGCAGGATCCGAATTCGCATCGGGTTGTCGGTTTCGTAGAGATACACCAGTTCGTCCAGCGTCTTCCATCGCTGTGTTCGGCCGGGATAGCCGGCCACAAGTACAAAATCATGCGGTTCGAGCGGCTCATCGGCCACGCGCAGCCAGCGGCGCGGACGATAGGGCACATTGTCCGGACTGTATTCGGCCGGCTGGCCCGACGGGCCGACATACGCTCGGTAGAAGGTAAAATCGCCTGTATGCCGCGGCCACTGCCAGTTGTCGATGTCGCCGCCGTAAGCGCCGATATGTTCGGACGGAGCGTACACCAGCCGCACATCTTTCAACTCCAGATATTTAATCAGATAGTATTGTCGGCCTTCGTAAAACTTTTTGATGTCGCATCGAATGCCTTTATCCGGCGCTTCTTCGCGGGCGATGCGGTCTTTGATGCGCTGCTGGATTTCGGCGTATCGCTGTTCGGGGTCGGCAATGTGTTCCAACCCGCTGCGGATGTCCTCGGTGACCTCGATGATCTCCTGCGTGATCCAGACTTTTTTGCCGATTTCGCCCGGCAGTTCGTCTTGACGGGTGCGTGCCAGAAAGCCGTCTTCAAAGAGATTGCGATCCGGTTCGGAATGAAACTGAAGCGTGCCCGTGGCGCAATGGTGGTTGGTGGCGATCAGCCCTTCCGGCGAGACAAACGACGCACTGCAGCCGCCCAGCCAGACAATCGCCCCGAGCGGATAACCCTGCAGGTCCGTCAGATCGTCGGGATTATTAACGCCAAGCGAGCGGAGCGTGTATTTGTGCCAGGCCAATTGATGGGGCATCCACATCCCTCCGGGATTGGCATAGGCCGCACGTGCGGCGTAGTGTGGATCCACACATCCGACAAGGGCATACAAACAACTGACACATCCCAACACACAGATCACGCGACTCATGACATTGATTCTCCTGAAAAGACATCACACGCTTATTTTCGGCCGGTTGCAACCGTGTACATCCAAACACAAATTCCCGCCAACAGCATCGAACCGACCCAGCCGCCCAGCGGCATCGCAAACAGGGGAAATGCGATACCGGCCGGTTTGAGCGCCGCGATGGGAATCGCCAGCAGCACGCCCATCAACGCCTCACCGGTAATCAGGCCGGAAGCAAACAGCAGGCCGCTGTTAGCAGTCAGGGCGGTCGGGTCGTTCGGACCTGTCGGCGCGGCGGCATGGCGTAGTTCGACCGCCCATCGAATCAGGCCGCCTGCAAAGATCGGCACGGACAATTCAAACGGCAGATAAATGCCGATGGCCACCGCCAGCACCGGCAGGCGAAACGCGCTGTTTCGTTTTCGCTGAATCTCGTCGAGGATGATGATGACAACGGCAGCGGCAATGCCGATGAGGATATAATTCCACGGCAACTGCCGAGAAAAGACGCCGCGTGCGACCGAGGCCATCAGATTGGCCTGAGGTGCTGCCAGTGCGTTGACGCCGGCGCGTTCGGTGCCGGCAAATCCATAGGCGCGATCCAGCAGCATCAGAACCGGACCGAGCACGACCGCGGCCGATACCGTTCCGACCATTTGCATGATCTGCTGCCGCCACGGGGTGGCGCCGACGATAACGCCGGTTTTCAAATCCTGCATATTGTCGCCGGCAATCGCGGCCGCACAGCAGACCACCGCCCCGATGACAATCGCAGCGGCCGGGCCGTGTTCGGCGGCGGCGCCCATCTTGGCCGCCAGCATCAACGCGCTGATCAGCACGGTCGCAATGGTCACGCCGGAGACCGGGTTGTTGGACGAGCCGACCAGCCCGGCCATATAGCCGGCCACCGCCGAAAAGACAAACCCGGTTATCAGCATACATACTGCCATTGTAATGGAAATTGACCAATTAGCCACGAAGACCTGATAGACCAGCAGCAGCGGCACAACCAGCAGCAGAATCAGCAGCAGCACCCATTTCATCGGAACGTCTTTTTCAGTGCGTTCCAGTGCCGGCTGTCCGGACGTGCGGATTTGATAGGCTTTCAGCCCGCTGACAATGCCGCTCAGAAGTGTTTTGCGAATCTGAAAAATTGTCCACAATCCGCCGCAGACCATCGCGCCAACACCGATATAGCGAGTCTTGCCGCTCCAAAGGCTGTAGGCTTGTTCGATGAGAGTCTCTCCGGAGGCCGATTCAAACGTTGAGACAATCGGAATCGCCACGAGCCAGTTAGCCGCGCCGCCGAGAAAAATCAGCACCGCGATATTCAATCCGACGATATAGCCGACACTGGCCAGTGCGGGGCTGAGGTTTGTTCCGCCGTAAAAGATGCCGCTGCCCACCCGTCGGGCTGTTTCAATAGCGCCCGGCCATACACCCAAGGCTGTTGAACCGAGTTTGAACAAGCCGCCGGCGGCGGCGGCCTGGATTATATATATCAGACCGCGTCCGCCGGTCTGGCCGGTTTCGAGTACTTCAGCAGTCGCGACGCCTTCTGGAAACTGAAGTTTCTGCTGTAAAATCAGTGAACGGCGCAGCGGGATCGTGAACAACACGCCCAGAACACCTCCCAATCCGCAAAGCAGCATCACCCAGCCAAGATGGATTTCATCCCAAAACCCAAGAATCAACAGCGCCGGCAGGGTAAAAATCGCCCCGGCCGCCAATGATTCGCCCGCCGAGGCGGAGGTCTGGACGATATTGTTTTCAAGGATGCTGCTTCGTCGAAACAGGCGGAAAATGCCCATTGACAACACCGCGGCGGGGATCGAAGCCGAGACGGTCATGCCGGCAAACAGGCCCAGATAGGCGTTGGCCCCGGCCAGCAGCATCGACAGACCAATCCCGAGCAGAATCGCCCGAATCGTCAATTCAGCAGGAATCTTGTCGCGATTCGTGGTTTTTTTAGAGTCTGACATCTTTGTCCTTATGCGGCGTTATCCGGCATTTGATTTTTCGAAACGCTGGTATCGTATCAATTTTCCGATCATTTGCAAAGCGCTTCTCTGACAGAACCTTGCCGCAAGACAAAAAAGGCGGTTGCGTCCTTATACATCTCGATGGTCTGTTTGAACAAGACGATGCCTGCCCCTTTATTCTTCAGGGTAGGGAATGCCCATCCTGCTTGGAAAGCATCGTGCAAATACGTTGTCGGATGTCGGATGTTGTTAATCGCTGTACAGCCAGTTATCGGCCAGCATCAGCAGATCGAGCAGATCGACCACGCCGTCGCCATCAGGAGGCGGGGCGATGTCCGCCGACGGCGTGCCGCCGGCGCCGAGCCACTGGGCGGCCAGCACGGCAAAA
>JBNRMN010000073.1:0-78239 GCA_050309605.1 Anaerohalosphaeraceae bacterium
CGTAAGATTTTAGCCATTTGAAGCAGTGAACTCTTTCAATGCCGGCAGCTGGCCGGTTTTGAGATAGATTTTCAGCGCCTCTTTTACTGTATTCACGGGGTTTAATCCGCGTTGTTTGAGCGTAAAAAACACACTCATCAGCACCGACTGCGTCGAGGCCCCTTTTTCACTGCGATTGTTAAAGCTGTTTTTTCGCATAATCACCGCACCGCGAATACTGCGTTCGCCAAAATTGTTTTCAAACGGCACCTCCGCATGATGCAAAAACGTCAGCACCTCGGCCTGATGGCGAATCAGCCGTTTCAGGAGGCGTTTAGCCTCTTTGTTCGACCAGCCATGTGACAGAATCAACTGCAATCGCTTTTCCATCCGCTCGCACCGCCGCTGATAGGTGGCCGCTTCCAACTCATCTTTAGACTTCCGCAGCCGGATCGCATCCCGGATCAGTCGTTTGAGCTTCTTGCTGAACGCCGGCCAGTCGCCGCCGTGGTCTTTGTATTGGGCGACCCGTTCCAACTCCCGCAACAGATGCACCAGGCACTTCTGTTTGGCGCAGGTCAGCACATTGTAAGCGTACCAGAAGTCGCTGACAAACACCCCGTCAAAACAGTCTTTGATAAACTGCAACACCACCGGCCCGGCGCGGGACCGCTCAATCGTAAAGATCGTCGCTGTTTTGCTGGTAAAGCACCACAGCCAGTGTGTTTTTCCGTTGACCCGCCAGCCGGTCTCGTCGCCGTGCAAAACCCCGGCCTGTTGAATGTCTTCGGTAATTTCTTCATACCACGCCAGCAGGATATCCGCCAGCCGATGCCACATCTGCACCAGTCCGCCGGCCGACATCTGAAACTGAAGGTGAAAGTTAAACACCGACAGAATCTGCGAAATCGTATTGCCCAGGGCATAATGCAGCCAGGCGCTTAAGACCAGTATCCCGTTGCCGATGGAACTGCTGGGCAAGGCCTCGGTGATGACCGGCTCGACGGCCTTACGGCAGGCCGGACACCAGTCCCGATGAATGATGTGCCGGACGGTCTCTACACGCACCTCGGCGGGCACATCTTCGATATAGCGATCCCGCTGCTGCGTACACCGTTTCAGAGAGCCGCCGCAGTCCGGGCAACAGTCCGCGCGATGCTCCACCGTCCGGTCAATCTGCTCCGGGCGACCCCGGCGAGCCCCGGCGTGGCCTTTTTTACGTCCCGGCCGTTTGCCGCGCTTGCCAGTACCCTTGCTGTCCTTGGTGAACACCGGCTTCTGAGCCGACGGCGTCGAAGGATCCGCCGCAATTGCCGCAGGCAGATTATTTCGTTCGGCCAGCATCTGGGCCTGTTTGAGCAAAGCAAACACAACCGCTTCTTTGCCTTGCTCAAAGATCAACTCAGCCTGGTATTTCGTCAGGCCAGGCCCCAGCGGCACACCGTCAGGGACAGATTGTTCCGTGCGTTGTTTCATTACACGAAACAATACTCAAAATACAGGATGGCGCAAGTCTAAAATATGAATTTTTCAAAGAATTTTTAAAATTTTTGCTTCAAACGGCTAAAATCTTACCTTCATTCAAACAATGGCGAAAGCCGCTGGTGTGTTTTCGGATCAATTGCGTCCGGTTTAGTCCACACCGCCAGTTCAAGACTCTTGCGACAGGCGCAGTTTTCATCGCACAAAGCGTTGTCGGACTGGAGCGTTTTTTCAATCAGGGCGGCGGCGTTTTGTGTCGCCTGATTCAGATTGCCGATAATCTCCTGCAGAAGCGTCTGTTTTTCGACAGTTGAATCGTGCTCGCGCCAGCAGTCGTAATCGCTGACCAGTGCCACCAGCGAATAACACATTTGCGCCTCGCGGGCCAGCTTGGCTTCGGGCAGGGCGGTCATCCCGATTACATCGCCGCCCCAGGTCCGATGCATCAGCGATTCGGCCCGCGTGGAAAACTGCGGCCCTTCCATACACACATACGTCCCGTCGGAGTGGGTAACGGTCTGGATTGATTCGGCCGCGACCATCAGGCGTTCACGCAGACGCGCACAGCACGGCTCGGAAAACTCTGCGTGGACTGCCCCCAAATCATCAAAAAAAGTAGTCTGCCGACGCCAGGTCTTGTCGATGAATTGATCCGGCAAGACCAAATGGCCGGGATGGATGGTTTCGCGCAGCGAGCCAACCGCGCCGCTGGCGATGACCGTTGTAACACCGAGCGATTTGAGGGCAAAGAGATTGGCCGCGTACGGCACCCGGCTGGGACTGAAACGATGTCCTGTTCCGTGGCGGTTCAGGAAGGCCACTCGATGTGCGCCGATCCTGCCGAGCAGTACCGGTGCGCTCGGCCTGCCGAAAGGCGTGTCCATCTCTTTGGACACGGCATCCTGGATTTGTTCGGCAAGGGCATCGCCCAGCCCCGTGCCGCCGATAAGGCCGATCATGGGATTTTTCATCTTGTGTTCTCCAATTCGTCTTATGAGCCTTCCGATGTCGGATTATATCGGTCATGTCCCCAAAAAACAAGCCGTCGATACCCAGGTATCGACGGCTTGCATTAAACTTCTCAAATCGTGTTTATTCGAAGAACCGTGTCGCTTCTGTTTCCATTACTTCGCGCTGCAGTTCTCCTGTATTCATTACAACACGGAAGCGGGCATCATCGGGCTTGACCGCCTTGACTACCACACGCCATTCGGCTTTTGCGCCTGGGGCCAGCGATGCCAGCGGTTCGAACGTCACTACACCGTTGGCGTAGGAGCCTCGTGTTGCGCCGCTGTTGGAGACGTACTCCATTGAATCCTCAAGATAAGCCTGGATTCGAATGTTGGTGTCCGGCGCGGAACCCTGGTTGGTAACGACAATCACGTAGGTCTCGTTCCGACCGACCTCAATCGGGTCTTCCAGATCGATCACTTCCAGCAGCACGGCCGGGATACCTTCGATCCGGGTGGCTGCGGCGGCGGCGACCGCCTCGGCACAAACCGCCGTGGCGCGGGCTTCGTTGCGATAGTTCCCCGCAGACGTCGGGCGATAGCTGACGGTCAGCTTGCGGCTGGCATCAGGCGCCAAGGTGCCCAGATTCCAGGTGATCCGTCCGGCGGCAACCTGCCCGTTGTGGCTGACCTGGACTTGATCGACATTGGCCGGGATGCTATCGGTAACGACCGTTTCGGTGGCCGGTGCATTGCCTTTATTGGTCACGACAATGTCATAGGAAATCGTACGGCCGAGCCAGTCGCGTTCCGGACCGGTCTTCTCGACCGTCAGTACCGGCTGAGTGACGACCGTGCGGGTTTCGCCGGATTCGGCTTTCAGATCGCCGTCGGCGACTGCCGTTGCGGTATTGGTATAGCTGCCGGTCTTGTCGGCGCGAACAATCACGGTTCGGCTGACGGACTGACCGGGCGCCAGATTCCCCAGTGTCAGATCAATGGCGGTTCTGCCGTCGGCGGTTTTGAGACCCTCAGGAAGCCGATCCGACAGCTTGACGTTGGTTGCCGTGCCGGTTCCCTTGTTGGTAACGGTAAACTGCAACGGGATATTGTCGCAAATCAGTACACGTTCCGGGGCCGTCTTGACCAGCGCCAGCGCCGGCTGTACGACTTCGGTCTGGGCACAGGCGGGAATGATGTAGGTGACATCGGCACAGGTTTGAATCGTACCTACCCGTTCAGCGGTTCCGACAACGACGATTTTTTCCGACGCCTTGGGACCCAGGGAATCCATCGTCCAGGATAATGTCCGGCCGTCCAGTTTTCCGGCGGGTGTGGAACGCTGATACTTGAATCCATCCGGCAGATTTTCCTTGATGACGACCTGATGAAGCATCATATCCGTCAGATTGGTTGCTGTGATCGTATATTCGAACGGCTGGTTGAGCTGTACCTTTTCGGGCATCAGCTTTTCAAGTTTGACCGCTCCGCAACAGGAACAATCATAGGTTCGAATCACATGATTGGGGCCTCTGGACAAAACCGGCGCCGGCGCCGGCGCGGGAGCGGGAGCCGGTTCTCTTACCACTGGCTGCGGTTCGGGGTCACAGTCGCCCTGAAGACATGCGCAGCCCGACATAAATAACCCCATCACTGCACACACAAAAAGTAGTTTTCTCATAAGACATCTCCGGTTAAAATTCATTCTTGACTTCCTTTCTTGACATTGCATTTGGCAAATAGAACAACTCACCTATGACGTGAAGATCATAGTGCTATCAAGGCGGGCTTTTATTTGTAATTTTCGACACATCCATGTTTTGTTTCTCCACCGCCGGAATTTTTTTAGGGCTTCCATACTTTAGCGATGCGTTAATTCCCATTAATTGTAGCCCCCTTGGGAAGTCATTGCAACTATATTTCGTCAAAAATAGTAAAAATCAAAATTACCGTTTTATGCCTGTTGAGGCCTTGACGCCTCCAGATGGTTCGTTACAATATCCACAATCAATTGAATTTACTGGACCTATAGCAAAATGCTCGAAATTATTGCAACCATTACACTTATACTACTATTAGGCCTGCTTGTAGTATCCGGGATGCTGATTCAGTCGCTCTCGGCGGCCCGACGCGAAGCGGCCGCCCAAGGCGCTACGGTCACCCAGCTTTCCGCCCAGCTTGAGCAGGTACGCAGCCGGCAGGATGTGCTGTCCCAAACACTCGACAGCAAGCTCAGTTCCGGCCAGGAACACCTCAATCGCTATCTGAGCGACAGCGGACGCACGCTGGGTGAACTGAAAGAGCAGATCGGCAAGCTCAAAAGCGACAGCGAACGGCTCCTTCAACTGGGCGCCGATGTGCGCAGCCTGCAGCATATCTTAACCGCTCCCAAGCTTCGCGGCCAGTTGGGCGAGCACTCGCTGGCCGGCCTGTTGCAGACCATTCTGCCGAGCGGCGGCTATCGGCTCCAGCACGGTTTTCGCAGCGGCCGCGTGGTCGATGCGCTGATTACCCTGCCCGATTACAGCGTCTCGGTCGATGCCAAATTTCCGCTGCCGAGTTTTGAGAAAATGGCCGCCGCCCAGACCGACGACGAAAAACAGCGGCTGCGCCGACAATTCCAGGGCGACGTCATCAAGCACATCGACAAAATCGCCGCCGACTACATTCGTCCTGAAGAAGGAACGCTGGATTTTGCCCTGATGTATATCCCGGCTGAAAATGTCTATTATGAAACCGTCATTCGCTATGACAGCGACCGAACGGACCTTCTCGAACACGCCCTGGCCAAAAAGGTCATTCCCGTCTCGCCGAATCTGCTGTATGCGTATCTGATGACCATCGTGATGGGACTGCACGGGTTGCAGATCGAACAGGAAGCGGCTGCCATTCGCGTCAAACTCCAGGAACTGGCCAAAGGACTCGGCGCCTTTCAGAGCAACTGGGATACCCTCGGCCGCCACCTGCGAAACGCCCAAAACCAATACGACGAAGGCCACAAACGACTGACCCAATTTTCCACCCAACTCGAACTGCTCGACCGGCAACAACCCGAGTAAAATTATAACGTGAGAGATCGTTAAGAAAAAAAAGACTGATTTACGA
Organism: Anaerohalosphaeraceae bacterium; assembly: GCA_050309605.1. Classification (GTDB taxonomy): domain Bacteria; phylum Planctomycetota; class Phycisphaerae; order Sedimentisphaerales; family Anaerohalosphaeraceae; genus T3Sed10-213. Next base: position 5,517 of record JBNRMN010000073.1, read on the forward strand.
ATCATTGAACCACGTAGGCCGCGCTAAGAGCTTCGTCGTGAAAAAATAGTCAACTTATTACGGTCCCTTCTGTCAGCGTCAGACGGACCAGTTGGCCTTTTCTGAGTTTGTCGGCGTTGGGCAGGCCGGTTAGATCAACCATAAAATAGCGTTCGCAGCGTCCCTTTGGCGGGCGGGCGCTTTCGACGATGACCTCGACCGATTGGCCGACAAACTGCCGACGAAATGTTGCCTGAAGCTGCCGGTCAAGGGCTTGCAGCCGCGAGGAACGCTGCCGAATGACCGAAGCGGGCACTTTCGGCTCAAACTCCGCGGCGGGGGTGTTTTGCCGCGCACTGAAACTAAAGACGTGAATCTTGGAAAACCCCACTTGTCGCGATACCTCCAGCGTCTGTAGAAAATCCTCTTGGGTTTCCCCCGGAAAGCCCACAATGATATCAGTTGTAATAGCAGGGCGGTCAAGGGCGGCTTTGACGCGACTGATTACATCCAGAAATTCGTCAATTGTGTACTGTCGAGCCATTTTTTTAAGAATACGTCCCGACCCCGACTGCAATGGCAGATGCAGGTGAGGTGCAATATTGGGATGCGCCCTGAAAACCTCTAAAAGCCGGTCGGTAACATCCGCCGGTTCGAGTGAGCTAAGACGCAGACGCCCCAATCCGGGCAATTGAGCCACCTGAGCAACCAGCTCGGCCAAGCTGTCCCGTAAGGCCGGATCCCAGCGCCTGCGTCGGGCCGTGGTTTGCCCGTATGCCCCGAGAAAAATTCCCGTCAGGACGATCTCCCGATGCCCGGCGGCAATGAGATTTTGAGCCTCAGTGAGTACATTTTTTACGGCCTTGTTACAAACCTTCGTGCGGATTTTGGGTATAATACAATAGGTGCAATAGGCGTCGCATCCGTCCTGGACTTTGAGAAAGGCACGACTGTGGCCGTGGTACGAATTCAGCAAGGGCAGTCCTTGTGCGTCGCAAGCGGCAGCGTTGCGGTCACGTTGTTCTTCGAACGAATCCGTGGGGGCAATCTGTCGCGCGTTTTTAGTTTTGTCCTTGATTTTACAGGAGTTCGGTGGTTTACTAAGGTGTTGAGCATGGCTTTGATTGTGGCGGCTGAGTGTCCGTTTTAGCAAAGCCGGCAGGTGTTCTTTCTCTTTGACAATAAGGCATTTTTCGTCCAAATCGCTCAGTTCGTGTTCCTGGCCGACGGGCAGACAACCGGTAACGACCATCAAGGCGTCGGGGTTTTTGCCCAGTGCTCGGCGAACGGCTTGACGGCTTTTGGATGAGGCGATGTGCGTTACGCAACAGGTGTTGACCACGACAACATCGGCGCGGCCGTTGGGCGGTGCGGCGATCAGGCCGGCCTGTTCGAGGCACTGACGGATTTGGCGGCTTTCGTATTGGTTGACTTTGCAGCCAAGCGTATGTAACAAAAATGTTTTCATTAAAATACTATAGCGAAAAACCGGCCTCTGATACAAGTTTTTTCGGCGGCCGGATCAGTGGTTTAACAAATTGGATTTGAACAGGAGTGTGTAGTTATGGCAGCAGCACACGGCGTTTGGGCAATTGACATTGGAACCAATGCACTCAAGGCGCTTCGGATGCACGAAGGCGAAGAAGGCCTTGAAGTGATCGGCTTTGATTATATTGAACACCGCAAAATCCTGTCTTCCGGTGAGGTGGACATGGTGGAAAGAGACGAGATTGTCGTCGATACACTGCGCAAATTCCTCACCCAAAACGACGTGGATAAAGAAGAGGTGGCCATTTCCGTTGCCGGTCAAAACAGCTTTGCCCGCTTTATCAAATTGCCCCCCGTTGAACCCAAAAAAATACCTGAAATTGTACAGTTTGAGGCCGTTCAGCAGATTCCATTTGACATCAACGAAGTGGAATGGGACTGGCAGTTGATGGACAATCCCGAAAGCCCCGATACGGAGGTGGGGATTTTTGCAATCAAAAATGAACTGATTGCCGAAGTAATGGATCACTTTACTCATGAAAATCTGCGCGTCACCTGCGTTCAGATTTCGCCCATGGCCCTGTACAACTACGCCTGTTACGACCGCAAAGAAATCGCCAATGCACCCAACAAAGCTGTCGTCATTATGGATATGGGGGCGGAGAACACCACGCTGGTGATTTGCACGCGGGATACGGTCTGGCAGCGGAGCATCCGCATCGGCGGCAACACGTTTACGCAGGCGATTGCCGATGCATTCAAACTGAACTTCCAGAAAGCCGAAAAGCTCAAACGTACCGCTCCGGTCAGCAAATACATGCGGCAGATTTATACGGCCATGAAGCCGGTTTATACCGAGCTGGGCAGTGAAATCCAGCGCAGCCTGGGCTTTTACAGCAGCAGTTCGCAGGGGCGGGACAAGACCTTCAGTCATATGATCGCCACCGGCGGCGGAACCAAGTTGCAGGGATTGGCCAAATACCTCCAGCAGACTCTGGGGATGCCGGTCGTGAAGCCGGATTCATTTGAGCAGCTCAAATTGTCGCCGGATGTGTCCAGCGCCAAATTTCATGAAAATGTCTCTGACTTTGCAGTGGTGTACGGCCTGGGCGTCCAATTGCTGGGCCATGCACGCATTCAAACGAACCTCCTGCCGCGAAAGATCGCCCGTGCCATGGCGTGGACACAAAAGGCGCGCTTCTTGACCATTGCAGCCGGTTTTCTTGTGCTGGTCATGCTGCTGGGGTTGGGGCGGGCATTTCGCGAAAAACAGTTGTATGAAGCCAATGCGACGCCTCGAAACGAGGTCGCTTCAATCATCCGCCAGGTGCAGGAGGTCAAAAACAAGGTCTCTGAACAGGAAGCCCGCAAATCGCCGCTGCTGGATCGTGTGGAAAAATACAAAGATATGTTTGCGTATCGCGATGTGGTACCGCGATTAAATGAGATGGTGCTTAAATGTCTGCCGAACGCGGAGAATACACCTGACCAGGCGGAACTGTTTGAGGCCTTTCAAAGCGGCGATGCGGCGACGGTGGCAAGCATTCCCCGCAACGAGCGCAAATTGGTGTTCATCACTCGGTTGATGATCGAATCGGCCGAGGATGTGTCTCAAAAGGCGTTTCCGCGTTCGGATGATTCAGCCGGACGGTATCGCACGCCGACAACGCCGACACGCGGCAGAGAGGCGGCGCCGCCGATGCCGATCGAAATGGAGAGGATGGAAATGATGCCCGGCCGCGATCCGGCCATGATGGGCCGGGGAGGCATGATGGGCACGGCGGGCACGGCTGAGCAGACGGAGGAAAACAAAACCGGTTTTGTAATGCTTATCGAAGGGTACAGTCCTTATGAACGGATCGCCGACTTGCTTGACCCGCCCGGCGTCGGCGACGATCAGAGCCGATGGGGCGTCATTACCCGATTGAACAATCTGAGCCAACTGATGCCCGATATGCCGTTTGAATTGTTTCAAAAAGGCGATATTAACCATTTCAAGGTGGAGACCGGACGGGTTGACTTGCAGTCCTCCAATATGCCCTCCGGCATCGGCATCCTGAAAGAAGTGGAACGGGTTCCCCGCGAAGTGGTCCAGCCGACAACACGGGGCGACGGACGCATGCCGGTGCCCATGCGGGACGGGATGATCGACATGATGGGGCGGGGCGGGGGCGACACGCGCCTGCGCGAACGCATTCTCACAGAGCAGGTGCTGGTGGATCCGATGACCCAGGAAGAAATCAGCAGAACGTATGATATTTATACGCTTGAGGATATCAACCGGGATCCTGAATTGACCGAACGCGATCTGGGACGAATCAAACTGACGCCGTTCGGCGAACCGCGATACATCGAACGCGATCAGTGGTTCCGCATTCAGGTGAAGTTTATCTGGACCGAGGCGCCTCAGGATACGGCGGCGCCGGGCCAGGAGGCCGGTATGTATGATATGATGATATTTTAATCGGAGAGTACCATGGGATTTATAAAGGCTTTTCTGAAGAAATATTCAGCGCTGCTGCCGCCGATCGGTTTGCTGCTTTTTGCCCTGCTTCTGCTGCCGCCGACATTGTGGGTCGGCGGAAAAGTCAAAGCCCAGATGGCCCAAAGCGTTAGTCAGGCTCAGACGATTCGTTCGTTGATGGCGGATGTCCCGCCGCGCGGCACGCCAGCACAAATACAAGACTATATGGATCGGCTGGACAATGAGGTGACGCAGATCGATGCGTTGATTGAGCAGAGCAGCCAGCGAGAACTGATTGCTTACAATATATTTCCCGAACCGAAGGATACCTCCTCACAGATTTTTGTGGAATACGGCAAACGGTATATGGACGCCGTTGATACCATGCTCACATCGCTGAACGCACTGGATGCGCCCAGTGAAGCTGAAATTCGCGCTCGCACCGGAACGGGACGGACGGCCACCCCCGCAGTGCGCGGCGGAATGGACTTCTACAACCAAACCGGCTCTCGTCGCCCGGCGGCACAGGACCCGATGGTCGATGCCTTATGCATCGCCCGAGCGGAAAGCATCTCCGTTTACGCCAATCCCACAGTGTTTGCCTGGCACGATTTCTGGAAGGATTTTAAGTTTGAGGGGACGGAATCGGCACTCAGAGACTGCTGGAATTCCCAGATTGCGTTGTGGATTTATGAGGATATCGCCAAGAGTATTGAGGCCATGAATGTCGGCTCCGAGAAGGTATCCGCCTCACCGGTCAAACGCTTGCTGGGAGTCAGTTTCACCGGGCCGGTACAGGTTGGCGACGCCCGGCAAGGTGCGATGTATCGGGAAATGATGGGCGGACGAGCCGGTCAAACGAGCGGGCGCGATAACCCGAATTATGTCACGGCGACCTTGCCCAGTATGTTTATGGACAAACCCTGGACCGGCAGAATCGGAGGGCCGGATAACGATGTTATTCATTTTGCGGTCTCGGTCATTATCGACAACCGCTATGTGCTGGCTTTTATGCGGGAGCTGTGCAGTGAAAAGGAGCACACCTTTTATGAAAACTTCGATCCGAGCGGTCGTTTGAATCGGTCCCGCCACAATCAGATTTCGATTTTGCACAACGCCGTCCATGTCGTGGACAAGGACAGCGCTTTACACGAATTGTATCGTTACGGCAGCGGCGCTGTGATGCGACTCGATTTGGTGTGTGAATATCTGCTGAGTCGCAAAGGGTATGACAGCATCAAACCGGAACCGATTAAGAAGTATCTTGGTCAGCTTGATGAACAGCAGACCGACACCGGCGGAACGATGCCCGGTGCGCCGGCCGGTCGTGGGGGCTTCTCGGATTTCTGAGTGCCGAATGAACAACGGGATGACAGTTTAACAGATGCAATAATGGAAAGATCGGTATGAGTAAGAAAAAAAATATACAGGCGGTTCTTGAGGCTCATGTGGACAAGATTATCCTCGGTCTGATAGGGCTGATCGGATTATATCTGCTGTGGGCATTTGTGATCAGCAACCCTTACGGAGCGACGGTACAGGGCAGAAAAGTCGGCCCCGGCCAAATTGATCAATTCAATCGACAGCAAGCCCGTATGCTTGAAGAGGCGCTGGACAGATCCGCCGAACCGATCGCTTATGATCTGCGGATTAGTGCTGAATTTGAAGACATTTTGAGAACGTCGCTGCCTCAGCTTGCCATTGATCTTTCCGTTCCCTATCCCGGCATCGGCGAACAGGTCTTTGACGACGATCGTGTGTATCCGATTCCCGATGTGGCGCCGCCGACTGAGGTACGGGTGGCCTGGGTGCGCGGGGCCGTTCACAAACCGACCGAAGAAGTCGGTCCGGATACGCCGTACGAGGTGGTTCAGACGGAGTTGGGGGATTTGGACTTTGTAACCGTCTCGGCGCGTATCGATGTGCAAACATTGTACCGCAACTTTCAGCAGGCCTTTATGGGGCCGCGCCTCAATGCAGCGTGGCGCGAGCCGGCGTTTGCCAGGCCTGTTTTTGCCCGGGTGGAACTTCAGCGGCGCCAACAGCTTGATGACGGAACGTGGAGTCAGTGGGCGACGCTGCCGCGTCCCCGCACCGATGCGTTCCGCAAGTTGATCGAACAAACCCCGCTGACGACTGAAGAGATGGAATTCGGCGGTGTGATGATGTGGCTCAAGCAATATGAAGAGCCGCGCGTTCAGGTCAGCTTATTGCAGCCGCCGGCTTACGATTTTGCGTCGTTGCAGACGGCCTGGCTGCCGCCCAGGTATCTGGACGAGGCGCAGGTCATTCTGAAGCGTCAGGAAGAAGAGTTGCGTCGCCAGGCGCGTGAAGAGCGGCTCCGTGCACGCACCGACCGAGAAGACCTTGGCGGCGGGCGTGCGACCCCCCGCGACACCCGGACTCCGACACGGCCTCAGCCCCAGCGCGGGCGCGAAACCATGCCGGACATCCTGTCGCCGACCCAGCAGACGCGCACCGCCGCACAGCGGCGAGAACGGACGCTGGATGATATTATCCGGGATATGGAACGGGAACGCCTGACCGAACAAACCCGTCTCGACAGTCTGCGTGAGCCGCTGCTGGTCTGGGCGCATGACGATACGGCTGAGCCGGATCGGACTTACCAGTACCGAATTCGTCTGGGTGTCTTTAATCCGATTGCCGGGCGCGATTGGTTTCGCCAGGACCAGCAGCAGTATAAAAATCAGGTGGTGTTGTGGAGCGGTTTTTCTGAACCGACGCAGACAGTCGCTGTCCCGAAGATGATGCATTTGTTCCCGCTGGAGGTGCTTGCCAGAGAGGATAACAAGGTCAAGGTAGATGTCGCGCGATATTACCTCGGTCAATGGCGCACCCAGGAATTCGAGGTCTTCCCCGGCCAGGTCATCGGCAAGAAGGTCGAGTACACACCGCCGACCTCTCCGACGATGCCGACGGCGCGGACGCTGATGATGGACATGATGCCAATGGATATGATGATGGAAGGCAGAGGCGGCGGCATTGCCGGCGAGTCGCAGCCGCAGACGGTGGATTTCGCCACGCCCTATCTGTTTGTGGACATTGCTAATCGTATCGAGTGGCGCGGGACGACCCGCTCGGAATATTCCCAGATGCTCTGTTTTGGACCGGAAGAGACGTTTCTGGGCATGGCCATCGGCAGTGGTAACTGGCCGTCGGGGATGAGCCGCGAGTATCGAGAAATCAAAGACGCTGAGCAAAATGCTGTGCCGTTGAATATGAGTCGTACCCTGACACCGGGTGGTGGAATGATGCCTCGCGATCTCGGTCGAATGATGCCCCGTGATACTGGCGCTTAGCATCGGATCAGAGAGCAACGACCAAACGTATCAGGCCGGGGGGAGGCACTATTGATTGTGCGGTTCTAATCCGCATGGAATGGACCGCAAGAGAAAGGGGGTACGTGTTGAGGGCGCGTTGCCTGTAAAGTGGAGGTCTATTTGAGCGGGCCGGCTGGGCAGAATATCAAAGAAGTTATCTGACAGAACCGCTTTTTCGGGCGGGGTGACCGAAACGTCCCGCAGCAGCGTTTGTGAAGTGATGCACATACGCTGACGGAACGGGTCGATGGGATGGACTTGCACATCCAAATGAGCAGTCGGCCAATCGATGAATTTGTCCGGAAGATAAAAAAAACGGTTTTCGGCGATCACGCCCGATGCGGTTTCAATCTCAAGCTGCAAGACGCAGCGATTCGGCGCAGCCGGCGACGCCAGGGCGCGCGGCAGGGCGCGCGGCGGCGACTTGGAAAACGGTCCAATCGCGATGGGATAGTCGATGTGGTCCAGGCATCGCCCGTAAAAATCCATACACCGGCAGCGCACCTTGCCCGTCAGCGGCAGTGCGGTGTCGTTGACAACCACCACGCCATTGCCTTGGAGATGACCGGTCAGATAGGCATTTTTGTCCGTTTCGAGCGTGACCAGAACAGGGGCGAAAAAACGTCGGGCGTAATAGTAGAGGGCCTTGGGACAGCCGGCATAGTCAATCGCGGAAAACCCCGCTGCCGCCGCACAGTCATTGGCGGTCCAAAACAGCAGGCCGCCGTTGATGTGATTGTTGGCGCGTAGATGCTCTGCGCAGAGTTTTATCGCGCGGGCCTGAGCCAGTTGGGTCTGCTCGATCTGAGCATCGGGGGTGTGCGGCGGACGAAATAAATCGGCGCCGTACCGGGCCAATCGTGCATGGCCTCCGTCCTGATAATTATGTTTTTCGATGGCCGCCGAGCCGCAATAAAAACGATGGGGGGGGCAAATCCGTTCGAGACACTCCCGTCCCGGCAGCGATTGCAGTCCGAACTCGGCCAAAAAACGAGGAAGCTCCGTCGCGTCGAATAGATAATCACTCGTCGGCGCAAAATCATTCCAGACCCGCCAATTATGAGACGTGCTGTCAGTCGGCACATCGTGTTCTTTGGCCTGTGCGTCCGAGTCCGGCGTGGTAGGGGTATATTCCCGGTCGGGGTCCAGCTCGCCCAGCAGTTTCGGCAGCAGTTCATGATAAATCGCACGACCGTAGAATTTACGTCCCTGGCCCAAACGGCCGGTTTCGTGCAGATGGTCGATGCGGCTGTTTCCGCACCACAACGCCAGGCAGGCATAATTGCGCAGTCGCCGCACCACGGCCTGCGTTTCGGCCTGAACGCTGCTTAAAAACCACCGCCGATCCGGATAATAGGCGCTGGCAAATGCGAAATCCTGCCAGACAAGAATCCCCAGTTTGTCGCACAGCCGATAAAAGATGTCGTCTTCATAGTATCCGCCGCCCCAGACACGCAGCATATTGAAATGCGCCTCCTTCAATTGGGTCAGCCGCTGTTTGTAATCGGCCGGGGTGAGTGAGCCGGGAAACATCGACAGCGGAATCCATGAAGCTCCTTTGATATAGACGGGTCGGTCGTTGACCTCAAAGCGAAACCCGCCGTCCGGGGCGTCTTTGCCCCGAAGAAGCCGAATGGTTCGTACGCCGACGTCGGCTGAGTGCGTATCCAGAGGCGTGCCGTCCCGATCGCACAGTGAAATCTCCAGGTGATAGCAATGCGGCACCCCATAGCCGACCGGCTGCCAGAAAACAGGCCGTTCAATTCGGATCACGGCGGTATTCCGGCTCTCCTCGACCTCAAAATGCAGCGTCTGTTGCAGCATTTGCCCTGCGCCGCTGAGCGTGATTCGTCCGGTCAACGGCCCGGCCTGTCGAGAGGCGGCTCGCCGAACGGCAACCGCCACACGCACATCGGCGTAATGTTCGTTGCAGTCAATGGTACGGATGTGAACGTCCTCGATGCGCGCCGTGTTCCAGGCTTCCAGCCGCACGGGACGATAAATGCCGCAACCCGGCAGCGCCGGCCCCAGTACCGAGCCGAACTGATATTGAGCTTTGCGAATATAAGAACGCCGCGGATCGCCGTAGTGATGATCGCTCATCGCACCGTATCGCTGAAGCAGCCGTTCGGCGTAAGCCGTTGCCGAAAGAAATTTCACCATCAGCGTGTTTCGCCCCGGATGCACACGATCCGAGACCGAAAAGCGATGCGGCATAAACATATTTTCCGTCTTGCCGATCAGTTTTTCGTTGAACCAGATGTGCGTTACCGTATCCAGTCCATCAAAAACCAGATCGACTTCGTCGCAGTTGCAAACGTCCTCAGCCAGGTCAACGTGTTTACGGTAAACCCATGCCCGTTGCGCGACCCAGCCAAAATCTTCGGGATTGGCCTCCAGATCAAACCGACTGAAACAGCCCGCCTCCATCAGACCGGTATAAATGGACGAAGGAACCGATACGGACATCCAGCGCCCTTCCTCCAGATCGCGCATCCGTCGCGCCGCTTCGGGATATTCTTTACATTCCCAGCTTCCGCCTAAATCCAGCGTCCTTTTTTTCATGTTCAATAATCATTGTCTCAAGACAGCAAAGGAACCGATAACAGCCGAAGGGATTGACGAGCCGCCATCACTCACAGCGGGCGTTCGGCAAAATCAGCGATCAGATTTTGAGAATGCTGATGCCACCGATCCGAGCCATGCCGCACAAAATAGTCAAACGATTCGTCGCCGGCCAGCCGACCGAGAACCGCTTTGCGCTGGTCTGGATTGTCAATCGTCTGGATTGCCCGCCGGCGCGCCTGCTCCAGTGCATCAACAAACTGCCCGTGTGCCTCGGTAATCAGTTCTTCCAGTTTCTTGCGAAGATGCCCCGCGTACGCCGGACAGTGGCCGTCGGTGCTGATGGCAATCTGCAAATCGCCGCGTTTGACGACCGCCGGCACAAAGAAATCGCACAATTCCGGCTGATCGACCACATTGCACAAGGTTTCCAGTTCCTGGCAGTCTGCAAAAATTCGCCGGTTCAATTCCATATCCTCAGTTGCGGCAATGACGATTGTCGCACCGACCAGATACGCTTTCTCATAGGGGCTAAGCACCAGTTCCACGCGCGGCAGATGAAACGCCTCTTCCAGAATGGGCTGCACCTGCTCGGCCACGACCGTCACACGCGCCCCGGCCTCCTGGAGCGACTGCACCTTGCGAGCCGCGACCGGCCCGGCACCAATGACCACCGCACGACGTCCATTCATTTCGAGATAGATGGGGTATTTTGCCATAACCATAGTCTATCACATTTAATGTCCGTTGACAATTTTATTATCTTTGGACTTACTATACACGAAATAAAGCCATTCGGTGTATCCGTTCGAACCTACCGGCAACCGTTGTCTAATCAGTGCGGCAGTTGGAATTGAGGCCGGCCTATCAATTGTCGGTCAGGGATTTGTACCAGACGTTCATACTTTCGATTCGGCCGCAGATGTTGGTGTTATTGGTCAGCGTACCGGCAAACTGGTAGCCGTGTTTGGCAAACGTGATATTCATCCCCGCTGACAGCGCCCGGGCGATGGTATAGCCGGTTTTGATGCCGCGGTCGCGCATATGCTGTTCCATCGTATCCAATAACTGTTGAGCCAGTCCCCGGCCGCGATAGTCCGGCAGAGTGGCAAAATCGGTCATTTCCGCGTTCTGGGCGGAGACATCCATCTCCGCCGAACCGGCCGCGACAAGACGCTCTTGATCAAAAGCCCCGAAATACTGCACATGCGAGGCCATCGTCTCCCGCAGATAGTCCGGCTCATGAATCGGAAACGGATAGCTCTCAAAAACCTGTTGATACACCTCTGCCAGTGCCTCGACGTCGTCTTCTTCCGCCGGGCGGATGGTCAGCGGTATGGCAGCCTGGTTTGTTTCGGGCAGGGCAGCCTTTGTTTCGGCCAGATCGATTATATCTTCGATTTTCTTTTGCGCCGGGTCAAGCTCACGCTGCGGGTCAATGTATTTGGCCAAAAAGACGCCGTCTGTGTCGCCGTGATAGAAACAGGGCACCACCGCCTCCTCAACATAATCGTGTGCTTCAAACAGTCCTTTGACCTGAAGCGGTGCTTTGGCAAAAATCTTGGAATAGTCCCGCTGCTCGGCCAGCGCATCGAGCTTGCCCAGCAGATCGGGCAAGTCCTGACCGCTGAGCTTCATCAGGTAAATCCGGTCGCTGATCGGCCCGTGCTGAACCAGTGAATGATCAATTTTTTCAATCGTGTCAAACATCTTGATCTCCGCAGTGGTCTGTGGTTTTCGGATTTTTGAAAATGATGGATCCGAGGACAAATACAACGGCTGACAGTCCCATACCGAATACGACCGGATCCAACTCATACGGCAGCGGCAAACCGTCGTCCAAATGGGTTTGCAGTCCGATCAGCACCAGTGTCAATCCGCCGCCGGTGATCATTGCCAGCAACGCGCCGACGGAACTGGCGCCGCGCCAGAAATAAGCCCCCAGCGTCGGCACAAACAGCCCCGACACCAAAAAAGCGTAAGCGTACAAAATCGCGTCCAGGACCGTTTGAAACCGTCCTGCCAGTATCACAGCGATAATGCCCAGTGCCAGCGTAACCGCCTGCGAAAGCCGAACAATCTGTTTATGCGAGGCTCGAGGCATCAAATACCGCTGGATTAAGTCATTGACCAGATTGCCCGATGAGGCCATCAGGCAACTGTCGGCCGTGGACATAATAGCAGAAAAATAGGCCGCCGCGACAATGCCGGTGATCCCCACCGGCAGGATGTCGTTAATCAGCATCGGCAGGCCGCGTTCCCGGTCGGCAATATCCAGCTCCGGATACAGCGCCCGCGCACACATCCCCAAGAATACCCCCATAAACGCCATCACGGGATATTCAAACAGCCCGGCGATATACCATGCTTTGCGCGCCTCTTTGACGCCTTTGCACGAAAACATCTGCTGATACAGCGTCATCCCGACCAGCCAGATCGGCACAATGGTGACAAACCAGTTGATAAACGTCACCGGTTTGATATGGGTCAGTGAAAAGAAGTTCGGCGGCAGCGCTTCGCGCAGTGCATCGATGCCGCCGATTTCACGCACCGCCAAAGGAATTGCCAAAAAAATCAAGCCGAACAGCAAAATAAGCCATTGCACAAAGTCGGTATAAATAACCGCCTTGATGCCGCCCATGACCGTATAAATGACGATAATGGCCCCCATCGCACAGAGTGCAAACGTAAATGAGTCCATTCCGAACGGCGCCACATTGCGCAGGGCCGTTTCCGAGGCCAGCTTGGCCCCGGCCAGAATTTGTCCGCCGGTAAACAGCAGATACCCGCCGCCGGAAATCAGCGCTGCCAGCAGTGCTACCCGACCATCGTACCGCTGTCGAAGAAAATCCGGATACGTCAGCATCTGATGCTTGACGTCCAGTTTCTTGATCCGCGGAATAATAAACACCGCGCTGAGCCACGCCCCGGCAAGTCCCGTAAACAGCAGCCAGCTTCCCGACAGGCCCATCAGGAATCCAACGCCGCCCAGTCCGATGGAAAACCCGCCCCCCACATCGGTGGCAACAATCGACAGGCCCAGCACCGTCGGCGGAATTCGCCGCCCACCGACATAATAGTCGTCGGCGCAGCGGTTGCGTCGGAAATGGTAGTAACCGATTCCCAGCAATCCCGCCATATACAGGATAAACAAGATGTAATCGAATGGATGCATTGGAGTTTATTGACCGTTGCGCCGCTGATGCCGTTCGTTGGAGGCCGGAACCAGCGATATTGCCTTATCGTAGTCGGCCAGCAGTTTGTGAATGCCCACTGCCTTCCACTCGTCGGCGCCTTCCAGCTTGAGCGTCAAATGGCAGTTTGAGCAATTTCGATCGCAAAAATACTTCGCGTAAGAATCCGGCTCCTGATACGTCGTGATAACCCCCTCAAAGTTGCGCAAAATCACCTTATTGGTGGACCAGCTCACAATGTAGTTGGGCAGGACGGGAATTTTGCCCCCGCCGCCGGGCGCATCTACCACATAAGTCGGACGGGCAAAACCGCTCGTATGGCCGATCAGGCTTTCCATGATCTCGATGCCCTTGCCGATAGGCGTGCGGAAATGGGCCAGTCCCTCGGATAAATCGCACTGATACAGATAATACGGACGCACACGATTGATCACCAGCTTATGCATCAGAGATTTAATAATCCGCGGGCAGTCGTTCACGCCTGCCAGCAGGACCGATTGATTGCCCAGCGGGATACCCGCATCGGCCAGTTTGGCCAGCGCCTCGGATGACGAGCGGGTGATCTCACGCGGGTGATTGAAATGCGTATTCAGCCACAGCGGATGGTGCTTTTTGAGCATTTGAACCAGATCGTCCGTGATGCGATAGGGCAGTACCACCGGCATACGTGAACCGATACGAATGATTTCCAGATGCTCAATCGACCGAAGCTCGGTCAAAATCCAGTCCAGATACTCATCCGAGAGCATCAGCGGATCGCCGCCGCTGAGCAGCACATCCCGCACCCGAGGCGTGTTGCGGATATAGTCGATGCCGGCCTGGATGGTCTCTTTATCGGGGATAAAATCCACGTCCCCGACCCGGCGTTTGCGTGTGCAATGGCGGCAGTACATCGAGCAGATGTTGCTGACCAGAAACAGCACGCGATCCGGATACCGATGTGTAATGCCCGGCGCCGGACTGTCTTTGTCCTCGCTGAGCGGATCGGCCATTTCGCTGGTGCAGGTGTCCAGTTCATAGGGCATCGGAAACGCCTGCTTGAAAACCGGATCATTCTGCATCTCTTCAATATCGATCAGCGACAGATAGTACGGCGTAATGGCAATCGGGAACCGCGCGGCGGTTTCCTCGATCTGACGCCGCTCCTCCGGCTCAAATTCGACGCCAAGCAAATTTTCAAACGTTTCAATATCGCGTATCTGGTGGCGAAGCTGCCACTTCCAGTCGCGCCATTGGCTGATACCGGCCGGATCATCAATTTTGCCGAATATGTCTTTTTGGCGTTTCGTAAGATGTATCATACTATCTCTCCTGTCAAAGGATTTTAAGATTGAAACTGCACAACTTAACAACAAACCGTTGACTTAACGGTCAGCAAGGGCGTCGAGTGCCATCAACTCAACCACGGTATCCAGTGCGCGGGCGATGGCAATCTGTTCCGATTCCGGCAGAGCAGCCAGACGCTCGGCAAAAGCCTGATGCAGCAATTTGTGTGCATTGCCCACAAGCTCAATGCCAAGCGATGTCGGCTCAAGCCAGACTTTGCGGCGATCGTCGCGGTCGCGACGCCGCTGAATCAGCGATTTGGCCTCCAGTCGGTCGATAATACCGTTAACTGTCCCGCCGCTGAGACTCAACTGCTTGCTGACGCCGGACAGCGTAGTCGGCGAATTCTTTGAGATATAATAGAGGCACAAAAGCTGCGGCCCCGTGATGTTGTAGTCCACTGCCAGCTTGCGCGAATGCGTGTCCATGGCGTGAGCGATTCGACGCAGCGCAAGCAGAATACGGTAGCCGACGCCAACATAAAAATCATCACCAGTCAACAATATCTGTTTTTCTGTGTTTATCACGTTTTCCTAAAAATCTAATAATAGTTGAAAAAGCGGCGACAAATACTTCTAACAAGAAACATTCTAATCGAAAATTGTTTCCTGTCAAGCTTTTTTTTTATCAATCGATCTTGTTTTTTCTCCGTAACACAATATAATAGCGTCAGATACATTCAAAATACACGAGCCGCATTCGAGTCGCTAATGACACTTTTGAAAGGATATAGGTGAGTTTGTGATGAACGATGGAATGGAACAGCTCAATGAATGGATGTGGAGTTACCGGGCGGCGCGGGTAGTACACGTGCTGGCGGGGCTGAAGGTCTTTACGCGGCTGGAACAGGAACCGATGACGGCAGAGGCGTTGGCCTCGGCCTTCGACGTCGAGGCTGGATTGCTCGAAAAGCTGCTGATTGCGGGCACGGCAATGGGACTGCTGAAAAAAGACGACTCTGCGTATCTCAATACCCCCCTGAGCAGCGACTATCTCGTCGAAGGCAAGCCGCTGTATCAGGGTCATATCATTGCCCATGCGGCCAATGTGTGGGAGGTCTGGACGGAACTGCCGGCCAAGGTCGGTCTCCAAACGGCTGAACAACAGAACACCGATTCCCATCAAAACTTCATCCTCGGAATGCACAACATCACGATGGCCGGGCGAGGTTCACTGTTTCTGGAGGCGGTTGACCTGTCGGGTCGAAAGTCGCTGCTGGATGTCGGCGGGGGGCCGGGAACCTATTCAATTTTAGCCTGCCGACACTATCCCGACTTAAAGTCCACCGTTTTCGACTTACCTGAAACCATCGCGATTGCCCAAACCGTCATCGCCCAACACGGTTTGTCCGAGCGCATCGCAGTGCGCCGGGGAAGTTGGGACAAGGACGAGTTCGGGCAAGGTTATGACGCGGCGCTGTTGTCCAACGTCCTGCACGGCCCGACAAGTCAGGCCGGAATGAAACTGCAAAAGACATTTTCAGCTCTCCGGCCGGGCGGCCTGCTGGCGGTGCAGGAATTTTTGCTCACCGACGACAAAACCGGGCCGCTGATTCCGGCATTGTTTAATGTGATGGTCGGTGCCTACAGTCGGGACGAGTTGACCGCAGAAATCGAACGCGCCGGTTTCACAGATGTTCGTCTTGCCGCCCGCAACGACGCGGTTGGCGGCGCGTGGCTAACAGCCGCCAAACCCGCTTAAATCACAGCCAAAGCCCAAAAACTTCGGAAAGGTCTTGTCCGTTGAGGTGTTCGGTTTTACAATGCCGCCATGGTCATCTTGGCGGGAATTGATGAGGCCGGTTACGGACCGCTGTTGGGTCCCCTGGTGGTATCGGTGGCGGCACTGGAAATGCCCGAACGCTTGCTGCGCGCTGATTTGTGGGAGCTGTTGGGCAAGGCCGTCGCAAAAGAAAAAAAGCATCTCAAGGGCCGCCTGCTCATCACCGACAGCAAAAAGGCCTATACTCCTTCAAGCGGTCTGGCCCATTTGCGCCGGACGGTATTATCGTGTCTGGCTGCGTCAGACCCAGACAGTTTGTCCCCTGAAACCGCCGGTCAACTGCTTTGCCGGCTTTGTCCGGACGCAGCGGGTCGATTGACGGCCTATCCCTGGCATCTCAATCTGGACCGCCTGCCGCTGGGGGACAACCCGCAGGCCGTCCGGGTTGCTGCGTCGGTTCTGGATAAAACACTGGCCGAACACGATATACGCCTACACACGCTTGCCGCCCGTTGTCTCGATGTTGGTTTTTATAATCAGCGGGTCGCCGCCGTTCGCAATAAATCCCGTGTTCTGTTCGGCGAGCTGTGCGGCCTGATCAGCGATCTGGTTTGCGGCGACGGTCCGGAGTCGTTCCAGTTCATCATCGATCGGCAGGGCGGACGGGTCCGTTATGAACAGGAATTGCTTCGCATGTTCCCGCAGGCCCGTCTGGTCGTGATTCGGCAGGACGAGAAAATAAGTTCCTACGAAATGGGTATTCAAAACAAACAAATTCGCCTTCACTTTGCCGCCGGCGCTGACGGACGCTTCCTGCCGGTTTGTCTGGCTTCGATGCTCAGCAAATATATCCGCGAAGTGGTGATGCAATCCCAAAACGCCTATTTCCTGGACCTGTGCCACTCCCTCAAACCCACCGCCGGCTACTGGCAGGACGGCCAACGCTTCATCCGCGATCTCTCGGAAAAACTTCCGGATTTTACCTTCGAATCCCAACAGCTCATCCGCTCCCTCTAAAACCGATGGTCGATTCCGAAACAACAGGGGCAGGCCTGCGTATCCGCCTTAAAAACGTTCATAGGTGCATCGTTTTTTCGAAAATGCTGATTTTTTCCGTCAACAAGAAGGCATGTCATGTCAAAAATATGTAATTTTTCGGGTTTGCGGGTTGCCAAAAAATTTTTGAAAAATCGTTCGGTTTTTGTTAGGTTTTTTTGACGGAATGCCGATAATCTAACAGACAGAGGTTTTGGATGGACCCAAAATTAAGGAATCCGTACGATGGAACGAGAACATTCAGACATGAGCAAGTTGCCTTTATGCCGATTCGGCCCGGGCGGTGATTTCGTCCACAACTGGCACGGCGCGCCGAACGAATCAGCCGAGCAGGCCCCCGGTACGCCATTGACCGGCGTACTGACGACGATTGCCGGGCTGCTGGGCGTAACGGTGCAGCCGGAGCTGCTGACGGAGATTGCCTGTATTCTGCCCGCCGACGCGGCCAAACAGGATCAGCCCGCTTCAGTGGATCACAAACAGGAGAGTACGTGCAATGACTTACCCCGACCGACCGATCGACATCACGCCGCGTCAACTGGACGTCCTGGCACAAATCGCGGCCTTTCAAAGCAGCCGCTGCTATTCAGCGACGATTGGGGAGTTGGCCGAGGCGCTCAACATAAGCCGACCCACCGCGTTCGAACACGTCGCCGGCCTGCGCGAAAAAAAGCTGATTACGCAGTCGAACGGCAGGGCACGCTCTTTGCGCTTAACGGCAAAGGGAAAACGCCTCATCGACAGGGTTCGGCGGCTTAAATCCCGACCGACACCGCCCCCCGCGGCTGGGTCGAATCCGGAGCAGTCTCCGTGGCTTGTGGCCGGACGCATCAGCGCGGGTTACGGCATCGAGGCGATTGAGAATCCTCAATTATTTTCTGTGACGTCGTTTTTGGGCAGTGGACACGGCGAGTTTCTGCTCCAGGTTGTCGGCAGCAGCATGATCGATGCGGGCATATACGACGGAGATTATATTGTATGTCGTCCTTCTGCTGCTGCGGATAACGGCCAAATCGTCGTTGCCTTGCTGAGAGATCAGACCGCGACGGTGAAGCGTTTTTATAAAACTCGAAAGGCGGTACGGCTTCAACCGGCCAATGACGCCTTTGAGCCGATTATGGCGACCGATTGCATCATCCAGGCCATTGTTACCGGCGTTATTCGCAGACTCACTCACTGACAAGGAAAGACCATGCCCAGACCCGCTGTACAACCCGATGACGGTATTCTTGTGGTTCAGAATCTGACCAAACGATTCGGCCGGGCGCTGGTGCTCGACGGCATTTCAATGGCCATCGAGGAGGGCAAGACCACCGCCGTCATCGGCCCCAGCGGCTGCGGCAAGACGGTTTTTATGAAACATCTGATCGTGCTCGAACGCCCGACTGAAGGGAGGGTCTTTTTCCGCGGACAGCGGATGGACCAACTGGACGAAAAAGAGCTGGCCGGTATTCGCACCCGTTTTGGATTTTGTTTTCAGATGAGTGCCTTGTTTGACAGTCTGACCGTCTATGAGAATATCGTGTTCCCTGTTCGCCAGCATGTCAAAGCGATCAATGAAAAAGCCCTTGATGAGCTGGTCAAGCAGAAACTGGCGATGGTCGGCATGGACGGGTATCAGCAGCATTATCCGGCCGAGCTGTCCGGCGGACAGCGAAAGCGCGTCGCCCTGGCGCGGGCGATTGCCCTTAATCCCGAAGTCATTCTGTACGATGAGCCGACCACCGGTCTGGATCCTATCACGTCGGATGTCATTAATGAATTGATCATAAAACTTCAAAGAGAGCTGAAGATAACCAGTGTCGTGGTTACTCATGATATGAATAGCGCCTACAAAATCGCCGACCGCATTGTGATGCTGCACAAGGGAAAAATCATTGCCGACGGCGACGCCGAGCACATCCGCAACCATCCCAACGACCTGGTCCAGCAGTTCATTCAGGGCAAAGTCGGTCAGGCCGAGCTGGCGGCCCTTCGACTGGGCGGTACCCGACTGGAAACCCAGTTCACGCCGGACGATTTCCGCTAATTGATTGATAACCGTCCACCGTTTTTGGAAACATTCAAATGATGAGCCGCCTCATCGACTTGTCGAGAAACCGCACAAGACGGGCCAGGCCGTGAGAAAGCAATGCGTCAGCGTATGTCGATGCGATAGTCCTGTTCAAAGACTGTATCAAAATCAAAGACATTGTCAAAATCGTCGATGGTGTCGGTTTCCTGCGAGGTCATCCATTCGTGCGCGATCATTAAATAGACAATCTCGCCGAAATCCCGCGTTTGGCGCACGCCCCATTGGGCCAGCACCATATTGGCCAGACGCCCCCATCGCTGCATCGCCAGGTCCGCCAGTCCCCAGGCCAGTTCCTGACCGGTAATATGTCGGGGATGCTCGGCGTCTTCATTTTGCCGCAGTTTCTCAATCGTCCCGGCCAGCCCCTCATACACAAACTTCAGCGCCCGCACATCGTATCGTCCGTCGGTCCGTGCAATCTCTTCCAGCGTTTCTTTCATCGCACTCATCCTGCACACTCTGACTTCAGAATACCGATCAATGGACGCGCTGGCCGGGCTGGGCGCCGACGTCGGGGCTGATCAAAAAGACCTCGCTGCCGCCGGGGCCGGCGGCACAGACCATGCCTTCGGACAGACCGAACTTCATTTTTCGCGGTTTGAGATTGGCCACACACACCACCAGCCGCCCGACCAAATCTTCGGGCGTGTAGGCCTTGGCGATGCCCGCGAAAACATGCCGGCTTACGCCGCCCAGATCCAGCTCCAGGCTGAGCAGCTTGTCGGCTCCCTCCACCGACGAGGCCTTGACGATCTTGGCGATGCGTAAATCCACCTTCATAAAATCCTCTATCGTACATTCCTCGGCCAGCGGCTCGTCGAGCGTTGGTGTGGTCGTCTCTGCGGCCGGCGGGGTTGTGTTCTGTTTGCTGTCTTCAATCATGGCATTTACCTTTTTCTTGTCAATGCGTTCAATCAAGCGTTCAAAGTCGTTAATCTGGTGCTCTTGAAGGGTCGTCTCGGCGTCCGCAAACGTCAGCGGCCCAATATTCAAAAACCGCTCCATTTTTTCGGCAAATGCCGGCAGCACCGGCTTGAGATAAATCGTCAGCAGCCGGGCGGCGTTCAGCACCGCCGTGAGCACCATCCTGGTTTTTTCCGGATCGGTTTTGATCAGCGCCCATGGCTGATTGTCTTCCACATACTTGTTGCATTGATCGGCCAGGGCGCAGGTCCGACGGATGACCGCGGCGTAATTCAGGGCTTCATAGTTCTGTATCATCGTGTTTTTCGCTTGACGCAGCGTTTCCAGCAGCTCCGCGGCCGCCGGATCCGGACGGCCGAGCCTGCCGCCGAAATGTTTGGACAGCATCGGTCCTGAACGGCTGGCCAGATTGGCCAGTTTGCCCACCAGATCGGCGTTGACGCGGCTGACAAAATCATCGACATTCAAATCAATGTCTCCCACGTCGCCGCTGAGCTTGGTCGCATAGTAATAACGCAGATATTGCGGATCCAAATGCTTCAGATACGTGCGTGCCATCACGAAGGTGCCTTTGCTCTTGCTCATCTTCTGCCCGTTGACGGTCAAAAACCCGTGAACAAACAGCTTGTCCGGACGGCGCATCTTCGCGGCCATCAACAGGGCCGGCCAGAACAGCGCGTGAAAATACATAATATCCTTGCCGATAAAATGATAAATTTCATATTCGCCGCTGTTCCAGACATGCTCAAAGTCCAGCCCGTTGCGTTCGCAGTAGTTCTTGCACGAGGCCATATAGCCGATTGGCGCATCCAGCCAGACATAGAAATATTTGTCATTCTCGCCGGGGATTTTGAAGCCGAAGTACGGTCCGTCGCGCGAAATATCCCAGTCCTTCAGACCCGCGGCAAACCATTCATCCAGCTTGTTCCGAACCGAGTCCTGGACATAACCGGCGGCGAACAACTCTCTCAGTGCGTCGGCGTAATCGCCCAGCTTGAAGAAATAGTGGGTGCTTTCCTTCAGCACCGGCCGCTGACCGCTGACGGCGCTGACGGGATTGATCAGTTCCGCGGCCTGATAATGCGCTCCGCACACATCGCACGAATCGCCGTACTGATTCTCAGCCTTGCACCGCGGGCAGGTCCCTTTGATGTATCGGTCGGGCAGCCACATTTGCTCCTGTTCATCGTAGGCCTGCTGAACGGTTTTCTTGACAATGGAGCCGGCTTCCAGAGCGCCGGTATAGATGCGCTCGCTGAGCTGACGATTTTCTTCTGAGTGGGTCGTATAGTAGTTATCAAACACGATCTCAAAATCGCTGAAATCCTGCATGTGTTCGCGATGAACCCGTGCGATCAATGCTTCCGGCGTCGTGCCCTCGCTTTTGGCCCGAATCATGACCGGTGTGCCGTGTGTATCGTCGGCACAGAAATAATAACAGGTATTTCCGCAGGCTTTTTGAAACCGCACCCAGATATCCGTTTGCAGATATTCGACCAGATGGCCGATATGAATCGGGCCGTTGGCATAGGGCAATGCGGATGTTACAAGTATTTTGCGTGTCATGGGCGTTTACTCTCCGGAAGGCTTTCCATCGGTGTTTTCGGTCTTGGGGGAACGATTTTGAGGTCCGTTCTTAGTGCCGCCCCGACGTTTTTTGCGGCGATTTTTGCCGCGTCGATTCGTCCGTGCGTCCTCGGCGCCGGCTGCGCTCTTGGCGGCGCGTTTCTTTCGCGGTTTTCTGCCGCTGCGCTGGGAGACGTTGCGATTTTTCTGACGGTCGTCGCGCGGGTCAGGCCGCGAGTCTTTTGAGTTGTTATCGCGTTTTGTTCCGGCGTTCGGAGCCTGGCCCGCAATCAAATCGTCAACCGACGTAATCGCGGCGTCCTGTTCCTGTTGGGCTTCGTCCTCGACTTCTTCGACAACATTTATTTCCTCGTTAAGCGGATGGACAGGGCGGTTCGGGTGGGTTTCTTTTTCTTCAGTTTGATCCATCGGCAACAGTTCATCGATCGGCCAGGCCTGACGGTCGCCCAGCGCGTCCTGCACCACCACCAGTTGGGTCAGAATCTGAACGTCGATCACGCGGCCTGTGCCCTTGGGTGTGCGCACCATGGAGTTGCGCTGCGGGAGATTATCCTTTAGTTCCGTATAAGTCAGGTCTTCATATCGAAGACAACATTTCAGCCGCCCGCAATGCCCGCTGATCTTCGATGGATCGAGCGTGGCCTTTTGCAGCTTGGCCATCCGCATATTGACCGGCTCAAGAATCTTCAGAAACCGGCTGCAGCAGCACTGCTGGCCGCATGTCTCGTAGTCGCTGACCAGCCGAGCCTCGTCGCGCGCTCCGATCTGGCGCAGTTCAATCCGCGTCTGGTATTCGCGGGCCAGTGTCTTGACCAATTCGCGAAAATCCACACGTCCCTCGCTCGTAAAGTAATAGATGATGCGCTCGCCGCCGAACAGATGCTCGGCATCGACGATTCGCATCGGCAGGCCCAGTTCCTTGATATACTTTTCGCAGCAGGCGATTTCTTCCTGTTCGGATTGAACAAGGTGTTCCTGCTCGCGAAGGTCCTCATGGGTGGCGAATCGGACAAATGTCCCGCCGGGGCCAACGGGCGAGCCGACACCGAGATTGCCGTAATAGCTTTCGACTTGTTCCGGCGTGCTGCGAAACTGTCCCCCGCGGTAGTTGTGGATACCGACCACTTCACCCAGTTCCAGACCGCGTTCGGTCTTGATGATGACCTTGGTATTGAGTTTGGGAAGGGTGTTTTCGTTGTGCTCAAACCATCCCATCAGCCCCATCCGGCCGTAACTGACCAGCATATATTTATTATTTTTAGCCCCTTTGGGCTTTGTTGTTTCAGGTTGCGTCATGGATTTCGACATCTCCGCTGCACTACATTTCACATTCCGGGCAAGACGCTCGACGTTGTTCTTAGCTCATAGAAAGGCTAATTATATCCGATTGCGTCAGATTTAACAAGACCTGCTCAAAAATCAGTTTTTCGTTGGCGTTGTCTTCCACCCAGCGGCGCAGCGCATACATCCGTGAGACCATCAAAGACAGCAATTCCGGCTCATATTTACCGGCTAATCGGCGAATAACCGGCATTTGATCGACGTTGACCAATTGCCCGGCCGCACCGACGTGCAGTTTCAGTGCATCGGCCAGCGCCAGGGCGGCCATTTGTATCACTCCCGTTTGTGCCCGGCGATTGATGTCTTTGGTGCTGACATTTTCCATCGACGCCGACCAGGCCGCGGCGATGTGTTTGGCCGCCTTGCTCATCCACTCGGCCTGCTCCAGCACATCCGGCAGGGCGGCGCCGGCCAGCCGTTCAAGCAATTCGCATTTAATCTGATAGGGACGGTCGCCTTTGGGCGCAAGCGACGCCCACTCAAGTGCCTGGCCGAGCCGACCTTCACTGAAGTTGGCCCAATACACGCTTTCCGGCTCGCGGATCCCGATCGCGGCCAGTTTGCGAACAATGGTCTGCGAATCAACCGGCCCGAAACGCACCGGATGACACCGCGACAGCGTCGTCGGCAGCATTTTTTCCAGTCGGCTGCAAATCAGGATAATCACACAAAACGTCGGCGGCTCTTCCAGAATCTTGAGCATCGCGTTCTGACTGGAACGGTTGACCTTCTCGGCTTCCTGAACCACATAAACCACGTGCTGGCTTCGTTGCGGGCGGGTGGTGATTTTATCGATCAGAAATTCACGAATCACGTCCACCGGCATGTCAAGGGGGGCGGTTTTGTTTTTTCCGTCTTTGGTGAACGTGACCAGCTCTTTATAAATCGGCTGAAAATCAGGATGCCCGCCGCTTTCAAACAACCGGCAGGAATCACATTGCCCGCAACTGTCGAAAAACACCGGCTCACCGGCTCGCTGAAGGCGGTGTTGACACAGCAGCATTTTGGCCCACGCGCGAGCGGTGGTGAATTTGCCCACGCCGTCTTCGCCGCAAAACAGGTAAGCGTGCGGCATACGCCCCGCGGCATACGCCCGCTGAAGCGAGCCGATGGCCTTGTCCTGGCAAACAATATCGCTTAACCGCTCTGCCATCCCAACACCGTTTTTAGATGTTCACGAACCGCCTGATGTATCATCTCGACCGATGCCCGCGCATCAATCACCGCCGCATTGGGGCAGTGTTCCAGCATCGCTAAAAAACCCTCACGCACACGAGTATGATACTCAGCGCCTTTCTGTTCCATCCGATCCAAATCCCGATTCATCCGCTGCCGTGCGGTTTCGACATCCACGTCCAGAATAATTGTCACATCCGGCCAGACTCGTTCCAGGGCCGCCTCGGCCACAGCCAGCACCTTCTCTACACCGACCCCGCCGGCGTATCCCTGATACGCACAAGTACTGCTCAACCACCGATCCATCACCACAAACCGTCCGTGTTTCAGATCCGGTCCGATATGTTCGGCCCAAAGCTGCGCTCGCGCGGCCATATACAGCAGGACCTCAACCGTATCCGTTATTGCCGTATGCGACGGATCCAGCAGAATCTCGCGAATTTTTTCCCCGATCGCGGTTGTCCCCGGATCGCGATAAGAGACCACCTCCCATCCCTGCTGGGTGATCCACTCGGCCAGCAGCCGTGTCTGCGTACTCTTTCCGCAGCCGTCCGGCCCGTCGAGCACAATAAAATGTCCCGTTTGGTTTATCATCTTTTTTCGGTTTCAATCGCGATAAACAATACCGTCGCCAGCATCAATGTCAGAATCGTCAGACTCTGGATCAAATGACCTGCGGTCAACGCGATATAATACACCGGGCCGTCTTTCGGAGCAAGCGATACAATGATCCCTATGACTGCCATCACCGCCAGTCCCGACCCGTAAAATCTCGGCAGTATGCCTAAATTGCTTAGATGCACTTGCCGTATCATGGCAAAGGCCTCAACCGCCTTATAATCCAGCACCAACATAAACGACGGAATCAGGAACAGGGGTTTGACCAGCAGGGCGACAGCGCCTGTCATCATCAATGTCATCAGCCACGGGGGAAACGATTCGGCCTGCTTATAGCCTGTCGCCGCGACGATCAGGATGGCCAAAACACCGGAAACGACCCAAACGGCCAATCCCAATAGAATCTGGACGCCCAGTATCCGCCAGAAATACGGACGTCCCGTCCTGAGCAGGGTACTCGGTTCCTGCGGTTTGGCTCCATCGGTCGCCGCTGTCCGCAAAAATCCCAGATACAGCATCTGCCACACAATCGCCAGGATCATACAACCCATGCCCAGCACAAACATCGTCCAGTCCGGCATCGTGGCCGGGCGCGATGGATCCATCCCGCTGCGAAGCATAATTTGATCCAGAAGCACCATCAGTCCCGCCTGAAATACAACGACCAGAGTGATCTCTGGCCGCCGAAACTTGAAGATGTCGCCAATTTGACTCAATAATATCTCTGAATTTCTTTTCATTCCGCGCATTGAACCGCCTGTAGAATTGTAAATCCTATACGGTTAAGTATGATACAGCAAAATCAACACAAAAGAAAGCGTTTTACACAATACGGCGTCAGAGATAGCAGCAGACCGTTTTTCGGATATCAATACGGTTTTTGCGCATAACAATTATGACCCAACACTGTTTTTGCGGTATTGTTGGGGGGTAACGCCGAAGGTTTGTTTGAAGAGCCGGTGAAAAAAGTGGATATTTTCATAGCCGCAGCGAGCGGCAATCTCCGAGCATCGCAGCGCCGTGGCCCGCAGCAGCGTCCGGGCTGCCTCCAGGCGAAGCTGTTTTTGATACTCCAGCGGGGCGATGCCGAACGCCTTCCGAAATGCTCGAAACAAATACCCCTTCGAAAACCCTGCCAACTGCGATAATTCTTCAATCCGGATGGGTGTATTATAGTGCTGCTCGATGTATTGCCGAACACGAATTACTCGCTCATCGGCAATGCCGCCGGACGCGGCCGGTTTAACGCACGCCTGCACGATAAAATGCAGGAGCTTGAGCAGGGCGTATTGCAGATAAAATTCTGATAGCGGATGTTCAACCCCCGCCAAATCGGCAATTTCGGTCAACAGGGCGTTCAGCACGCTGATCTCGGCGTCCGGCAGCCGCATCGGATTATGCAAATCGATTTGTGCCCCGGCCCATTGCTCAAGCAGTTCTTCAAATGGCAAGGTCAGAGGCTCGCATTGTTCATTTTCAAATGCCAGCGTCAGTTCTGAATAAACGGCATTGCCGAACCGTGTGATAAAATCGTGCGGCTGGCCCGGCGAAACGAGAATGACCGTGCCGGGTTTGGCAGGATATTCCAGGCGATTCAGCAGGCACACTCCGCTGCCGGCGGTATAAAGCACAATATGATACAGATTGTGTCGATGTTCTCGGAACGTGTGGATGTCGCCGACAGGTCTGTCCTGAGCAATTGTAGTATGCAGAACAACCGGTCGATATACATCTTTATCATGGAGGATGCGAAGCACATTGCACCCCGACACTCCGTTTTTGTTGCGTACATAGCGATACATAGTCATTATTGTGCAATAAAAAGCGATAAATAACTAAATAATCTTTTATCCTAAAGTATTATAGTATAATAGCTACAGGACGTCAAAGCAGTTTTGCTTTGTGAAAGCCAATGAAAAGCGGCGAGGGATTATGACAAACGAACAATGGCAGATGTTACTCAAGCTTATCGAGGGCAAGGCAATCCGGCCCTTGCCGGTCGGTTTTATTATTGACAGTCCCTGGCTGCCCGGCTGGGCGGATATCTCCACACTGGACTATTTTTCCAGCGACGAATGCTGGTTCGAGGCCAACAAAAAAGCCGTCCGGACCTTCCCTGAGGTCATGTTCCTGCCGGGTTTCTGGAGTGAGTTCGGAATGTGCACCGAGCCGAGCGCCTTTGGCGCCAAATGTTCGTTCCACCGAAACGATCTGCCCTATGCCGACAAAATCATTCATCAGCCGAGTGATATTGACCGGCTGGGCGCCCCGAATCCCCAAACCGACGGCCTGGCTCCGTTTGTACTGAATCGGCTGGTGCTCAATCGCCGCCGCATCGAGTCGCTGGGGCATCACATTCGATTTGCCGTCGCCCGAGGGCCGCTCAATATCGCCTCTTTTTTGATGGGGACAACCGAGTTTCTGATGGGCCTTCGCACCGACACGGAAAAAATCCACAAACTTCTCGATATGATCACCGACTACACCGTCCGCTGGCTGGAGCTGCAAAAGAAAACCATTGACACCATCGACGGGGTGTTTATCCTTGATGATATTGTCGGGTTTTGCGGTGAGCCGGATTTTCGGGAGTTTGCCGCTCCGTATTTGAAACGACTCTTTGGATGTCTCGATGTGCAGGTCAAGTTCTTTCATAACGATGCCGACGGACGCGGCTGTGCGGGGCATTTGTCCTCCCTGGGGGTCAATCTGTTCAATTTCAGCTTTCTGCACTCGCTCGAAGAGATGAAGACCTGGACGACTAATCAGGTAACACTCGTAGGCAATATTCCGCCGCGCGATGTGCTGGCCCTTGGCTCACCCGATGCGGTTCGTCAAAGCGTCCGGCAGGCGCTGGCGCCGCTTTCGGACAAACGCCGTGTTCTCTTGTCCTGCGGCGGCGGAATGCCCGACGGCGTATCAACCGAAAACATACAATCCTTTATTCAGGCCGCTCAGGAGATCAAACAATGACATACAGTACACGCACCTTCACATCGGCAATGGGTCTTGCGGGGTTTCTTTTCGTCATTTTTGCCGCGCCGCCCCTCGGTGCTGCGCATCAATTTACGCTGACCGCCGAAAACGCGGCAATTCTGCCGGTGCCGTTGTCGCTGGATCTGGAAGGGATTGCCGTTCCCGACACCCACACGCCGCGGTTGTACCGCATTGACGGCGGCAGGAAAATCCCGCTGGCCAGTCAACTGGATCTTTCGCGCGCCGCTCGATTGTGGTTCATTCCCGATCAGACGATTCAGCCGGGCCAAAGCGTGCAGTTGGAACTAACGATGGAACAGGCATCTGCCTCCTCGGTTCCGCTAAGCGCGACGGTCGATGAAAAAACAATAACCCTGCTCTATCAAAGCAAGCCCATTCTCAGTTATCACCACGCCGAACATCCGGTTCCCGAAGGCGTCAATCCCATCTTTCGACGCAGCGGTTTCATTCATCCGCTTTACACGCCCGATGGGATGGTGGTTACCCGCATTCAGCCGCCCGATCACTATCACCATTACGGTATCTGGAGCCCCTGGACGGTTACACAGATTGAAGGACGGCAGGTCGATTTCTGGAATCTGGCCAAAGGCGAAGGGCGCGTCAGGTTTGCGGGCTTGCTGTCCACCGTTGCCGGCCCTGTTTATGCCGGTTTTCAGGTGCATCAGGAGCACGTGATGTATCTCGGCGAGGAACAAATCGAAAAGGTTGCGATGAACGAAGTCTGGGATATCCGCGCCTCAGCCGTTCGTCTTGACGGGCGTACTGCCTGGCTGGTGGATTATACCTCGACGCTGAATAACGCCTTGTCAAGTCCCATTGAATTGTCGGCCTATCGGTACGGCGGGGGGGTGGGGTTTCGAGCCACCGATGACTGGACCAAAGACAACGTGACGGTTCTGACCAGCGAGGGCAAGGCCCGCAATGAAGCCGACGGCACGCGCGCCCGCTGGGCGGATCTGCGCGGCGTCGGACGCAATAAAACCGGCACGGCCGGCGTCTTGTTCTTAAGCCACCGCGCCAATCGGGAACACCCCGAACCGATGCGCGTCTGGCCGGACAACGCCACCGGTAATGGTCTGATGTTTTTTGAATTTTGTCCGATTCGGCATAATGACTGGATACTCCGGCCTCATCAAAACTATGTCCTGCGGTATCGGATGCTCGTCTATGACGGTCGGATAGCGCCGGAACGTGCAGAAACGTTATGGAATAATTTTTCTCAACCTCCACTCATTAAGGTGCAGCAATGAAAAAACAAATATGGGCGGGTCTATTGATCTCGGCGGTCGTGTGCCTGGGCCAAAGCGCGAAAGCGGAAGGCCGCATCCTGATTTACACGCGAAACAGCGAAGGCTACATTCACGACAACATTCCCGCCAGTGTCGAATGTCTCAAAGCCATTTGTCGGACAAACGGCTGGACGTTTGAGACCACGGCGATTGACGATTCATCCATTTTCAATGACGCGGAAAAAATTGCCTCGTTTGATGTGCTGGTCTTTGCCAATACCAACAACGACGCCTTTGATAATGATGACCAGCGTACCGTCTTTCAAAACTACATCCGCAACGGCGGGGCGTTCGTCGGCATTCACTCGGCCTGCGGTTCCGAGCGCAACTGGCCGTGGTTCTGGGCCAACCTTGGCGGCAAGTTTGTTCGCCACCCCCCGTTTCAGAAATTTGAAATCAAAGTCATTGACCCCAGGCACAGCTCAACTGCCCACTTACCGACGATATGGCACTGGGAAGATGAGTTCTACTATATGAATGAATTGAATCCCGGTATCAAGGTCCTGCTGGCCGGCGACCTGCGCACGGTCGATGACAATCAGAAAGACCGTTATCCCGGCCGCACCTTCGGCGACTATTTTCCGCTGGCCTGGTGTCAGGAATTTGACGGCGGCCGCCAGTGGTACACGGCGTTGGGGCATAAAATTGAGCATTACCGGGATCCGAACTTTATCAAACACCTTGAAGGCGGCATCCGCTGGGCCATGGGCATTGAGTCAGCTCACAACCAGGCAAAACATAATAACGAAAAACAAGGCGATTGAATTGTTATAGACAGAATAAAATAAGGTTAAAATTGAGGCGTGATTATGAGAAAGGCATTTACTTTAATTGAGTTGCTGGTAGTGATCGCAATAATTGCGTTACTCCTGTCAATCATTGTGCCTTCCCTTCGGCTGGCGAAAATGAAGGCCTCCTCGGTGGTGTGCATGACCAACACCAAGAATATGTCGTTGGCGTGGTACAGCTATCAATCCGATAACAACGGTCGGATTATGAGTGCTCAGATGGACGGAGTGGCTGACAATACCTATGTCGGCTGGATCGGGGCGCCCTATCGCAATACACCGGGCGATCTGTACAATACCGCGGTCAATACTCCGCCGATTACTGACCAGGATGCCATCCGGGGGATCAAACGCGGACGGCTTCATGAGTATCTCAAGTCCCCGGAATCGTATCATTGTCCGGGGGATACACGGCGCAAAAGTATTTACGATCAGGTGACACCGTTTGTAACGTATTCTATGGCGCGGTGTCTTTACTGGCAACTGAACCGATCAGCGGATTCGTATCGGTACCAGATCACCAAATACAATGAGATCACCTCACCATCCAGCCGCTATGTGTTCATCGAAGTGGCGCAGGAGCGCAACTGGAATCAATCGGGTTGGTTTTCGTTTGGTGCTCCGGAATATTCGGACGGTGTGGATGGGGCTGGTGGGATCCGCTGGCCATCAATCACGGCGACAGCAGTATCATTGGCTATGTGGACGGTCATGCCGAGACACGCCGCTGGCGCGATTCGTTTACGCGGGAACGCGTTGAGAAGTTGAGCAATCAGAATGCGGATATGTATAATATCGAGTATCCGCCGGACGACCAAATCGAAGACATTCAGTATATGGCTCGCGGTTGGGCCTATCGCTATCGGCAATAGCATGAATATCAATAGGTCAAAAGGGAACAGAGTTGACGAAAATGACTGTGTTTTTTTGGAAACGAACAAAAAATGTATCCTGAATTAAGGGAAGTATGATGAAACGAAGAGAATTCCTGAAAGGTTCTGTTGTTGCGGCGACGAGTGTGTTTGGAATGCCGACACTGGTGTCCTCGACCGCCGTGGCCAAGGCGCCGTCCTCGCCCAACGACAAGATTAACATTGCCCAGATCGGCTGCGGGCGGATTGCCAGAGATATGGATTTGCCCGGTGTGCTGCGTCATGATCTGTGCCGCGTTGTTGCGACAGCGGACGTGGATATCAAACGCGCCCGCGACGGCAAGAAGCTGATTGAGGACTTCTACGAGAGACGAAAAGGCGATCGCGGCTATGTCGATGTCAAAGTCTATCAGGACTATCGCGAAATGCTGCGCGATGAAAGCATCGACGCCGTCGTTATCTCAACGCCCGATCACTGGCACGCCCGCCCGACCGCCGAGGCGGCACTGCTGGGTAAAGACGTCTTTTTACAGAAACCCGCCGCACTGACGATTGCCGAAGGCCGGATGATGAGCGATATCGTCAATCGCACCGGCTGTGTCTTTCAGCTGGGCAGCCAGCAGCGCGCCAACAGTCCCTGGCCTCAATTCAAATGGGTCTGCGAGCTGGTTCGCAACGGCGCCATCGGACAGGTCAAACATGTCGAAATCGGCCTGCCCACCGATCCGTCCGGCAGACACTGGCCCGAAATGCCCGTCCCGGAAAACCTCAACTATGACATGTGGCTGGGTTCGACGCCCGTTGAGCCGTACACCGAAAACCGCGTCCATCCGCAGAACGGTTACGGGCGTCCCGGCTGGCTGCGCATTGAGGCTTACGGCGCCGGAATGATCACCGGCTGGGGCACGCACCACGTCGATACCGCGCATTGGGGCATGGGGACAGAATATACCGGTCCTATAGAGATTGAAGGAACCGCCGAGTTTCCCCAATCCGGTTTGTGGGATGTCCATGGCCCTTATGATATACGCAGCAAATACGCCAACGGCGTTACGATGCACATTAGCGACAAGCACCCCAACGGCGTCCGGTTCATCGGCGAGGAGGGCTGGATCTTTGTGTCGCGCGGCAGCGCCGGCGTGACGGCCTCCGACCCGACTTCCGGCGATCCCAACACCCAGGCGCTGCGAGTCAGCGACCCGAAGATTCTCCAGATGGAAATTGGTTCCAATGGTATCCATCTATACGAAAGCCCCGACATTCATTTGGACTGGCTTCGCTGTATCCGAACCCGACGCCAGGCGGTCGTGCCGGTTGAGGTGGCTCATCGCTCGTGCAGCGCGTGTTTGATCTATCATATTGCGATGAAAGTGCCCGGAACACTTCATTGGGATCCGCGCAAAGAGCGATTCATTGATAACGACCAGGCCAATGCGATGCTCTCGCGTCCTCAGCGGGCGCCTTATGGTCTGGAGCATGTACGAATATAAATGCTCGACGGTCTCGACGACAGACAATGTATTTATTCAAGCCCGTTTCGGTTTAACCCAAACGGGTTTTTTTTACGGCAGGGGACTTGCAACGCCGTGTGGTATCCGGTAGAATGCGCCGTCTGTGGCAGTTCCGGGCAGTCCGGGCCGTATAAAACTCAACAGTGGAGAGGTGTCGGAGTGGCTTATCGAGCTGGTTTCGAAAACCAGTGTACTCGTCAGAGTACCGCGGGTTCGAATCCCGCCCTCTCCGTTATTTTCTTTTATCCTGTCGCTGTCTCTGTAAATTTCAGTCATTTTTCGCCGGCCTGCGCACAAAACCGCAGCAGTCAGCACCAAGGTTAAAGTGCAAACGGATGTCTTTTGTCTTAAAACAAGAAAAATGTTGAAATTTTCGCTTGCATTTTTACGATCGATAGATACAATACGACGTTCTCTTTGGTAAGAAAATATGCAGTTTATCAATAATCACTGGGAAGGTTTGAACTTTTATGATTAAAGTGAAATCTCGTGCGGGTGAAAGCATCCAGCAAATGGTCAAGCGGTTTAAGAAGATGTGCGAAAAAGAAGGCCTGATTCGTGACATCAAGCGAAATGGTTATTATGAAAAGCCATCGGAGAAGAACCGCCGTAAACGCCGAAAATCTCAGCGGATGGCCCGCTTGGTCAGCAGCGGCACGCCCCGCATCTAAACCTTTCCGTCTTGGAACACCTCCTTCCGGACAGACGTGATGACGTTTGTCCGGTTTTTTGCGCGCAACTAAACACCCGTACACATTGCAAACGGGCGCCGGTATGGATTATTGATGCAAATCAAAGAGCGACTGGGTCTTGATTATCGTCAATTGGTCCGGGTACGCATGGAATGCATGGATATGCAGTTCGTTGCGTCGGGCTTCAAAATCGACATAGCTGAACGGCTCCAGGCTGCCGATAGACAGTTCCGGAAACGTTACGAACATTCCCCGATTGCGGGCGAACCGCTCCAGATCGTAATGGCTTTGCCGATAGAGATTCGGACTCATTTTTTCGACCTGAAAATCGGTCATATAGCTCAGTCCGCGGCTGAGAGTACACTTGTGGGTGCGCTGCCCGCGGAACTGGAAACGCTCGATCAGGCCGCGTTTGGGAAGCATCTGCCCCGGCGGGCTGATCAGCTCGCTCAGACAGACATCGCCCACGAACACCGTGACCACATGTGAGCCGCCGGTAGCCCAGATCATCGTCTCATAAAGATCGGTCTTTAAGTGCCGTCGGGCGTATATAGTAAACAGCTCCGGATGGAGCGGGCGCTGGAAGAGTGAGAAAACCAGTTCACTGACAGCCAAATTGCTTCTGGGCGAATCCATAGTGTCTGTCCTGTCCAATAAAGATGCCGTTGCTCTGTTCTTATATAAGTGATTATACCGCAATCAGCTTGATTAAATCAACCCCCTTGTTAATACTGGAAACGGGAATACATCGGGCTTATCGGACGATTATTTTGCAAGTCCGGAATTTGCAAGCAGTAAACAGGAGCGAAAAAAATGGAAAAATGTTCAAGATTCAGACCGGTCGGACAAAAAAGACCAGCATTTTCAGGATGGCTGCAAGGATATTGTAAAACGCATGCGTACCGGCGGTAATCCCGAAACCGCGGACGGCGTACAGTGCGGCAAAATAAATACCGGCCAGGGTGCGAAAGACAAATCGGCCCATCGTGAACGGATCGCCGCGGAAAAATCGCCCGTTGGCAAAGAAGAAATGATGGTGGGCACTAAACAGCAAGGCTGAAATCAGCACCGAGGCGAAAATTGCGTTGTTCTTCTGCAAGCCGAGCACATCCTGGAAGAGCATCATCAGCAGGCAGATGAGAACCAGCCGAAACACCAGCTCTTCGTATATGCCCGCTCCGATGCCGGTGATAATATCGACCATCAACATCCGCTGGGTCTGGGGGTCGATGATCTCCTGGAGCGGGATCAGCACGGCGGCCGAAGGCGGTCCGGTTGGGCCGTTGCGGTTCAGCAGCAGACTCAGGACAATCAGCGGCACCGCCAGCATGATGCATTCAAGGGTCATCGGGATAAAATCGCCGACGCGGACCTGCCATCGGGTGTTGGATGTGATTTGCAGAGCCAGCAGGATGACGATAACCACCAGCGGTGCAGTAATCCAGGTCATGCGAGGGCTGAAACCGATAAATTCAAGTAAGTTCTGCACCCAGACAAAGGCCACGACACGCACCTGGGGTTGGGCCAGGGACTGAGTGAGCGTTTCAGGATGAATCAGAAACGTGCCGATCTCATAAAACAACATAAACCCGAGCAGATACGTCAGCGCATAAATCGGGCGGCTGGTTCGATCCAGATAGGAATCCGGCAAAAACGAGACGAGCTGTCCCGTTGATCGCGTTGTTCTGTTGTGTCTGGAGCGTTTGGCCACGTTCTGAGCCTTCTTGATATAATCTAAACCATCCGGTTTTTCGTACTTTGGTCGTACAAGAATTTGTTTTTTCGGCACGGTCATCCCGGCCGTGCTCACGGCCTGCCAAGCCTATGCCGCGTGAACTTGTCGAGTTGGTGTGGATTTTCACGCAATTTTGCCCAAAATGCAATAAAATCTGTAATAAATTCCCTGCCGGAGCGGCGTTTGCCGATTTTTTGAAGTCAAGAGATGAAAAGTTATCGGGCGTCCTTGCGCTGCCGCGCTGTTGTGTTCGCGGTTTTGTTACGGGGCGGACTATCCTTTCAGTCTGTTCCAGTCGGGCTGGATGATTTCGTCCTGTTTGAGCATACAAACGCCGTCGGGACAGGCGCCGATATCGGGGCAGATCGGCTCGCCGCGGCGCAGTGCAAGAATTTTTTTCGGGAACGCCGCGCCGGCCAGGTGAGAACAGGGGTATCCGCCGCCGAATCGCGGGTTAATCTCAAGTAGTTTAGGGCCGTCCTTGTCCACCATCACATCCACGTCCGCCGGGCCGACGAGGTTGAGGTGTTCCAGGAGGGTTTTGCCGAACTCAATCAGTTCCGGATTGTTTGTGCTGACGGCCTTGTCGGTTTCGCCGGCGCGCATTGCCAGCTTCCGTTTGCAATAGACGCTGATCGGGCGCGACCGGGTATCGGCAAACAGATCATACCCGTATTCAGCGCCCTTGATGACCTCCTGAATCATCGGGGTCGGACAGGCCTCGAATGCTCCTTCCAACTGAATTTTGTCGGCGCAGTACGTCAGATTCATCGAAGCGCTGCCGCGTCGAGGCTTGACCAGCAGCGGCCATTGGACCGTGCCGGAGTCAATATGCGACAGGGCGTCTGCAATGGTGATAAAGGTCTGCGGTGCGGCGATGCCGTGCTGTCGGGCAAACTGCCATGTCTGATATTTGTCTGAGGCTGTTTCAATGGTGTGCGGCGGTGAGAGCAGCAGCAGGATATCATGCCGCTCAAATTCGCTTCGAAAGGCCGATAATATCTCCAGTTCGGGGTCAATCAGCGGGATGACGATTTGAATCTTGTTAATCCGACATAATTCGAGCACATGGTCGAGATAATCGGGATGGGTAATTTCCGGGATGATGACGCGATGGTCGCAATAGGCAAAGGCCGGCGCATAACGGCTGTTGTCAGCCCCCCAGACCTGACCATCCGCTGCCAGTGCATCCTTGAAGTAACGCACCAGATAGCCGCGGCGCCCCACTGAAGTCAGCAATACATTCATTGTTTGATCACTCGCGTCAATGATTCCCTCATATTTCGTCATTATTATACGGCAGGTCAAGCGCAATTCACAGGATTTTTTCCGTCCGGAAAATGAATCGGTGGACATCGGCAGTTAAGCCCGCTACAATGACGCGCCGATACAATCTGAGGAGGCCGCTATCATGCTGTTCGAACACTTTGTCGGGCCGGAACGGCCTGTGAGTTGGACATTTCGTTTCTGGCCGGTGCTGGTCAGCGCGTGGACCTTTGCGCTGGCGGCCACGTGGCTGTGCAAGAAGATCGCCATCCGGCTTAATATTGTGGATAAGCCGGACGATTTTGTCAAGACCCACAAAGAACCGGTCGCCTATCTGGGCGGCATCGGGATTTTGGTGGGGCTGACCGTCGGGATACTGGCCGGCATCGCCTTGATTCAGGACTTCACGTCGTTCGGTCAGGTGTTGTCTCAACTGCTGGGTATTCTGGCCGGTGGTGCGGTCGCGTGTTTTGTGGGGCTGGTGGATGATATTCTGGATATTCGTCCGTGGCAGAAACTGCTCGGTCAGTTTATCGCTTCCGGGGCGCTGATTGCCGTGGGGATTTTGCCGAATCTGACCTATTTTGCGACACCGCTGGGAGTGACACTGCCAGAGCCTGTGCATTATGCGCTGGGGGCGATGGTGGTGGTGTTTTTTGTATTGGGGGCGTCCAATTCGCTGAATTTGCTGGACGGGCTGGACGGACTGTGCGGCGGGGTAACGGCGATTATCACTATCGGGATGCTGATTTTGTCGATGCATCTGGCGACGTGGGGCTTCAGCGAGGTCGGCGATCCGGTGCGAATTATTATAGGCCTGAGTCTGGTCGGCGGGGTGCTGGGATTTTTGCCGTTTAATCGCTATCCGGCCAAGATTTTTATGGGGGATGCGGGCAGTATGCTGCTGGGGTTTGTCACCGCGGCGCTGATGATCCTGTTTGCCGAGACGATTCCCCGCTGGTGGATGGCCTCGATTGTGATTTTCGGGCTGCCGATCCTCGATACCGCCACCGCGCTGGTACGTCGGCTGATTAACCGCCGTCCGCTGATGGTGTCCGACCGGGGGCATATTTACGACCAGCTTATCGACCGCGGGCTTGGGCTGAAACACACCGTCGCCCTGAGTTATGCACTGGCGGGGATGTATGCCCTGATCGGCATCACAATGAGCCAGATTCGCACGCGCTATGCGCTGCTGATTTACGTCCTGGTGGTCGTCGTTTCCGGGGCGGTGGTTTGGGCCAAAGGGTTTTTGAAGATGGAAGGCCACCGCGGCGCGGTCCACAAAAACGGCCTTCCGGAATAACCGCCACCCCATATTTTTCAGGCAAGGCGTTTACGCTGCGCCGAAGACCGGCAGAATATGCCGACGATAGATGTTGTCGGTCACATGCGGGCCGATCTGCTCGGCAAAGCGTGTGAGCCGGTCAGTATAGCGTGTTCCCATCTGAGCGGCGATCTTGTAGCCGACGTGGATGAGCTGGCGAAAATCGGGATTGTACTCGTTGCAGGTCGGATCATGGCGCAGTGCGGCGGCAAACTGCTGTCCATCCCACTCGGCGGCGGTTTGCTCAGACGGAAGGCGGGTCTTGTCGATATCAATTACCGCCGCATAGGGCGCGCAAAGATCGTCAAAATGCGCCAGCGACTCGGTATAAATCGCTTTGGCCAGGGCCAGCCCCTCCGCATCGGCCAGGGCCAGACCGATCAATTCCTCCAGCCAGGTGGTGCCGGCAGTCTTAAGATGTACGCCGGCATTGAAATCACGCACGGCTTGCCGAATGGCCGGGTAGATGGAAAACTTGTCGCTGCCGGAATGAACGCTGAGCTTGAGGTTGTCCGGCAGGCCGAAGGTCTTGACGGCGTGGGCAATGACCGCCATATCAGCCCGAAACTCGGCCTCGAACTGGGCTGGATCACCGACATAATCGACGCCTTTGTTGAAGCGTCCGCTGAACCGCGGGGCAATCGTCTGGGCGGGGATGCCCTCGGCGGCAATCGCCGACAGAATAAAGAACATCTCCGCCGGCGACTGAGGAATGTCGGTTTCGTCCATGGAGACTTCGGTGACGAACGCATCGGCGGGCCTTTGCTCAAGAATACGGCGATAGATGCGTCCGGCCTCTTTGACAGCGAACAGGAATTTCTCTGCAATGCGTTTGATATCCTGTCGGGTAACAGTAAAGGGCGTATCGAGTCCGGGAATCTCAAGCGTTCCGATGAAACGTTCATTCCGACGACAAAACGCCTCAATGTCGTCATCGGGAGCCGCCTGTCCGATGGCCTCGGCCACATCCAGCGTGAAAAAGTCGCTGCACTCCAGAAATCCGTCGATGGTCTTCAGGTGCACATGGTCGGCATCGACAAAATACGGCCTGTCCCACTGCAACGCCGCAACAGCCGCATCCGCCTGGCGGCGTACGTCCGCCGGCTGAGTGCCGATGATGCTGTGTTCGCGGTATGACTTGTTCCACACCGGTGTTACGTCAATGCCTTCGGTCTGTGCCAGCCGCATCGCCTTCAACTGAGCGACGCCCTGACAGCCGAACCGATCGCCGATGCCCATCGAAAATTTCGGCAGTTTCATTTGTGTCCTTTCACCTTTCCCGTTTTGATATGGATTCAAACCTTGCCGACAGCGGCAAGATAAATGACAAACTCATCGTTTCCGTCCAGTCCTGCGAGCTGATCCATCTGTGTCTGGTCATACGCCGCCACCGCACACGCCCCGGCGCCGATGGATTCGGCGGCCAGATATGTATTTTGGCAGGCGTGGCCGGCGTCAAGAGCAATTAACTTGGGCCAGGCCGGGCCGTAACGCCATTCCATGCGATACGGCACCGCTGAAAAGATCAGCACCGCCGCGGCCTGCGCCATCCAGTGCTGGTCGAAACAGGCCCGGGCGGTCTTCTCCAAAATCGCATCATCGGCTTTCAGTGCGACCAATGTATGATCCGTCGCCCGATAGCGATACAGGCCTTTGGGCAGTTTCTCGACATTTCCGATGGCGATATAAAGCTGAATCGCGTGGCGCGCCCCGGCCGAGGGAACGGTGCGAAAAACCGCCCGCCCGGCGCCGATAATCTTCTGTATGCCCAGCGTCGCCCAACTCACATACGCCAGCTCATCGAGCGTCATCGGCGCAGCAGCGAAACGACGTCGGCTGCGGCGTCGGTCGATAGCCGTTCGCACCGACATATCGCCGCACATCCGTGTTTCAGGCGACGGCAGGACAATCCGTTCGGCTCCCTGGGGCGGTGATGTTTCGACCGGACTGTCGGGCAGTCCTTTTTGCTGGTCGGATACAAACGGCTCAAAAACGGCCTTGAGGAACCGTCGCGAAGAAATCGGATTTTCAGTTTTCGGCTTTTTCGGTTTTCGCATTGGCGGTGATTTTATCGATTTTGAAACATCCCAGCGTGTTGACCAGACTGAAAAAATCCGAGGGATTGCCGTCGCCGACGGCCAGTGAGATATGCCCCGGACCGAAGCCGTCGGGCGCCCGGGTGGCGTCCAATCCAAGCCATTGACCGGCGACATACACTTCGGTCCACATGTGGCCGCCAAAGACGCTCTTTTGGCCGATGAATGAATCGACATAGACCACGCCGCACACGACCCGCGCCGGGATGCCGACGGCTCGGCACATCGCCGCGGCCAGCACGGCATGTTCGCTGCAATCACCCTGACGGCTTCGCGCCACTTCGGCGGCTGAGGCGTACCCGATAGAAAGGTCTTTGGTGGTAATATAGCCGTTCACGAACGATTCGATCTGGCGAGCGGCTTTGAGCGTCTCGGTGGTCGAACCGATGGCGGCCGCGGCCAGTTCCTGAACCTTTTCGTCGTCGCTTTGCAGGTATTCGGTCGGCTTGATCGCCGCCAGTGCTTCGGCGTCATCGCCGCTATAGGGCAGGGTCGTGTCCGACGCGGGCACTGCCGGCTGAACGGTGACCACGATCCGTCCATTGTCCTTTCTGACGGTTTGGTTGGAGGTGGACGGAATCGTCAACGGCCCCTCGCAGGTTGGCGTCAATTCATATTGAATCGACGCTTTTTGGCCGATGCCGGTCAATTCAGCCGGACTTTTTATGCTGAGCCGATCGAGGAAGTCCACTACATCGTCATCGCGCAGGGCAAACGCCTTGTCGCACTGAATCATCTCGAGGGTCATGCCCATCATCGGCACCAGACTTTTGAGGGCTTTTATTTCGTTGTCCACGTAACTGGTTACGGTAATCGGCTGGCCGGGCACATGCATGGTCACCTTCACGTCGGTCAATTCCACCACCCGCCCGAACAAATCCACGTTTGTTTTGGCGCCGACCTGAACCGACGCTTTGATTGCCCTTCGCATATCAGGGCGAAAGATTTCAACCTCATACGTATGCCCTTCGGCCAGGCCGTGCTGCTCCTGCAGCAGCCGCATTCCCTGGCTGAGCAGCGCTCCGGCGGGCCAATCCATCACAACCTGCTGCTGTTGTGCCATGGCTTCGGTGGTGATGGTGACTTTGCCGTCGGCGATTTGGCCGATGTGGGTTTGTTCAATGCCGCTCATATTGAGCCGCATCTCAAAGCCCAGCGGCTTGCCGTCGAGGGTTTCGTAGTGGATTTCGGTGGATTCGATTTTGACCGCCTGTCCGCCTCGCCCCAGCGTCATCGTCAAACGTTCGCTCGTGGTTACTTTGGTGCCTTCGATGGAACGGGTGTGCTCGGCGTGACCGATCTTTTTGCCTTCGAGCAAAATCGCCAGATAGTCTTTTTCTTCCTGGGTCTGTGCCGTGCCAATTGCCGACAGACAAAGACTCAACGCGATAAACAGCCTGATCATTCGCTCATTCTTCACTATTGTACCCTTTCATTTGATGCCGCCGGATACTGCCGGCCGCAGTGATTACGGTTTTTGCATTACACCTGTTTTGTACGTACAGACGTTTGACCCTCTTTGTCTATTGTACCTTTTAGCGGACAAAACTCAATGAAAAGCGAAAAGAAATAAGCTTTTCAAGAGCAGGAACTTGGGGTATTGTTCATTGATGGACACACAAC
This sequence comes from Anaerohalosphaeraceae bacterium, assembly GCA_050309605.1. Classification (GTDB taxonomy): domain Bacteria; phylum Planctomycetota; class Phycisphaerae; order Sedimentisphaerales; family Anaerohalosphaeraceae; genus T3Sed10-213. Next base: position 46,565 of record JBNRMN010000073.1, read on the forward strand.
CGCACATATCGACGACGCCTTTGCCGCCGCTGAGCGTCAGCGTGCTGACGGGCGGCGGTCCGTCGGCAATCGCCAGCGTGGCCCTTTGCGGACGGGATGCCGAGCGGATCGTTCGGAATCTTTTCAGGCGATCTTTGCCGGCTTGCGGCCGACTGGCCTTTGGGGCGCTTCAAGACGGGGATACGGTGATTGACAGCATTGTCCTGGGGCGTGAACGGGCGGATTGCTTTGTGGTGCACTGCCACGGCAATCCGCTGTTGGTTGAGCATATTGTGCGGGTTTGTCAGCGTTATGGCGCGCAGCTTCAGTCGGCCGATGAATGCCTGTTTGGGCAATTGCAGGGCGCCTGTCGCACGCGGATTGAGGCCGAGGCCCGTCTGGCAATGACACGAGCGGCGACGCGGGAGGGGGTCGAGCTGATTGCCGGACAAATCGAGGGCGGCCTGTCGGCCTGGGCGAGGGACTGGATTGAATCCAAGTCATTTGAAATCAATCAGTTACACAAAGAATGTGCGACCGTTCTTCGGCGGAGCAAAACAGCTCGACTGCTCATTGAGGGCGTGCGGATCGGGTTGCTGGGTCCGCCCAACAGCGGAAAAAGTACGTTGTTGAACCAGCTGGCCGCCGAGAATGCGGCGATTGTATCGGATTCGGCCGGAACGACGCGGGATTGGGTCTCGACGACGTGTCGAATCGGGCCGCTCAGAGCGGAGGTGATTGACACTGCCGGCCTGGATACGACATTGGCGGTGGACAATGTACTGGATCGAGCCGCTCAACAAGCGGCTGTTGAGGCTGCCAAGACGTGCGATCTGGTTCTTCATATACGGGATTGCACGCAGCGGCATCCTTTGGTTGTGCCGATGACGGTCTCAGCGGCTGGTCTGACTGTCTATACCAAAAGCGATCTGCTGCCGAATCAAAAGGCCTTTTCGCCCGACACGTCCGAACCGTGGGTGCTGGTCAGTGCCCTGACCGGCCGGGGGGTGGAGGCGCTATGCCGGGCGATTCTTGCCGTGTTAAAAATCGATTCACTTGAGCCGCACTTGCCGATTTGTTTTACCGACCGACAACGAACCTGCCTTCAAACCCTTGCGGCAAGTGATTGTGAAGTTATTATAAAAAAAGAACTTACATCGCTTATCGGGGCGGGCTGAAATTGATTTGTACGCCGCGGCCCTGCCGGTTAGCCTCTGCTGCACGACGGCGGGGGGATAATGTGAAAGTTATTGCATCGTTTGGTCGAAAACAGTATGATACGACTTTACGAGTTTATTTATGGAGATGTGAGCTATCGTGATGCAAGACGACACTTTTGATGCCGGACTTGAGAAGGCCCGGGCTTTCTTTGCTCGTGCAGAGGAAGTGGCCTCAACGGACAATTTTGACTATGCGATTGATCTGTACCTTGAGGGGTTGCGGTTTGCGCCCGATGCGCTGGAGGATGGACACGCGCCGCTGCGCAGACTGTCGCTGATTCGTCAGGGCAAGGGCGGCAAGAAGCCTTCAATGCTGGAAATAATCCGGCATAAAGGGGGCAAACTGCCGCAGGATGAGATGCTCAACGCCGAGTTTCTGCTGGCCAAGGATCCGGATAATCTGGGCTATGCCGAAGCGATGCTCAAGGCGGCGGTCGCTGGCGGGCATCACCGTACCGCGGAATGGATTGCCCATCTGATTTTTGAGGCGAACAAGGCGTCTCGAAAACCGAGTTTTTCGACCTTTATTTTACTGAAGGATTCGTACGCCAAACTGCAAATGTTTTCCAGAGCCGTTGCGGCCTGTGAGGCGGCGCTTCAGGTGCGTCCCAATGACGATCAGTTGCGCAACGAATTGCGGGATTTATGTGCCAGTATGACGATGGAAAAGGGCAAATACGGCCAGACCGCCGATTTTCGCGGGTCCATTCGCGACAAAGAAGCCCAGGATCGACTGCACAGTCAGGAAGCCGTGGTCAAGTCCGCCCAAACGCGACAGGATGCGGTGGAAATGGCTCGAAAACGTCTTCGGGAGGGTCGTGTTTCGTCGGTCAATGTGCTGGATCTGGCTGATGCACTGGCGGATTTGGAAACCGAAGAGGGCTATCAAGAGGCCTTTGGTGTGTTGAATCAGTATTATGAGCAGACACGCGATTTTTCGTTCAAACGGCGATTAGGCGAGTTGAAACTGCGCCAACTGCGGTACGGGATTCGGGCGATTAACGAGCAGCTCAAAAGTGAGCCTCAAAACGCCGAACTGAAGGAAAAGCAGGCTCAACTGGTCGCGGCGATGGAGCGGGAAGAGCTGGAACATTATCGGCTTTGTCAGGAAAACTACCCAACGGATTTGCGGTTCAAATACGAATATGGTCGTTGTCTGGTGCGCGCTCAGCAGTTTGACCAAGCCATTCCGCTTTTCCAGGAGGCTCAGCGTGATCCCAAACTGCGGCTGATTTCGATGGATAAAATCGGATTGTGCTTTCTTTTGAAGGGTTGGTATGAGGATGCGATTGATATTTTTCAAAAAGCCCTCTCGGAGTGCCCCAACCAGGAAAGCCCGGTGGCAAAAGACATAAGATACAATCTGGCAAGAAGTTACGAAGCTTTTGACAGAAAAAAAGAAGCCCTGGAAATGTACCGCAAACTGGCCCAGGTGGATTTTGGCTATAAAGATGTCGGACAACGTATTGACAATTTGCGAAAAGATGTTACAAAATAGCGTTTCGTCTGTCGGCCCGGGTTGATGTCCGGGTACGGATCTGACTTAACTAAGAACCAGATATAAACGTAACGCGAATACAGGAGTTAAACGTGGCACATTCATTATCGGCCCAAAAACGTGTTCGTCAGAACGCCAAAGCACGGCTTCGCAACCGAGCGCGCAAGAGTATGGTTAAAACCCAGGTCAAACGGTTTGAGCAGACGCTGGCGTCAGGTGATCTGAACGCGGCCCAAGAGCAGCTTCGGCTGCTGACAAAGAAGCTCGACAAAGTGGCATCCACCAGTACGATGCACAAAAACACCGCCTCGCGGATGAAATCCCGCTTGACGCGGCGTTTGAATGCCCTGCGTGAAAAGGTCAGTTGATATTACGGACTGTGTGAATCAGAAGTTTCGGCGTCTTGGCGATGGGGTCATATCGGCAAGACGCTTTTTTATTGACCCCGGGTTCTGAAGCGTGGAACTGCTGAAACGACAAATCTTGACGGCGCTGTCGCGTCGGGACTATTCGCCGCAGCCGGCGCGCCGTCTGGCCGAGAGCCTGGGGCTGGGCGGTGATGACTATCCGGCGTTTCAGAAGGCACTGGAAAGCCTGCGTCAAAACAGTCAGATTGCGCTGGATGCCAAGAAGAACGTCACGCTGCCGCCAATGGGCAACCGCGTGATCGGGACGTTTCGGGCCAATGCCCGCGGGTTCGGATTTATCGTGCCGCTGGAACCGAATGCGTACGGTGATTTGTATGTGGCGCCGACGGATACGGCCGGGGCGATGAGCAATGATATTGTGGTGGCGCGGGCGGTCAAGAAGGGGATGCGCGACGGCCAGAGACGGTATTCGGGCGTCATTCTTGATATTGTCGAACGCGGAGGGGCGCGGTTTGTCGGCACGCTCCAGCGCAATGCGGACACGTGGTTTGTCGAACCGGAAGGCAGGGGGTATTTCGCTCCGATTTTGGTGGACGACGCCGCATCCAGCGGCGCCCGCGAGAATGACAAAGTGGTGCTGGAGATTGTCAGCTATCCCCGTCGCAATGAGCCGGCCACCGGCGCGATCGTGGAGGTCATCGGCAAGGCCGGGCAGTACGATTCGGAGCTGCAATCGATTATCGCCCAGTATGATTTGCCCACGGCGTTTCCCGAAAGCTGCCTTGAGCAGGCCCGCCGGGTGACACAGGACTACAATCCGGACGCGGCCCAAAATCGGGCGGATTTGACCGAAGAAGTCATTGTTACGATTGATCCGCCGGACGCGAAAGATTTCGATGATGCCATCAGTCTGCGCAAAGACCGCGACGGCCACTGGCAACTGGGCGTGCACATCGCCGACGTGAGCGGCTTTATTCCGATGGATTCGCCGCTGGACATTGAGGCGCGAAAACGCGGCAACAGCGTTTATTTGCCGCTGAAGGTGCTGCCGATGCTGCCGGAGGTGCTCAGCAACGGGATATGCAGTCTTCAGCCGCAGCAAAAGCGGTTTGTCAAAAGCGCTTATATTACGTATGACGCTGAAGGCAACGTCTTAGGCACGGAATTTGACAACAGCGTGATCCACTCTGCGGCGCGACTGACCTATCAGCAGGCCGACCGGATTCTCAAAGGACACGCGGCCGGTTTTTCGGGGCCGGTCGTGGCGCTGCTGAAAGATATGGAGACGCTGGCGCGGGCGATTGAACACCGTCGGCAAAAGCAGGGAATGCTGCATCTGGATCTGCCGGAGACAGAACTGGTCTTTGACAAGGCTGGTCGGGTGGTCGATGCCGAGCCGGCCGATACGAGCTATCCGCATACGATTATCGAGATGTTTATGGTCGAGGCCAATGAGGCGGTTGCGGCGCTGCTGGATCGGTTTGGCGTCCCGTTTATGCGGCGGATTCACCCGGCGCCGGATGCCTTTACCACAAAGAATCTTGCGCGGTTTGTCAAGCTGTGCGGACTGAAGGTGCCGCGGCATCTGGATCGGGCGGCGATTCAGGATTTGCTGGAGGCCGTTCGGGGGACGCCGGCGGAATACGCTGTTAATAGGCACGTGCTGCGCAGTATGCAGCGGGCGGAGTATTCGCCGTTGCATATCGGACATTTTGCACTGGCTTCGAAACATTATTGTCATTTTACCAGTCCGATTCGGCGGTATGCGGATTTGATGGTGCATCGGCTGCTGAATTGCTATATCGAAGGACGGCTCAATAAGATCGGGCTGGAGGAGGTGCTGCCGGAAGGCGAGTTGATCGAGATCGGAAAGCATATTACTTTTTCCGAGCAGCAGGCCGAGGATGCCGAGAATGAACTCAAGACGGTGCTGATTTTGCAAATGCTCAGCAAACGCATCGGCGACGAGTTGAATTGTGTGGTGTCGGGGCTGACCAATTTCGGGGTGTTTGTCCAGTGCCTGAAATTCGGCATTGAAGGGATGATCGAGCCGGGGGATTTGGGGATGGATGAGTGGAAGTATGACCAGCGTGCCCAAGCGGTCATCGGGCGATGGTCGGGACAAAGCGTGCATTTGGGTCAGCCGATGAAAGTCCGCATCGCAGCGGTGAATCTGCCGAGTCGGCAATTGTTTCTGACGCCGGCTGAGCCGCTTGTCGCGTCACGGCCGGGACGATCGAGTCGTAAAAATATGCGAAAGTCCGGTCGAAAGCCCAAACGATCAAAACGCTGAAAACAACAATAGCGGATTAAAAATCCGCGTGTCCATATGAACCTCAGACAGCAAGGACGTAATAATGGCAAACAAAAACTGCAAAGGACATGAATACCATTTGTGTGAACTGCACCGACAGGAATTGCATAAGAAGGACCCGAACGCTTACGCGCATCTGGTGCGCGAGCCGAAATATGTCTGCAAAAACTGCGGGCGGGTCGCCGCCGGACAGGCCCATCTCTGCGCGCCGGTTCTGCTGGGTACATGGGACGATTAGGCTCGACGTTACATGACGGTGAAGCGTTGAGCACTGCACAAAGGTGCATTTGATGCGTAGAGGAGAGAGCGGGGCCGGTTAAACAAAACAAAAATGGCCTTAAAAGACAGTTTTTTCTGTTTTGGGGGTTGTTCCGAGAAGCGGTTTTTGTATAATAGTAGGTTTGAATCGAATATGACCCTAATTTGAGGAGAATAGCGATGTGTGATACATGCGGCTGCGGCGAAAAAAGCTTTGAAGCCAAAGTAAGCGAAGTGATTGATTCGATTCGTCCGATGCTTCAAAATGACGGCGGCGACATCGAATTGGTCGGCGTGGATGCGGACAAAACCGTCAAGGTGCGTCTGCAGGGCGCGTGCCGGGGGTGTCCGGGCGCCCAGATGACCTTGAAAATGGGCGTGGAGCGTCTGCTGAAGCAGAAGATCTCCGAGGTCAAGGAAGTGGTTGCGGTGAACTGAGTCGGCCTTTTAGTGTTGATCAGCTGCTATGTCTGAAATATCAAACGCCGAGACAGCGCGCCTCAGACACGTCATTGTGATTATTCCGGCTTACAATGAGCAGGAACAAATCCAACAGACCGTTGAGGGGATCAAGTCCCTGTCGGCGGAGTTTGAAAACCGCGGGCTGAGTCTTCAGACGTATGTGATTGACGATGGGTCGTCGGATCAAACGGGTCAACGGGCCAAAGCGGCCGGCTGCGACCGGCTGCTTCGACATAAGACCAACCTCGGACTGGGCGCGGCGGTGCGGACGGGGCTGTATGCCGCCGCTCGCGACGGGACCGACATCGCCGTTAAATTCGACGCCGACGGCCAACATAACCCGGCCGACATCCTGCCGCTGATTGCCCCTATCCTGGACGACGAGGCCGAGGTGGTCTATGGCAATCGGTTTGCCAAAATTGAATACACGATGCCGTTTGTGCGGCGGATGGGCAATCGAATTTTTACCTGGCTGATGCGGACGCTGACCGGCTGGCCGCTGCGCGACAGTCAGCCGGGCATCTTCGCCGTCAGTAAAGATTATCTCCGTGTGTTTCATCTGCCCGGCGATTATAACTATACGCAGCAAATTCTCCTGGATGCTTATCATAAGGGGATGCGGTTTGCGCATGTGCCGGTGTCGTTTCGCCGGCGAACGACGGGCAGTTCGTTTGTTTCGCTGAAGTATCCGTTTAAGGTGCTGCCGCAACTGCTGATGGTGTTAATCAGCGTCAAGCCGTTCAAGATATTCGGACCGGTCGGCGGCGGTTTTCTGGCGGTGGCGGTGCTGATCGCGGTGCTGGAGATGGGCCTGTGGCTGGGCGGGCGGTTGACCAAGCCGGTTGAGCATGTGAATTTCGTGATGGGGTTCGGTTTGTTCGGCCTGCAAACACTGTTTTTCGGGTTGCTGGCTGAGCTGATTGTACGGCAAAACAAGCGGCCGTAAGTGTCAGCATTTTCGGACTGACGGAGTGTCGTGAGCGTCAACCACAAATACCTGCGTGTGCTGTTTCAAGTGCTCGTGTTTGCCGCGTGCGCATATTATCTGGTGCGCTGCGCGGCGCAGTTGGATGCGTCGCAGCTTCGCCTTGTCTTTCTGCCGGCGGCGCTAGGCGCGGGGGTGTTGTATTTTTTCTGTACGCTGCTGATGGCGCAGGCGTGGCGGCTGATTGTGTTGGCGTTTCATCCGGTGAATCTTTCGTTTTCGGCGCTGGCGGCGGTGTACTTTCGCTCAGCACTGGCCAAGTATATCCCGTCCAATGTGATGCACTATGCGGCACGGCATTATTTGTGCCGGGATCTGGGCATTTCGCAAAAGACGGTACTGGCCGGCAATTTGTTTGAGATTGCCGTGGTTTTGGCTGCGGCGCTGACGCTGCTGGCGGGGTTTGTTTTTTTTGAGCCGGGGCTGCTGCCGGAGGCGGTCGGGGCGCATCGACTGTTTTTGCGTGCGGCGGTCATCATTGCCGCTGCGGGTGCGCTGGCGGTGCTGGCGGCGGTGGTTCGGGGAAAGTCAAAGCAGCTTGAGGCCAGGCGATTTTCGCTCAAGGGCCTTGCGGCTGCTTTTGGGCTGGATGCGGTGTTTTTGCCGCTGACGGGGCTGGTGCTGGGCGCGCTGTTTTGGGCAATGCGAGTGGGGGTTGTGTTTGACGGCGGGCTGGTCGTACGCATCGTATTCGGATACATCGGTGCCTGGACACTCGGATTTGTAACGCCCGGCGCACCGGGGGGATTAGGCGTGCGCGAAGCGACGCTGACAGCGATTCTCGGCCCGACGCTTGGACACGACACGGCGCTGCTGGGGGCGCTGCTGTTTCGCCTCTGTACGCTGTGGGGCGAGGTGCTGGGCTATGGGCTGGCGCTGGTGCTGGAGCGGCGCGATGCAGTGCCGCAAACGGAAGCCTCTTCAACCTGAGATGCGTCTTTGCGACCGGACTCTATCTGCGTTTTGGCCTCTCCCGTTTGGGCGTATCGGATTGGACTTTGGTCAAGCGGCGACGGAGGATCAACTCAAGACTCATCGAAAACAACACCGCCAGCAGGGGCAGCGCGGGTTGATTGTAACGGGGGATATTGTGTGAGAAGAACGAATTCAGACCAACCAGATACACGCACAGCAGCACGACGCCGAAGATTTCCCATTGCCGCGTGCGAAGGCTGCGGACCAGCCAGAAAAACAGGCTGGCAAAATACAGCAGGCTGACGACGATAATGCTGCGAATCATCATCATAAACGGGGCGCTGACCAGATAGCCGTGTTCGATAAACATACCGCGCCAGGCGAACGGCAGCGTGGCGACCAGATGCCGGAACGGATGGCGCAGAAGCCGGCGGACCGCTCGTTTCTGAATGGTCTTGTCGCGATGCGAGGCGTTTTCAAATTGTTCGTCCGGCTCGATGAAATGCGTCAGCGCTTTGGCTACGGCATAATAGCCTTCGGGGTTGCTGCGGTGCAGCTTGACCCAGCGGCCTTGTTCCTGCATGACCTGCATAGCCTTTTTTTGAAAGAGCGGGTCGGGTGTCCACCACAAGAACGCCCCGCAAAATTCGTCGGCGGTCATGTTGTTGTATTCAGCGCGAATGGCCATCACATCGCCGGCGCGATCGGTGATGTACAACCGTCCGAAGAGCCGTTCGTTGCGGATCATCCAGGCGCCGGTCGGCACGGCATAGCCGACCAGCAGCAGCACCAGGCACATCAACAGCCGCTTATTATCAAACATCTGCCGTCGGAATAAGACTATCCATCCGCCGACCAGGATAACAATCAAATACTGATAAATCGCATTGGTCAAGACCAGTCCGCCCAGGGCAAGGCCGAGCAGAGCGAACAGCACCGGCTTTCGAGTGCGCAGCGCCAGAACCAGCATAATGGCCACAATCAGCAAAATGACCCCCATAAACAGCTCGCGAAACAGCGAATTCATCGTGAGGATGGAGGCCTGGCTGAAACCGACCAGCAGCATCGCGATGTAGCTGTAGGTCAGCCGTCCGGTCAGCAGATAGGCAAGCAGCCAGGCGCAGACCGCCGCGACAGGCAAGAGCGGTATCTGGAGCCTTCGCAGCAGCGTTGCGCCGCGGTCTTTGGTGAAATCAGTCAGCTCGATGGTTTGCAGTTCAGGGCTGAAATGCATCATCAGGGTCAGATAGCTTGAAAAGCCCGGCTCACGGCGATTGCCCGGCCGCGGCGGTTCGGTGAAGCTTTCGGAAATCACCTTGTGATGAAAGAGATGATATGTCATTCGCGCGTAGGAACTGGCATCCTGAAAATCGGGGATGGCCTCGGTGCTGAGGTTTTCTTTGGCCGTCCAGACCACACAACTTAAAATGACCGACACAAAGACAAGGTGCAGAAGCACAATCGCAAAACGTTTTTTTTTCGCATCGTCGCAGCTCATCCATCCAATTCCTTTTTTATCGATACGTTAATTATCAACCCAATACGTAATACGCTTAAACTCGGCACCCGCAAGCTGCGCTTGAAGGTGCCACCCGTTTTCAACTGCCTATTGATAATTGTCTATTGATTATTTTCTGTCTTTGCAGAGGTCACCCGTCGGTCATCTCCTTTTATTTAGTCGTGCAGAGATCTTTGAGTCGTCTCCTGCGGGATCGTTTGTGCGATGGACTCGGCAAACGGCGGTCGCAGGATGCCGTGTTCGGTGATAAAGGCGGTGATGTATTGAGCACCGGTGACATCAAAGGCCGGATTCCAGGTCTCAACTTGCGGCGGTGTGATCAACGTCTCATTGAAGCGGCGAATCTCGTTGCCGTCGCGCTGCTCAATGGGAATAGCCGCGCCGTCGGGCAGGCTCCGATCAAAGGTGCTTGACGGTGCGGCGACATAAAACGGGATGTGATAATGCCGAGCGAGGATGCTCAGGCCGAGTGTGCCGATTTTGTTGGCGGTATCGCCGTTGGCGGCGATGCGATCGGCCCCCACGAACACCGCCTGAATGCGCCCGGCCTGCATCAGCGCTGCGGCCATTGCATCGCAGATGACGACCGTTTCGATGCCCGCCTGCGTCAATTCCCAGGCCGTCAGCCGGGCGCCCTGCAACAGGGGACGGGTTTCATCCGCATAGACGGTAAATCGCTTGTGCTGCCGACGAGCGACATAGAACGGCGCCAGCGCCGTACCGATGCCCGTGGTGGCCAGGGCGCCGGCATTGCAATGGGTCAGCACCGCTTGGCCGTCCGGCACCAGCGGCGCACCGCAGCGGCCGATGGCCTGACAGTTATCCTGTTCCTGTTGATTAATGGTGTGCGCTTCGTCCAGAAGGCGCTGCTTGAATTCTGCGGTGCAGGTCAGCGACGCTTGCGCAGCGGCTTTCATTCGGTTCAGTGCGGCAAACAGATTGACCGCCGTGGGGCGGCTGGAAGCCAGATGCAGCGTGGTTTGGGCGACAAGCGTTTTGGCTTCCGCAAGCGGCGTCTTTTCGGGTTTGTTCCGCAGTGACAGACACACGCCGTAGGCTGCGGCAACCCCGATGGCCGGCGCACCGCGGACGGCCAGCGTGCGAATCGCTTCGTAAACCTGCTGCGGGGTTTGACACTGTAATCGCTCAACGCGCTGCGGCAGCAGCCGCTGGTCGAGCAAGTCCAACACCCCGTCGGCGTCGCCGACCCATTTGACCGTTTTTACCGGCAGCATAAGGCTTTCAATACACGATGGCGGCATAGCCGACGGATTCGTCGCTGGTCTGATTAAAGCGTTTGAGCAGGACATCATTGCTGGTGGTATGGGCCAGCAGGACGCCGTGGCTGCGTCCCATTGCACGAACGGCGGCTGTGAGCGTGGCCACGGCCGCCGGGCCGCAGGCGTTGCCTTTGTGCATCGCCTCAGCGACGATCTTGTCGGTCTCCATCCGCAGCGCCAAATCGATGAACTGCATATCGTTGACCTCGCTGGCCCATTGCAGGGCCGACGGGCCGACGCCTTCAGGACAGAAACCGTAACGCGGGCCGTAATGGGTTAAATCGGTTGAGGCGATGCAGACAACGTGTTTGTCTTTGAGTCGGCTGATCATTTCACCGATGCGCGTGCCGAACTGTGGATCAAAACCGGCTACCGGCACAATAATCGGCACAATTTTGGCCTTGGCAAACAGGTGCTGGATAAACGGGATCTGCACCTCGATACTGTGCTCATCGCGATGGGCCTCCGGATCGGAGCGTCCGCCGCAGCCGATGATCTCGGCCGCCAGCGGTTCATCGACCGCGGCCAGCCCCAGCGGTGTTTCCCAGGCGCCCCGATCATAGACTGCCGGAGCGCTGTCTAAATACCGGTGGGCGGCGCCGAAAATCACAAACGTATCGACGTCGGGGTTGGTTTGTCGCACGGCCTGAAACGCCAGCGCCGCAAGCTCGCCGCTGAAGATCCAGCCGGCGTGCGGCACCATCGCCCCAATGACGGGCGAAGGCAGTTCTGCCCCCGGCGGCTCGGTCGGCAGACATTGACGAATCTCTTCGAGGCATTCGGCCGCTGAAGCTCCATAAAACTGACCGGCGACAGCAGGTTTTCGTACCGTCATTTTCAGTCTCCCTTTCAGCTTACCGTCTTGCATTATGACCTCCCGTAGAGTATAGTACCTTCGAATTTGGCTGATTTGTTCATTACTATTGTAACCCGAATGAAAGGAAAAGACAATGCCGACTGCCGGAAAAAGCGCCCCGGTGGCCATTTTGATGGGTTCCGACAGCGATTTGCCGACCATGCAGAGGTGTATTGACCAATTGAAGGCATTTGGGGTGGATCCGATTGTCCGCATCTTGTCAGCGCACCGGACGCCGCAGGCCGCGATGGAATTTGCCGCAAATGCTTCTGACAACGGGATTAAGGTGATTATTGCCGCGGCGGGGATGGCCGCACATCTGGCCGGGGCGATGGCCGCGCATTCACAATTGCCGATTATCGGCGTGCCGATGCAGGCCAAAGAAGGTCCCTGTGGGCTGGATGCGCTGCTCAGCACGGTGCAGATGCCGCCGGGGATGCCGGTTGCCTCAATGGCGATCGGCAAGGCCGGGGCAAAAAACGCGGCTGTTTTTGCCGTGCAGATTCTGGCGCTGGCGGATACAGAACTTGCCAAAAGGCTCAGTGCATTTCGCAAGGCCCAGACCGAAGCCGTCCTGAAAAAAGACGCCGAGCTGAACACGTAATTTGGTAAGCAGTTTGGTATGATAAGGCACAATTGACCCATCCCTGACGATGGTCAGAGGTGGGTTTCATGGCAGCCGTACGACTTACTCCTTTTCCAGTTCGTTCAGGACTTCCAGATAAAGCTGCGCGGCGGCGACGACCTGACGAAAGGGGACGGATTCGTCGCGGGTGTGGGCCTTGGTGAGCTGGCCGGGGCCGAGGATGATGGGTTTGCATCCGGCTTCGCGGAGGAGATTGGCGTCGGAGTGGCTCTTGAAGGATTCCGGCTGCCAGTCCATTTTTTGCCGGGCGTAGGCGTTTTCCAGCAGTTCCGGCAGCAGGCCGGTCTCTTTGAGCCGATACCCTTTGGCGATGACCGGGAACTGGACGGAATAATCGGTGACGCTTCCGCCGGTCAGGCACTCGGCGGCGACCGCCTCGAGTTTTTGGGCAAAGCGCTGGGCGTTGGCGGCGGGGGGGATATGCACGTCCACGCCGGCCTCGCAACTGCCGGGCACGGCAAAGCCGGCCTCGGAACTGTGAATGTCGCGAATGTTCAAAATCGCTTCGGGGTGGTCCGCTTCCAGCAGTCCGCCGAGCCGCAGCAGCATCCGCAGCATCGCCATAATGGCGTTGTATTCGCGTCCGGCCATCGAGGCGTGCCGACGGGTGCCCGAGGCCCGCACAAGCATTTCAATATACCCGTAATGCGCCAGGCACGGCATCAACTCGGTCGGCTCGCCGACGATGGCCCATGGAAACGACCGTGCTTCGAGCAGGGCGGTGGTACCGTCGCCGGATTCTTCTTCGCCAACGACTAAAAACAGGCCGGCGCGTTCGGGCCGGCCGCCGTTTTGGACATACGAAACGAATGCCTCGATCATCGCCGCGCAACCGGCCTTCATATCCGCCGTGCCCAGGCCGTAGATGTGGCCGCGTTTTTCCCGATATTCATAGCGTTCAATGTCAAAGGCAGCAACGGTGTCGATGTGGCCGATGAAGGCGACCTCCGGCCGGGCGTCGGAGAAGACCACTTCGATATTGCGCCGGCCCTCGCTGACTTCACGCTGGGTAACGGGCAGGTCATTCTCATACAGATACCCGGCCAGAAACTCGGTCAGTTCTTCTTCTTTGCCGGACGGACTGTAGATATCGACCATTTCCTGAACGAGTGTTTTCAGACGTGCGCGATTGATTTTGGGTTGTGCCATTGCATCCTATTCCGCCCATTGAATTGGGCATTACTGGTTTTCAATATTCAGCGTCATGTAAATATGATCAATCGGGTTGACAAAACCCTTGCTTTGAAAGAACTTGATGGCAGCATGATTATCGGCCTGGGTATCGACCATCAGCATGCGCACTTCAGCCTTTTCCATCAGACTGCGAAAGCGATCAAACAGCATTCCTGCCACGCCCATGCGTTTGTAGGCCGAGTCCACTCCCAGCCAGAGCAAATGGCCGTAGCTCCAGGCAGAGCGTCTTTTTTCGATCACCGTTCCCAATGCAAAACCGACCAGTTTTTTCTTGCCGATTGATGCGACCAGCATATACTCCGGCTCGGTGTTGAACAGGCTCGTTACCTCGTATTCATCCCACGTTCGATAGAGGTTGGATACGTCTTTGGGGGTAAAGACCTTTTCACCGAGGTGAAATATGGCCGGCAGATCGTCAATCGTTGCCGATCGAATCTTAATATTCGGTTCAGATGGTGCAGAACCATTCACTTTCATAATTCAACCTTTCATTATCTTTTGTTGCTTCATTTATATTCATATAGCGTAAAATCGCCCACAAGTCAAATATGGGCTGTCCGTTCGATCCCCGAAATTTCGGCCGCCGAGCCGGGAAATGTAGGTTGAACTTGATCTTAAAAGGCGTCTTTTGTCGCTGAGAACTTGCCGCCTGACTTATCACTACCCGATGTTTGTTTCGGTGTGAAAAAAAAGGGCGGCTGTCAAATGACAGCCGCCCTTTGGATTTGCTCATTGCTTTGAGATTATAACTTTTTGCCGGTTACTTCCTGGGTCACGGGTTGACCGTCAAAGCCCGACATGGTCATTTCACCGGACAGTCTGTCGCCGTCCACCGTGCCTTTGAAGGTGTTTTCGATGGTTCGATCGCCAAAACCCATCGTAAGGGTAAAGCTGACAGCATCGTCCTCAACAGTAATATCGTCCAAATCCATTGATCCATACAGTCCGGTCAAGTCCGGTCTGACCACGAGCCGCTGTGTTCGTTCGCCCATTTGTGAACTGACGGTCAGCAGCCAAGTCCCCACGGCCGGCGCGTCGGCGCGCTTGCCCTCGATGGGTTGTTGTTCGCCCTGCGGCGAGGTGACCGTACCGGTCAGCACATCCCCTTTGGCCCGGAAGGAGTATCGTGTCACCCGATCAGGCTGCTGATCCTGCTGCTGGGGGCGTCCCCGGAATTGCCGCGTGAACGTCAGCACGCCGTCTTTATACTCAACATCCGACAATTCCAGACCACCCGCGAATTGCCGCGCAGGCCGTTCGCCCTGATCGGGACGGTCGGGTCGTTCGCCCTGGCCGCGCTGCCTGTCAGGCCGTTCGCCCTGCGGGCGCTGCTGACCCTGTTCAGGCCGCTGGCCGGTTCTCGGCCCCCGCTGCGGCTGCCAGGAAGCGACAATCTTGCCGTCTTCGTCGGTCGTTACCGAGAGCACCGTAACCATCTGGCGGTCGCCGCGTGTGGTGGTGATTTCCCAGTTGCCGACAATATCCGGCAGAGCGGGCAATCGCTTCCCTCCCACCTGGACTTCGCCTTGCTGGCTGGTTTGGGTGCCGACGAGCTCGCCGTCTTCTGTGAGCTTGCCGGTAAACTGCGAGACGAATTGGTCTTGGCGAAACCGGGTACGCTGGCTAAAGGTCAGCGTGCGGTTTTCATATTTGAGATTTTCAAGGTCGGTAACTCCCCATAACCCGATCATTTGTCCGCTCAGTTTGCCGTCTTTATCGCGCGACAGCGACAGAATCGAGGACATCATCCCGCCGCGGGGGCGCTGGGCTTGAGCGTTTTGCGCGCCGAGACGTTCCAGTCGCCAGTCGCCGACAATGTCCTCATTCTCCGCCAATGCCCCAACAATCGACGTTACCGGCATCAAAGCCGACATCAGAATTGCCCATGTTCCCAGAATTGCAATCCGCTTCATAACACGTGCCTCCAAAAAAATGTTGATGATTATCACTCGCTCAGCGGCGTCGCTGAGCCTGTTGACACACGATAGTTTGCCAAAAAAGACGAAAAAATCCTTCTTATTGTCCATGCATCCGTACGCAGTTTTCAATGGGTTTAGACGAATGCCGGTTTGGCAATCTTACAACAATTTTATTTTTTTGGACAAATCGTCTTGGGAAACCTTACGAGCAAGGCAGCATAAAGCGATAACGGACGATCTCACTTTCGGCGATTTTATCCCTGAGTGCGACGATTTGACGCACCTGCTTTTTTTGTCGGCAGGTGAGCGGCTTGTTGGCAGCGCATTGATAGGATTTGAAAAATCGCAGCCGTTCGGTGCGGGTAAAAAAGTAGGCTGCACAGACATCCAGTGTCGCCAGGTCGTACAGAGGACAGAACCATCGATACCGCCAACGCGAACTGGACGGGTCGATCACCTGGAACGCAAACTCGTCCTCTCGGCTCAGGACGAGGATATTGCGCCAGTGATACTGGCCGTTGACGTAGCGGCCGGCGTTCATTTTGCGCGTAAATTCCGCCAATGTCGAAAGTAATTTCTTTCGTTTGCGCAGCGTCAGACACGACAGCGAGTCTGCGACAAATTGATCCAGCGGCACGGCTCCTTTCACCTCTTCTGTGACCAGCAGCGACAAATGCAGCAGCCCCCAGGACCGCTGGTGTCCGAAGGCAATGACACGCGGTGCAAGCCCGCGTTTGTTCAGTCTTTTGAGGTTGCGGAATTCCGCTCCGGCTCGACTTGTGCCCACCAAACCGCCCCGAAACATGATTCGCATACGGTCGCGCCATCGTGGATAATGATAGACTTTGGCATAGCAGCCCGGCAGGGGCGCAGGCGGCTTGAGCCGGCAGAGCTGGGTGGTTCTGCCGTTGCTGACGGTTTGGACGGAAAAATCAACCCAGCACTTAAAATTATCCAATTCAAGGTTGGCTATAGCCTCTTTGTATTCCTCTGCAATAAAGCCGTAATTCATTCCTAATCCGTTCTCAACACGCACTGTCTGTTAGATTGCTTAAAGGGTTATCATAGCCGTACACCCCGCGGGATTCAATGGAATTCGATTGTCTGTAATAATCGATGGATTTTGTCTCCGTTTAAGGTGTTCATTTGTTCCGGTTATTCGCCATTTTTTACACAGGGTGATCAAATTCAATCGCATCGTCATTTTTGACAAAATTATCTATCCTTTTTCAAATCAAGAAGATAGGTATGTTGCGAAGAGGTGGACACAATGCTGGCATACTATTTGCTATTTCAATATCAGCGAGATAATCAGCCTACTTGACCCGATTTGACTTTGGAGTCTTTGAGCATGAATGCCGATATGGTCATAGCCGTACCGCACAGGGTGCCTGCCGCGGATTGCCCTCTGCCGAATGGGTCCGGGCGTCCGACTCATCCATCCCGACAGAATCCGACCGTCGAACAGGATAAAATCTATCGAGACCAACCGGCCGAACACACGGAGACGGAGAAAACAATGTCTTCGACTGACGCCGATGCAGCGGCCAGCGACAGCCGACGCACCCCGTGCGGGCAGCACAGTGATTTCAGGAAGACCCTGAAAAAACACATTGATAAAGCCGATTCCCGATCCGGCTCCGAGAAGGATAATGATAAGAATGCAACTCTTACTGCGGCGCAGGATGACGCTGCTCCGATGGCGGCCGTGATTCAGGTGCGCTGTGCGGGAATCGTTCGGTCCAAGCCAGGCAAAAACGGCTTTGTGCTGGAAAAACGCAATGCCGCCTTGGAAAAAAAGACCGGCAATGTTTCGGCTCGCGTGTCAATTTCATCTGATCCCCCCCCGCAAAAGAACCTGATTCAAAATGCACGTTTTTCTGCCGAAACGAACAACACAGCCGATTCGCCTCACCGCGACGTCGTTCGGGATAGCGCATCGCTTGTTGAAATGGCCGGCGAAAAGCAAACGTCCCGGCATGTTTTAAAAAACGAATCGGCATCGGACACGACAGCCGTTAAAAAGCATGCGCCAATTCCGGATCAATCCGTTGAAGATGCCGGCCAAGAGACAAAGCGAACCGGCCGAACGATTGTCCGACCCGGTGCAGGACAAACAACCCCAGCCGAGTTGGCCAAAAACAGCGACCAGCCGACCACACAAAAGACTTATCTAAACGTCCATAATGCCGGGAAATCCGGCCCTGTTGAGACAAATTCAGTTAAACAAGCCAACCCCATATCCCAGCCAGTGGAGAATACGCTCACATCCGCAGAAAAATCAGCATTAAATTCGTCGCTGAAAACCTCTGCTGAAAATGACGCAAATACCAAAGTAATAGAAATCGACACAAAAACACCTCAATCGCATTATGACAGCGAACGACAAGCCCAAACAGCTAATGCCGGCAGATCCGCCGAAGTATCCCGTTCCGTATCAGCAGCCATGGCAGAATCAGAGACAAATGAAGCCTCCTTTTCGGCTCAGATCGAATCCGTTTCTTCTTCGGCAGGGGTTTCCTCAGGCAAAGGCATTGGTGATGTCGTCGCTCGTCCAATCGACCAGATCGTTCAGACGCTTCAACTGCGAACGTTCGGCGCCGAGTCGCAAGTGCGGATGACGCTTGTGCCCGAAACTCTCGGCGCGATTCGCATCACCTTTCGGCAGACCGACGGTCAACTCGTCGGCCTGCTCGAAGTGCAAAAGGCCGACACCCGAAATGAAATTGAGCGGTCGATTGGACAGCTTGCCGCGGCGATGGAAACGGCCGGCTTGCAGGTGCGGCGGATTGAGGTTACGCCCTGGGCGACCGGCGGTCAATCCGGACGCCATGAGCCGTTGGATGCCGGATTTGATGAGAGCAAAGACCGGCACATGTACCAGTTTGACGGCGAAGAATCGTCTCAACCATTTTCAGAAAAAGGCTTTACGAGCGAATCCTCGAAGCCGGCTGTCGCCTCTGAACACGCCTTAAACGCCCATCGTGCCTTGCCTGATGAGGGATTAAACGTCTATCTTTGAGTTTTACCCAACTTGCCGCCACCAACAGCACGGCTGGAAATACGACCTTAACTCTCTTTCTCGCAAGCAGTTAAGTGTTTTTCTGAAAAATAAAAAAATTAATCTTGACTTGCTTGTCAAATTCCGATATTGTGTCAAATGGTGTAAAGTGCGTGAGGAAGGGATGGTGCAGAGTGTGTGCTCTTGCGATCCCTGTAATGTCTGTAAAAGGATTTAAACAACATTGAGCATGGGAGAGATTAGAATGAAAAAGAGTATGATGGTATTTACCGCGATTGTCCTGCTGGTCGCGGGGGGCGCACAAGCGGCGTTTATCACGGCCGTCAGCGGGGCGGACATCAATACCAGTTTTTCCTCCGGAGTGTTGACGCTCAGCGATACGATTGAATTGGTGGTCACCAAGGGAACGCAGGTTTCCTATAATAACACCACCTTTTCATTTTCGGCGGATCTTTTGGCCGATAACAGTGTCGGGGGACAGGCCAGCGGCGTGTTCGGCAATGGCGCCTTCACGATCACGGCCAGCGACAGCACCGTCTTGCTTTCAGGGCAGGTTCAGCAGATTACCCTGGAAGGCATTGGCGGCGGAATGTTGCTTGGCGGTGCGGGCGTGGTGTCGATTGATGCCGGTTCGCTACTGGCTGACATTGCTCCGGGGTACACCCAGGGTGAAGTCGTTGCAATCACATTTCAGATTAGCCCCGGCCCCATTGCCGATTTTTCCGGTGATTACGCGGGTCGAACCAATCTGACGATTGTACCGATTCCGGAACCGGCAACGATGACTTTGCTGGGTGTGGGTGTCGCGGCTTTGATGCGCCGTAAACGCAGCTAAAACAGTCTTAATAACAGTTATCTCTATCTTCCCGACGGGTCATAGGCACGTCGGGAAGATGTTTTGCGCGCACTTACATCGCCTAATAAAGAGCCACAGCATACCCTATGATGCCGTTGTTTCGTTATTGTACGTTGCGGGCGGCACAGATCATCAGCACATCTTAGGTGAGCGTGGGGGAGATTTGTCGGGCGCAAAATTTTTGGGGCGATTTTTAATTTATAAATCCATTTTATTTCAGTAGTTATGATACTTTAGCAGCGTCCTGTGTTGGTATGGTATTGACTTTTATGCCGAATTAGGGTACACTAATTCAAACTTAGCGGCAGAGTCAGTAGTTCTGCGCTATTCCGTTGTCTAAAAGAAAATGTCAACTTAAATTTTTGGAGAAATGGGGATGAAAAAGACACTGTTGGTCGTAAGTTTGTTTGCATTGGTGATGGCGGCAAGTCCGGCACGGGGGGAATATATATCTTCCATCAGCGGCACGGATGTTGATGCCGTGTTTGCATCGGGGCAGTTGACACTCAGTGATACCATTGAGCTGGTTATCCAGTATGAGGGCGGTACGCAGACACCGATATCCAATGCGGTGTTTTCCCTGACGGCTGAGTTATTCGCCGACAACAGCAGCGGCGGCGTGGCTTCCGGTCTGTTTAACAACGGTACGCTTCTGATTACTGCTGCCGACAGCACTGTCCTGCTTTCGGGTGTATTACAGGAACTTACCCTCGAAAGTCTTTCGGAAGGGATGCTGCTGGGTGGCTCCGGTGTTGTCACATTGGATGCGGGTTCCCTGAAAAGCGATATTGCACCGGGATATGAATTTGGCGAATTGGTTAGCATTTTATTCCAGATTGAGCCGTCGCCGGTGTATGATTTCTCGACCGATTTCAGCGGACGGGCGAATTTGACGATTCTGCCGATTCCTGAACCGGCCACGATGCTGTTGCTGGGTCTGGGCGGTGGTGTGGGACTGATTGGTCGGAAACGACGTTAAATCTCATCGCACCCTGACTCTGATTTAATATGCAATAGCACAAGCGTATAAGGCTTTTTCATCTTCTTTGATGTTGATGAAGGAGCAAAGAAAACTATTTTGGTGCAGTGTGGAGCCGTGCAAGAGTGTAGTATCAATGCCTTGCGTGGAGGAGCAGTTTTGCGTGTCGGCAGGTGGGCGGCAGGCGTCGTCTGGCCGTTTTCCCAAAGGAGCGGCGGCGGTGATAATGTGCCAGTCCGGCCGGGAGTCGGGTGGGTTAAATATGTGATGTGCAATGATTCGCGCAACCCATATAAATGTTCAGACTTTTTGATATTCCCCAAGATAATTCGAGGGATACGTCTCTTTGAATGAATATTCGGAGGGGAATTGTCTTGGCAGTCCGGCCGGCGTGCGCACTGGGCCGGACTGTTTTTTTGAATGGACCCAACGAACAAATCTTTGGGGCAAAGTAGTGTAATCCCTTTGCGCTGCAATGAGCAAGCATGGTCAATCACAAGCGGTAAAAGGCAACAGCAGGAGTTTGCCTTCATTTTTTTGCCCTAAAAATCATGAAAAACTTGTGCAGAAAAGAAGACCACGCCCGGCAGGATTCGAACCTGCGACCTACGGATTAGAAATTCCAGACAGGGCGTTTTTAAGTCTTTGTAAAATAAACGTTTAACGCTTTTCTGACAGAGACTTACAGACGATTTTAACACAAGGCTTAACACTGAGTTTGCACCATTTTCAAAGTAAAAAGTACGGAAAAAGCGCCGGAAAATCGGTCGATTTTCGTCTTTTCTTGTCGTGTAAAGAGAATGGTAAAAATTGAACATCTAAACATTTGTTAAACGACCTGAGATCGATATAATTTTTAGCGCGGGATAGCCCGACGGGGCGAAAAACCGGAAAAGTCCGCCGGCCTGCCCGCGCAACTTTCGGACTGGCAAGGGACTATGCCGATGCTGAATGAATTAAAGACCATCCGAGACCTGTTTTCCGATTATTGCGGTACGCCTTCCGGATTTCCAAAGGCGATGATGGACGCCCTTTTTGTTGCGCTTGCCAAGGTGAAACGGTTTCCGGACAAAAAGGTTTATGAAAGTCTTATAAGGGCGGTCAGTTTGCTCGGCGCCGCCTGTGAAGGGATTGAGACCGGACAGCGGAGGTACGTGGCCGAGGTGAGTTTTTTGGCCGAGATTGACCGCGTGATCGAGGCTTATGAACTGGCCGACCTTGTCGCCTGTGTCCGCGGCGAAAGCCTTGAGGACGCGCGGGTTATCAAAGGTGATGAGTACTGGGAATTTTTTTACCGCGGCGAACGTGCAAGAGTGAAGGCCGACCTGATCGGGTTACAGGTGCTGGAAGTCCTGCTGCGACACCCACACTGCAAATTTTTGCATAAAGAACTCCGCGCTGAAGCGGGGCTGATCTCAAAAACTGAAATGGTTTTTCGCCCGATGGATCAGGTTGATGCGGCAACGCTGAAGCACTTGCAGCCAGAGGCCATCGAAAATTATCTATGCACCCATTACAAAGATCCCGCCGAGCGTGCCGAGGCGCGGGAAGAAATTGAGAAATACAAAAAGAACAGCAAGAGCCTGACGGGTCGCGCAAAAAATACCGACGCCAAACACTACAAAGCAAACTATGAAAGCCTGAATCTGGTTTTTAAGAAAATCGAAGGACAAAGCAAATTGTTGTTTGGGCATTTCAAAGCAAGCATTTCCGGGTATTCGCATTATTCGCCCGACGAAAAAATCTGCTGGATTTTTGAATAATTTTTTTGACCGTGTGAAAATCACGGTCTGACCGTTAGCAACACCTTGTAGAACGACGGCTTTTTTACAAGGAATTCAAAAATGAGATTGTTAACGGTTTTCCAGATCGCGGACATTTTGGGGGAGCCACCGCATCGGTGCGAGTACGTTATCCGAAAGTATCGACTGAAACCCCGGCGCCGTGTCGGGATCACGCGGCTTTTTGACGAGGCGCAGGTCGAGGCCATCGAGCAGGGGTTGTACGGAATACAAGTCAAGGGGGGGCGACGATGACCGTTTATATGCCCGATGGCCGACCGGCGCCCGTGCTGCTGACCGAGTCTGAGGCAATCCAATTCCTGCGGCTCGACACGATCGACCTAAAGCACCCCGACCACACGTTGAGGCGGTACAGGGACGCGGGACTGCTGAGATGCGTTCAAATTTCACGGCGAATTTTTTACCCCGTTGATGAGTTGATGGCCTTCATCGACCGCCAGAAAGCCGAGGTGGTCAGATGAAGCCTGTTCTTGATTTCGCATTGGATTTCGCACGTCGCGGGTGGCAGGTTTTTCCGGTCGAGCACAAGGGCAAGCGACCGGCGACGCTGCACGGCCTGAACGATGCCACGGTGGACGCCGAGCAAATTCAGGCCTGGTTTGGGAATGGTCGGCTTTATAACATCGCAATCCGCACCGGCGGGGCAAGTGGTTTTGATGTCCTTGACGTTGACGGCGACGAAGGCGACAAATCGCTGCAATCGCTGATCGCTGTCTATGGGAAACTGCCTGAAACTCCCTGCGTTCAGACCGGCGGCGGCGGGCGGCATTTTTTCTTTAAACACGCTGAAGGGGTTCGCAATTCTGCAAGTGTTGTCGGCAACAAAATCGACGTCCGCGGCGACGGTGGTTATGTGGTTGCGCCGCCGAGTATTCACGAGAACAGGCAAGAGTACCGCTGGGTCACGCCCCCGACGACCCCGCTGGCTGAATGGCCGCCGTGGCTGTTGGCGCGAATGAAAGCGGAATCTCGAAAGACCGAACCGGCGCACACTGAACCGGCAGCGGGGACTATTGCCGCAGGTCAGCGCAATACTGAACTAACCCGTCTGGCCGGCGCGATGCGCCGGCGCGGCTTCGATGCTGTCGCCATAGATGCGGCGTTGCAACGGCATAATATCGCACACTGTTCACCGCCCCTGTCTGCCGATGAGGTGCGGCGAATCGCCCAAAGTGTCGGAAGGTATGAACCGGCCACGACGACGGGCGGCGGCCTGCCCTTGATTCGGCTTTCGAGCGTCAAACCCGAGCCGGTGAGTTGGTTGTGGCACAATCGATTCCCGAACAAAGGTCTGAATCTTATCGCAGGGATGGGCGAGGTCGGCAAGACCACTTTCGCATCTTATTTGATGGCGCGTCTAACGACTGGGCGCGAGTGGTTTGATTGTGAAAACACCACGGCGCCCGGGACGTGTTTGTTCATCGGCGACGAGGACGATCTGGGTTGTGCTATTCGGCCAAAACTTGACGCGGCCGGCGCCGATGTGAACCGCATCGCTGCGTTGGATTATGAATCGTTCCTCAAGACCGGCGGCAGTTTTAATCTGGTCGAACATATCGACCGGCTGGAAAAAACGGTTGAGACGTTGGGCGATGTTCGGGCGGTATTTTTCGATCCGCTGAACGGGTATCTTGGGCGGATCAACGCTTATTCAGATTCAGAAACGCGCGGCGTTTTGATCCCGCTCCAAAATATTGCGAAAAAATATGACCTCGCCGTTTTTGGTCTATGTCATCTGAACAAAAAATCTGATCTATCCGCGGTCGATCGCGTGCTGGGAAGCGTGGCTTTCGTGAACACCGCGCGCAGCGTTTGGTTTATCACGCGGGACAAGGAGACCGATACGCGGTATCTGACAAAGGAGAAATCAAACTATTCCCTGAACCCAACAAACTTATCGTTTCGCATCATCGATGGCGCGGTGGCTTTTCTGGAAGGGACGACCGACAAGACGGCGGATGACGTGCTGCAAGGCGGAATCCAAAAGGCGGATTCCACCAACGAATGCATTGAATGGTTGAAGAAAAAGCTGGCCTGGAATTCAGTTTTGTCCAGTGAGATCAGCGCGGAAGCCCGACATTGTGGGTTCAGCGACCACGCCTTGCGAACCGCAAAGAGGACATTAAACGTCCAGAGCAAAAAGGACGGATACGGCGGCAAGTGGATGTTATCGCTGCCGGAAAATCCGGAAAATGAGGATATACCCCTATGATGGTGTATTCAACAACATTCAACAAGTTCCACCATCTTTGGATTTTTAGCCCAAAAATCGAATCGGGCGCGCCGAGAATGGATAACGCCCTAAAAACTCAAAGATGGTGAATGTTGGTGGAAGATGTTGACCTTTTTTTTCAGGAGCAAGAAATGAACTATGGTGAAATAAAAGACCGATTATGGAAGGTTTCCCGCGAACTACAGCAGGTCGTCGAGGGAATGCCGAAGGCCGACGACCGACCCCGGCGCGCGGTGGCGAATAAGATAGGACATGCCTTTGCGGATATAATGGATGCGTATAGTAGGATTTGTGTAAACGAAACTTTTACGAAAGGACCAAAACATGAGTAACCAGACTAAAAACCTCGAAAATGATGATTTTTTGACAGTGGCTGATCTGCCCGCGGACGTGCGGGCTAAATTGGGCGATGATTTCGACCCTGACGACCTCATCGAAATTGACCGCCTCGCGGGCGTGATGGGTCTTCGTGTCGAAGAGGGCGACGCGGACAGTTACTGTACTGCTGCGGATTTTCACGGGATGCTGGATACGCTTCGACGCGATGAGATTGAGCGGAACCCCTACGGCGCGACGCTGGTCGATGACAGCATCGGCGAAGACGACTTGCCCAGCCCACCGCGGGGTGATGATGGCGCAGAGGCAGACGGCCGCGGGCAGGAGATGTTTGACTTGGTCAAGCGTGGCGACGATGCCGCCGTTCGTGAGGCGATTGAGTCCGAGAGTGATCCCGCCGCGCTGTACGCCTTCGCCGAACGGCTGGAAAAATCCGGCGCGGGCGGTGCGTTGAAAATGCAGGCGACGGCGCGGGCGGCAGAACTTGAAGACCTCCAGCGAGACGCTGTCCGCGCCCAGTCCGACGCCCTGACCGGCTCGTTTGACCAGATGCTGCGAGGAATCGACCGCGCCCGCGCAAAGGGCCGGATTGATGATGGCGCGGCGTTGCGGTGAACCTTTCCTTTCCGAGCGGGGCGGCGGCGGTTTGGCCGTCCCGCTGATTTGACTTTAGGAGTCGACATGCTAACAGACAAACAAGAGCGATTTTGCCAAGAATATATTATTGACGGAAATGCTGCTGCGGCGTGCCGACGGGCGGGATATGCCGAGAGAAGCGCACGAATCACCGGAAACCGGTTGCTAACAAAAGATGACATCAGGCGTCGGGTTTCTGAACTACAGGCTGAACGGGCTGAGCGATGCGAAATCACTGCCGATGAGGTTGTGAAAAAACTGCGCGCTATCAGCGAGATGTGGCCGCAGAACCCATCGGCGGCGTGCCGCGCCCTCGAATTGTTGGGGCGCCACCTTGGGATTTTCGAGCGGGATAATCGGCAACAGCAGACCGCGGTTATTCCAATTCAGGTTACACTATCACAACCCGTCGCCGAACGTTTGGCCGCCGAAACGCGCCCGGGCGTGCCGCTGGACGAATTAGCCGCGCCAGACGTCGCCTGAGGCGTTTTGGCGTCGAGGGGGTATCCATGGTAGGGTCTGGCCGCGTTTGTCGATCCTGAGCGATCCTGAGGGGCGTGTTTCGTGAGACCTGAGAGTTTAGAGAGTCGGATTCGCCGACATCGGCGGCGTATTGAATACGAAGAACGGACGCTACGGCGGCTGGGCTATGACCCCGAAGAAACCACGGCTAAGCAGGCCGACGAAACCCTGAAAAATTTACGTTTCCGGATTGCCAATCCCTAAGTCGTTGGGTCTTAAGTCTTTTGCTTTGCTTGCTTTGTGAGTCGCAGGTAAAAAATTCCGTCTGAATTTCCGTATTTTTCTTGAACTTTTCTGTGATTTAGACGATACTATGAAGTGTGAACGTGATACCTGAACAATCCGGAAAAGCATTTCTAAACGATGGTCGGGGACTGTCTAACCGTAAGGCGACAACCTTCTATTCAGGTAGAGCGTTCACACCCCCGACCACCTTTTTTTGAAGGGATGGGAAAAATGAAGATTCAACTAACACAGGACATTAAGACCGACAGGGACAAAAGAACGGTCAGTTATTGGGTCGCCAGATGGTATGACGGCACGGGCAGGCGGCGAAGCAAGTCGTTGGGGCGGACGGATAAACTGACAAAACGGGAAGCCAAAAAGCTTGCTTTGATGATGGAAACGGATTTCGACCGGCAGCCCGGGCGCAGGAACGCCCAGCGTATGCGGCTGAAAGACTTTCTGGACACCTACTTCAATTTACGAAAAAATGAACTGGCGAAGGCGTCTTTGTCGCGATACAAAGACACAGGGCGGTATCTGCTGCATTACTTTGGCGAAGGTCGCCAGATCGATTCAATAACCCCGCAGGATGCGGCACGCTTTAAGGCGGCACTGTCAGCGGGCAAGTTAGCGAACGCAACGCAGAGTCGCAGGGACGTTAACGGGACATCGGTAACCCTGCATATCCGCAACGCCAAGGCGATATTTAACTACGGCAAAAAGATTATGGGCGCATTGGTTAACAATCCGTTTGAGGCTCTGTCGGGGCAGGTCAAAACATCGACACAATGGCACTATATCACAATGAAAGAGTTTAACGCCCTAATGGAACACGCCACGTCGAACTTTAAGGCGATGATTGCCCTTTGTCGCCTGGCTGGACTACGCCGGATGGAAGCCTATTATCTTGAATGGCAAGACGTAAACTTTGACAAAGGCCGGATTTACATTTGCGGAAAAAACCATTGGAAACCTAAAGACAAGGAGAGCCGCACCATTCCTTTGTGTCCTGAGCTTGCTCAGATTCTTTTAGAGTGTTTTCAGGATGCCCCAGAAGGTCAAGTCAGGGTTTGCCCTGAAACGAACCCCCAGAACATCGACAGGGGCATTGTCGGAACGATAAAGCGGGCGGGACTGACGAAGTGGCTGAAGCCCTTGCATAGCCTGCGCAAGAGTTGCATTACCGATTGGGCGGAGCGATACCCAATTCACGCCGTGATGCAGTGGAGCGGACACAGCGACATATCGACGACCCAGCGGTATTATACGCAGGTCGGAGATGGTATCTACGATCAGGCGGCGTCTCTTTCTTTTTGGTCAAACAAGACGGAAAAAGCGCCGGAAAACGAAAAAACAGAAACCCCTGTTGAGTAGTGTAGAATTGTAAGCCCTTTATATGAATGCCTTTAACGAAACGCGCCCGAAGGGATTCGAACCCCTGACCTACGGATTAGAAATCCGTTGCTCTATCCGGCTGAGCTACGAGCGCCTAAGTGTATAAGTCTTTTTTCTCATAAGACTTTATCTGACTTCCTGCAAGTGTCTTTCTCGCAGCCTTTCTTTACAAGGGTCGTCTGCGATAAACACCTTTTTTGTTGCCGTATGGAACCTTTTTTCCGGGGGTCCGCCGGTATTTGACGGATGGATTTTATCATAACACCGCCAGTCGCGCAAGTCTTATTTTTCAGTTTTCTTGTTAATGATTTTTCCAGTTCTCGTTTCAAAAACCACATCCTCACTGATTCGGTAAAGCGGAGAGAAATAACAATCTGGAGTAAAGAACAAGATAAACAAAATAATAAAAATCTACAAAACCAGGAATGGTACCTATTGCATTGTCATTTGAAAAGGGAGTACAATAAGATGCGTTTGATGCTTGGGGTGCATAAATTGATCGGTGTGATGGGGATCTGTTTGTGTTTTGAAGTTCCTGCGTTTGCGGACTGTCTTTCGGCCGCCCTTTATGTTGTCCACCGCCGCAGCCAAAACGCTATCGCAATTCCTTAAATGTTTGAGGTGGAATACCGAATACCTTTGTGAACAGTCGGGTGAAATGAGACGGATCGTCAAAGCCCAGTTCATAGGCGATTTCTTTGACGAGCAACTTGGGATCCTCAAGCCGTTCGGCGGCATAGGCCATTTTGAGCTGGCAAAGGTATTTATAAGGACTTTGGGTGTCGTATTTTTTAAATAAACGGCATAGGTAAGCGGGGTTATTATTGCAGATTTCGGCAATCGCTTCGAGTGAATTTAATGTCATAAAATGGTCTCGAATAGATTGTCGGCATCGCTGGTAATTGACAAAGGCCTGATTGATTCTTGCATTTTCTGTGGACGCGGTTTCTGCGATGATCAGCATGAGATATTCCAACAGCGTTGCGCAGAGATCAGACCTAAAACGGCTGTTTGAGAGGCCGTGCTTGATTAGTTCATCCCAAATCCGTCTTAATTCATCCGGCCGGCTGGTATGCAGTGCACTTCCAGGCGGTGTGTCATATTTTTGCAGGGCCTGTCCGGCGTGGTGACCTCTAAAATCGACGAAGTATTTGACCATCCGGGTCCCGGCAGCGGAGTGGATGTGTTGTGGAATTCCGGGTCCGTAAAAAAATACAGTTCCCGGCACTAATTTGAAGGTGCGGCTGGCAAGGCAGGCTGTCCCTTTTCCTTCTGCAACAAATTCGATACAATAATAGGGAAAAGTCTTTCGTTTGATACAATAGTTCTCAGCGGTGTCCTCACATCCGCCGCATATGACGTTGAGCCGAACATCCTTTGCCGTTGTCGTCTGGATATAAAAGCGTTTGGCCTGGACAACCTGTGTCGAAAAGAAATGGGGTTGCTGTTTATCGTTCATAAGCCTCAAAAAAAATCAATATTTGGCCTGTAAAAGACAAAATGTGTCATTCCTCAATGTATCTTGACCATTATAATGAAAATTATAATGAAAATGAAGATAAAATCTGGCAATGTTATAAACAAGGCTTTTATCGCATCTTGCTGGTTCAGTCTTGGGGAAGGTTGTTATGCGTCACGTCTCTGATGTATTCAAGAAAATTGATATCCAAAATGTACCGTGCCGTGTACTCGCTTCAGGTGCACAAGTCCCGGCCATCGGCCTGGGAACCTTCGGCTCCGATTCGGTTTCGGCCGAGGCAGTGGCTCAGATGGTGCGGGGGGCAATCAATGCGGGGTATCGCCATATTGACTGCGCTTCGGTCTATGGCAATGAAAAAGAGATCGGCGGTGTGCTGGATGAGTTGCTGCGATCCGGACGGGTCAAACGTGAAAACCTGTGGGTTACGTCCAAAGTCTGGAATGATATGCACGACAGGGTGGTGGATGCCTGCAGGCAGTCCCTGACGGATTTGCAGTTGGATTACTTCGATTTGTATCTGGTGCATTGGCCGTTTCCGAATTATCACCCGCCCAAGTGCGATGTTTCTTCCCGCAGTCCCGACGCGCGTCCGTATATCCACGCCGATTATATGAAGACGTGGCGGCAAATGGAGCAGCTCGTCGAGTTGGGTCTTGTCCGTCATATCGGAACCTCCAATATGACGGTTCCGAAGCTCAAGCTGCTGCTGCGTGACGCAAAGATCAAACCCGCCTGCAACGAAATGGAACTGCATCCGCATTTTCAGCAGCCGGAGCTGTTTGGGTTTTGCGTTGACCATGATATTCAACCTATCGGGTACTGTCCGCTCGGTTCGCCGGGCCGGCCGGCGCGCGACCGTACGCCGGAAGACACCGATCCGCTGACCGATCCGGTCATTGTTGCGATTGCCAAACGTATGGGAATATCGCCCGCTGCTGTCTGCATCAAGTGGGCGATACGGCGCGGGCAGATTCCGATTCCGTTTTCCGTCAATCATTATCAGGATAACCTGCGCGCCGCAGTCGGCGACCCTTTAACCGATGACGATATGCAGGCCATAGCCGCGATCGATAAAAATTGTCGGCTCATCAAGGGGCAAGTCTTTCTCTGGAAAGACAATCAAAGCTGGGAAGATTTGTGGGATGTGAACGGTGAGATTACGCCGCCGTGATGTGTGAGAGAGAATTTTTGCAGCGGAGTCAAATGATGCGAAGTCCGATGCTGTCGATTTGGAGTGTGATCGTATTTGCCGCGGTTGCTCCGCACGGAGCGGGGGACTGGACGTCGATGCCGGAGTTTGTCCACCGCATCAGCGACGCGGCCGAGCCGATGCAGACGGGCAAGTTCGAGCCGACGTGGGAGTCGCTGGCGCAATACGAAACCCCGGAATGGTATCGCGACGCCAAATTCGGCATCTGGGCGCACTGGGGGCCGCAGTGCCAGCCCGAACAGGGTGATTGGTATGCCCGACATATGTACTTTCAGGGCCATGGCCAATACAACTTCCATGTGGCCAACTACGGCCATCCCTCGGCGTTTGGCTTCAAAGATGTCATCCACGAATGGAAGGCCGAAAACTGGGATCCGGACAAGCTGGTCCGATTTTATAAAGAAGTTGGCGCACAGTACTTTGTCGCAATGGCCAATCACCACGATAATTTTGACTATTGGGACAGCACCTATCAGCCGTGGAATTCCGTCGCGGTCGGCCCGAAGAAAAATATTATTGCCGGCTGGGCAGAAGCGGCCCGCACATATGGCCTTCCCTTCGGCGTCAGCTCTCATGCGTCCCATGCATCAATCTGGTATGAAACTGCGCGGGACGCCGACCGGCAGGGGCCGCTGGCCGGTGTACCTTACGATGGCAACCTGACCAAAGAAGACGGCAAAGGCACGTGGTGGGAAGGGCTGGACCCGCAGGATCTGTACGCCCAAAATCAGCCGCGCATCACCCGCCCGAATGATTTGGGAGATATCCACCGCCACTGGCACTGGACGCAAACCGAGAATCTGCCTCGTTTGGCCTACTGTGAAAAGTTTTATAACCGCACGCTCGATTTGCTCAATAAATACAAGCCCGACCTGATTTATTTTGACGATACGATTCTGCCGTTTCATCCGTTTAATGACGCCGGCTTCAAAATTGCCGCCCATTTTTACAACAGCAGTATGAAATGGAACAACGGCCAGCTTCGGGCCGTGATGAACAACAAGATACTCAGCCCCGAACAGCGGCGGACTATGGTCTGGGATATCGAAAAAGGTTTCAGCGATCGCATTGAGCCGTATCCCTGGCAGACGTGTACCTGCCTGGGCAGTTGGCATTACAACCGCTCGATCTATGAACGCCGTCACTATAAGAGCGCGCAAATCGTGATCCACATGCTGGCCGACATCGTCAGCAAGAACGGCAACCTCCTGCTGAGTGTCCCGCTTCGGGGCGACGGCACATTCGATTCAGAAGCAGAAAAAACCCTTTATGGCATCCGCGACTGGATGGTCATTAATCGTGAAGGCATTGTTGCCACTCGACCGTGGGAGGTCTTCGGCGAAGGCCCGGCCATCAAAGAAACAGCACCTCTTCAAGGCCAGGGATTCAACGAAGGGCGCGGGCTGCCGATGTCCGCTCAAGATGTCCGCTACACGGTATCCAAAGACGGCAAGACCCTGTACGCCATTGTGATGGGACGGCCGGAGACGGCGGTGACCTTCGACGCGGTTCGCGTGGCTCAGCCGGCTGTCGGGGCGAAGGTTGCGCTGCTGGGGTATTCCGGCG
>JBNRMN010000074.1:0-31848 GCA_050309605.1 Anaerohalosphaeraceae bacterium
CGCCGCGCTGGTGTGTCGCGTTGGTGCCGCCCCGAAGGGGCGGCATATCCCAGCCCAGGGCAACGCCCTGGGTTAGATCGGCCACACGCCATACGCCTCGACGCTCTGAAAGAGCAGCCTATATTGCCCTTACAGGGCGACCGGCGACCAGCGACCTCATGACCCAGCCCGTTGTGCTGGGCTAAGGTATCATTGCCCTTTCAGGGCATTTTTGACCCTTCAGGCCGAGTCGAATTGTTCTTGTTTTTTACCCCCTCCCCCCTTCGGGGTACTCCCCCTTGACAGGGGGAGGGTTTACAATAGCCGAGCGGCGCGAGCCGCCGGATCATGTGGCGTCTTGGAAAAACGCCCCATCTATCCGTATCCCGTATCGGGCAGCTTGCGCTGCCGCGCTGTTGCGCCGCGCTGTTGTGCGCGTTGGTGTGCGCGTTGGTGCCGCCCCGAAGGGGCGGACGGTCATTGACTTTCCTAAACGAAAGGGTCGAACTGAAAAAAACCGGTGAACGGTTACAAAAAATCAATAAGCACCCGTATATGAAATTGGAACTGTCGTTGCTTAAAGAAAGGTCTATAAAGTACTTACACAAGGTGGCAATACTGAAAATCTAATTTGCAACAGCATCTAAAATGTTCTGAGCCTCTGGATAGCCGATTGGGTAACGGTTTCGAGGGTGTCGGTTTCGGTGATGTCGATCCAGTGGACATTGCGAAAGGTCTTGAACCAGGTGCGCTGGGCCTTGGCCAGTTTGCGGGTATTGATCTTGATCTGCTCAACAGCGTCTTCAAGCGAATATTTTCCATCCAGACAGGCGATGATTTCAGCGTATCCGATGGCGGCGCGGGCCTGTTTACTCATGGGGTTCGGCTCGGCCAGCAGCGCCTTGACCTCATCCAGCAGCCCTTCTTCG
Source organism: Anaerohalosphaeraceae bacterium (assembly GCA_050309605.1). Taxonomy (GTDB): domain Bacteria; phylum Planctomycetota; class Phycisphaerae; order Sedimentisphaerales; family Anaerohalosphaeraceae; genus T3Sed10-213. Next base: position 909 of record JBNRMN010000074.1, read on the forward strand.
ATCATTCGCCTGACGCGCTGATTGATGCGGCCGCTTTCGATCGCTTTGGGCCGACGCAGCCCGATGACAAACCAGTTGTCGTCGGCTTGCTGCGCCCATTGTTTTTGCAGGGTGCTGATGGGCTGTCCGGCCAGTTCGAACACCTCCAGGGCGCGGATGATGCGTCGCCGGTCATTCGGGTGAATCCTGTCGGCGGCCTGCGGGTCAATCTGTCGGAGCCGCTCGTGCAGCGCCGCCGCGCCGTGCCGGTCGATGTAGTCGTTCAGCCGCCGCCGAATCGCCGGATCCGAGGCCGGGCCTTCAAACAGCCCGTACAACAGGGCCTTGATATACATCGCCGTCCCGCCGACGGCCACGACCTGCCGACCGGCGGCCTGAATGTGCTGTGTTGCGGCCTCGGCCAGCTCAAGAAAACGATCCACGCTAAACGCCTCACTCGGCTCGACCACATCGATCAGATGATGTCGAATCTGTCGGCGTTTTTCCGGCGGCGGTTTGGCCGTGCCGATATCCATCCGTCGATACACCTTCATTGAATCGACGCTGATGATTTCACCCTTGAGCCGTCGGGCCAGTTCAAAGCCCAGTGCCCCCTTGCCGGAGGCGGTCACCCCCAAAATAAGAATTTTTCGCTGGTTACACATTAAACCGGAAATTGATGATGTCGCCGTCCTGCACGATGTAGCTTTTGCCTTCGAGCCGCATTTTACCGGCGGCCTTGACCGCTTTTTCATCGCCGAGTTGCCGCAGATCGTCGCAGGCCATGGTCTCGGCCCGGATAAAGCCGCGTTTAATGTCCGAGTGCACTTTGCCGGCGGCGTCGTGAGCGCTGGTGCCCTTTTCAATCGGCCAGGCCCGCACCTCGTCCTTGCCCACGGTCAAAAAGCTGATCAGTCCCAGCGTCCGATAGCAGGACTGGACAAACTTCCACGCCGCCGGCTCGGTCAGGCCCATGTCCTTCATAAATTCGCTGCGGCTCTCGGCATCCAGCGCCGCCAGTTCGCTTTCGAGTGTTGCGCACAATGAAATGGTTTCCATCCCCTGAGCCGACGGACCGAAATCAAATGTCTTGTCCGGCTCGTTTTCATCCGTATTGACGACGACCATCATCGGCTTGAGCGTCAGAAAATTCAGCGCTCGCACGATCTCCATTTCCGGTCCTTCGGTCTGCTCAATGACGCTTCGGATGGGCTTTTCGGACTCGATGGCGTCCTGCAATTTCAGTTGCAGCGTCAGCTCGGCCTTGTCGCGCGACTGCGTTTTGCTCGGCTTGTGGACTTGTTTTTCAAGCCGCTCGATCCGCGTGGTCACCAGTTCCAGATCCGCCAGCAGCAGCTCGGTACGCAGTTCATCCAAATCCCGCTGCGGATTGACGCTGTTGCGGTATGCCGGCGCCGACGGATTATCGAACGCACGCACTACCAGCACGAATAAATCCGCCGTGCGCCATTGATTCAACTGCCGCCGTGCCGCGGCCCGCCCGTGATCGTCCAGAAACGACAACCCCGGCAAGTCCACACAATCGACCGTCGCGTGTACTGTTTTTTTGGGCTGATAAAGCTGCGTCAGCCAGTCCAGTCGTTCATCGGGCACCGAGACCATCACTTCGTGTGCTTCCGTTGAGCCTGTCGGCGCCGGGTCTTTGCCGCTGACGGCCGAGACGAGAGTACTTTTGCCCGATTGGGTTAATCCTAAAATCGCCGCTTTCAATATCAAATCCCTTTACAATAAGTATCGATATGCTTAGATTATAGGTGCCCGGAGGCGACATTGCAAGCAAGGACTTACGGCGATTGACTCGGCCGGGCGGATTGGCCGAAAGCAAGCGCTTTGGTATAAATCAGCTTCGGATCGCCCGGAGCGTAAAAATCTTCAATACACGCAACAAGCGTATAGCCGTTTTTATCATAGAACAGTCGAGTCGGGCGGTACTTCTCCAGCCCGGATGTTTCAATGATCACCAGCCGCCCGGCCTGTTCGGCGATTTGCCGTTCAGCAAACGCCAGCAGCCGCGAGCCGAGACCGGCCTGCTGCCTGTCCGGATCGACGGCAATCCAATACACATCAAACGTTCCCAATGTGCACGGTGTGGCCCCGAAGCACACCCAGCCGCCGACGCGCCCGTCTGTCTCGGCAACATAGGATTGATACCCCTCGTTACCCTCAGCAGTACACGCCTGATCCAGCACCTCCTGAGCAATTGTTTCTTCGACGGGCCGAAAAAACGCCGTCCGGCGGATAATCTCCATGACCGCCGACGTGTCGGCGGCAGCCGCTTTTCGAATTGTGCACTTAATTTTTGAATTGAACATATGAATCCGGTCGCGGGACAGTCGTCATTTGAAAAAAAACGTTAACAAACGTATCGCCGGCGTCCAACCGGTTTTTACGCGAATTTGCCACAAGTACGTAACAAAAAACCACCCCGAAATCAATGATTTAATTTCATCAATCGTCGTTGGGCATTGTCCAGCATCATTTCTACAAACCGTTCGTAGGCGATCCCGCCGGCGGTCAGGGCGGCGGCAAAGCCGGCCTCCGGTGCGATATCCGGATTGGGATTGACCTCAATGATATACGGATCGAGCTGTTCGTCCAGTCGAAAATCCACGCGTACATAATCACGGCAGTCCAGTGCGTTCCAGGCCGCTGCGGCCAATCGGCGGACCTCGTCGGCGATTCGCGGCGGCAGGTCGGCGGGAATCTTACGCGGCGTATGGTGAAACGCGAACGATTCGGCGTCCCATTTGGCGCTGTAATCGACAATTTTTGGCCGACTGGCATCAAACGCCGAAAAATCAATCTCCGCCAGGGGCATGACGCGGGGCTGTCCATCGCATTGCACCACCGACACGTTCAGCTCACGGGCCGGAATGTACCGCTCAATCAGCACCGGCTGGGCAAATTGCCGATGCAGCGAGGCGACCTGCAAATGTGTCCGATACGATTCCTCCGGCAGCCGCACGACCGAATTGACGTCGATCCCTTCACTGGCATCGCAAAACGCGGGCTTGAGGATGTATTTTCCCGGCGGCAGGGCGGACGTATCCGGCTGGGCGCCCGGCTGTACAACCGTTCCTTCCGGCGTCGGCAATCCGCAGCCGGCCAGCAGGGCCTTGGCCTGAATCTTGTTTTGAGCCAGCAGCAGGGCGGTGGTATCATTGCCCGTGCAGCTTGAGCCGAACGCCCGGCATACCGCCGGAACCAGCGCCGCCTGCTGTAGATCGCTTGTAAATTCTTCAATCAGATTAAAAATCAATCCCCGGCCGCCGGTTGTCAGGACGCGCGTCAAATGCCGCAAATCGTCAATCGCTTGCGTATGGTACGAATAGCCCAGCGACCGGCAGGCCGCCTCAACGGCGCGCACCTGACCCATCACCCCGGCGCGACTGTCATACAGGGCATCGCCCGCCCGGCCGAAGGTATTGTGCAGGATCAGGATGGACGTTGGCTGACTCATTGCCTTGCCTTGTTCAGAGCCGCGATGAGGGCATCGACCGCCTGATCGTGATTCAGTCCGGACAGCGGGACGGTGACCTCCGCCCAGCGTTCATACAGCGGAATCCGTTTTTCATAAAGACTTTCAAGGGGTTGACCGGGTTCGAGGACAACGCCGCGTGCATTCAAGTCATCCAGCCGCCGTTTCAGCTCATCCAGCGGCAATTGCAGATAGACGATTCGTCCGTCGGCCTGCAATGCCCGCATCGCGTCGCCATAATAAACGACGCTGCCGCCGGTGGCGATGACGGTGCGTTTGACGTTGATACGGCCGACAGACTCCCGTTCGATTTGACAGAATCCGTCCATCCCCCGCTCGTCAATCAAGTCGCGCAGGCTCCTGCCGCAGGCGGCTTGGATCAATACATCCGTATCCAGAAACGACAGTCCCAGCTGCTTGGCCAGCAGCACACCGACTGTGCTCTTGCCCGCTGCCGGCATTCCAATCAGGACGATGTTGGATGGATTCGTCGGCATCATCGGTCTCAGCGCGGAATGATCTTTTTCATCAGCGCCTCGTGCAGTACATCCCAAAGCGGCTGGGCGTCTTTCGGCGTCATCAGTTTTCGGCGCAGGGTCTCGTCATTCATCGCCATAGCGATGTTGCGCAGGATGTGAAGCTGCACATCCGGATCATCCGACGGCGTCAGCACCACATAGATGTATCGCGCCGGGATGCCGTCCGGGGCGTTCCAGTCGATGCCGCCCTTTGAGCGACCGAAGACGATAATCGCCCGAGGCAGTTGGTCAATGCGGGCGTGCGGCACGGCCAGCCCGTCCAGCACCGCCGTGCTCATCTTCCGCTCACGGGCCAGAACCGCCTCGACCAATTCATCGTGATTGAGCGAGGGTTTCTGCTCGGCCACAGTCCGGCACAGCTCGGCGATGGCCTCGTCGCGGTGGGTCGCTTTCAGATCCGGAAGCACACCGCCGCGCAGGAAAAATTCTTCAATCCGTACTTCGCGGCGGGTCTTGAGGGCGTACTTCATCCACGGCCCCAGCGTCAGCGACGAACCGACCGCACTGAAAATAATCGCTACAAACACCGGCTCGGTAATCAGCCCGTATTCCAGCGCCAGCATCCCGACGACAATCTGCATCTCGCCGCCGGGTGTATGGGCAATCGAAATCAGCAGACGATTGGCCTTCGATTGAGCCGTCAGCCGCGTGCCGACCCACGCGCCGAGAAACCGTCCGCCCAGACCAATCAGAAAAATAAACGTCACCAGCAGCCAGTCGAATTCGGCCAGAAAATCCACCTTCAGCCCGATGCTTGCAAAGAATACCGGAATAAAAATCGCGTGCACCATCTGCGAAATCACGTTTCGCGTTTTCTCAGACAGGGCCGAGCACTCCCCAACCATCATTCCGGCGATAAAAAACCCGAACAGCGCGTGAATGCCGATCTTCAGTGTGATCGCACCGCACAAAAAGCCGACCAGGCAGACAAACGTCAGCGATGACCCCGTTTCGGGAAGACGTTTTTTTCGCATCCAAACCAGCGCGTTGTTGCAGACGCTTCGTCCGGCCGTCAAAGCGGCCAGTGTAAAGACCACCGTGCCGACCAGAATGCCCGCGACCGCCAGCACCGTCAGTCCCGCCTGGGCCATAAAGCCCAAAATCAGCGTAAAAATCACCCAGCCGAGGATGTCGTTGAGCGACAGCGCGCACATAATCAAAAACCCCAGATCGGTGCGGTACAGCCGCAAATCCTGCAAGACCCGCGCTGTCATCGGCAGCGCGCTGATCGTCGAGACCGTCGCGATAAACAGCCCGAACATCACCGGTCCGCCCGTGTCGCCCATATATCGCTCCGCCAGGAACAGACACGGCACAAATGCGATAATCATCGGAAGGATCACATCGGACAGTGAAATAATCAACGCATCGCCGCGCTGACGCCAAGCGCTGGAAATATCCATCTCGATGCCGATTTTGAGCAGAAAGAACAGAATGCCGAACCAGGCGACCGTTTCAAGCATATTCCACTGGGCCGGATCGGCGGGAAACAGCGTCCCGTGCAGTCCCGGCCAGACGCGCCCCAGCAGCGTCGGCCCCAGCAAAACGCCCACCAAAATCTCGGCGGTAATCGACGGTTGATGCCATCGGTTGAACAGTTCTCCCAGCCCCCGCGCCAAGCCCAGCAAGACCAGAAACTGAATCAAAAACAGAAAAATCTGCGACTCATCAAGATAATCCATTGCCGTTCTCCGCAAACCATCCCTGTCGCGCACCGCCGACACAGCGCCGACTCGACTTAGCATAGCGAATCCGGCAGAAAAAATCAACCGGCTTTCCGGCGGCCTGAAGACAAAAAAAGCCGTTGGAACAATCCAACGGCTGTGATGGTTTTATCGACAAATGAATCGAGGCGCACTTATTTTCTGCGCCGCAGCAGAAACAGCGAACCGAATCCGAGCATTCCCATTGTCGCCGGCTCCGGAATCACCACCGCCAGATAGGCGCCGTTGGCGGTTTCAGCGCTGGAAAATTTCAGGCTGCTGTTGCTTTTGGAAGGAAAGCTGAACACGGCCCAATCATGACCGTTGTTCAGGTCGGCTTGGATAGAGTCGGTCACGTCAATACTCAGCCAGCCGGTCGGAATATCTTTAAGCGTTGCCACTGTGACATCACCGGCCAATTGCTGACTGGCCAGCCCGGTGGCGGTTGATGAATTGTTGCGGTGTTTTAATTCACTGCCGTTGCCGGATACTTCAGTGATATGCAGGTAAAGATGGGCCTGCTGGATCTCGACGCCGGCGGGAATGTCCGACAATGAGATCTGCATAAATACCGTGCTCTGTTCGCCGTTGGCCCAAGAGCTTTCGTACCAATGACCGGCCCAGTTGGGATTGGCACCCACTTTGAATCCTAAGTCTTCCCAGCCATAGGCAAAGCCGTAACGCGCTCTTTCGCTCTGGCCGTCGCCTTCCGGCTGAACCTGAATCATCAGACTCGCATGTGCCGCCGCCGTCAGTGCCGCCACCGTCATCAAAACCACAGCCATCTTTTTCATCGTTGTTCTCCCGTTAAACAGTGTTTGTGTCATACTTCGTTTGATTATTTGTTGCAACATACATGATTCATCAACAGGGCGGACGCGGCTTTCGTGGGAACACACGATGTGCCCATACGATGCGTCTTTTAAGAACGATGCCCCCTTTGAGAAAAGCAATTCAATCAACAGGCTGATCATAACAAAAACACCGCCCGAAAGCAAGATCTTACCTTGTTTACAGCGGAGGATTTCAGTGAAGAATACAGACAAACGACCTCCTGCTCTGTTACAATCGCTACAGACATTACAAACCATACTAAAAATAAGTCGGCATGATGTTCTTATCAGACTTTGAGGCCGTGAATAAAACCGGCGTCATCCATTTTTTGTCAAAATTTTTCCGAAATAGTAACTGCACACGACAACAGCGGTCGTGAAACAGAAAGTCAGTAGCCCCCTTAAGCACGGGACGTTATAATAGAACAGGCGAACAGCCAAAAATAACAAAAAAGACCTGAAACGATATAATTCAGCATCTCCCAATGAATATTTTGATGATGACCAATACGTATCTGCCGCATGTTGGCGGCGTGGCCAATTCCGTCTCGGCATGCACAGCCGAACTGAAAAAACACGGCCATCGCGTCATTGTCGTTGCCCCCGAGTATGAGCAGGCAGCGGATGATGAGGCCGACGTCATTCGTCTTCCCGCCATTCAGCATTTCAACGGCAGCGATTTTTCCGTGATTGTGCCGATCCACGGCTTTTTGCATCGCCGGCTGGATAAATTTAAACCGGACATTGTACACTCTCACCACCCGTTTTTGGTCGGAAGTACCGCCGTGCGCGTCGCCAAAAAGTACGATTTGCCCCTCGTGTACACCCAACATACGATGTTTGAGCAATACACCCATTATGTGCCGGTGGGGCATGAGAAACTCAAACAGTTTGTGGTTCGCTTGTCCACCGGCTACGCCAATATGACCGATACGGTCATTGCACCCAGTGCCGCCATTGCCGATATTCTCCGCCGGCGGGGTGTCAACAGACCCATTGAAGTGATACCCACCGGAATCGATGTCCATCGGTTTGCCGCCGGCGACGGGCGTATCTTTCGGCAGCGGCACACGATTGCACCGGATGTGCCGGTCGTCGGTCATGTCGGACGGCTGGCGCCCGAAAAAAATCTTGCATTTCTTTGTGAGTCTGTCGGCGCCTTCTTGCAGCAGACCCCGCGCGCCCGCTTTGTCGTCGTTGGATACGGCCCGTCGGAGCGCGCGATGAAAGAGATTTTTGACCGGCTACATGTGCAGGATCGCATCCATTGGGTCGGAAAACTCAAAGGTCAGCAGTTGGCCGAGGCCTATCACGCCATGGATGTGTTTGCGTTTTCTTCCAAGAGCGAAACGCAGGGCCTGGTACTGGCCGAGGCCATGGCCTGCGGCGTGCCGGTGGTTGCCCTCGATGCCCCGGGCGTTGGCGAGGTGGTGCAAGACGGCGTTAACGGTTATCTGCTCAGCGATGAAAACTGCCTCTCATTTGCGCGGGCACTGGAGCAATATGTCAGCCTCTTGCCGGAACAGAAAAGTGAATTTGCCGCTCAGGCACGACAGACCGCCGAAGCGTTTTCACTCGATAACTGTATTACCAAACTGCTGACGGTATATCGACGGCTGACTGAGAAAAGCTATGCTCAGCACCAGAAAGACGAGTCGCCATGGGAAAAAATGATCGCGCATATTAAAACCGAATGGGAGTTGCTGTCGAATCTGACAGACGCCATAGAAGATGCCATATAAACACGGCAATCGTCAGGCGTCATCTGGGTTGTTCGACGACTGGCCGGGAGGTTTTCCGGATAACGTGCGATACATCGAGTAGCCGAACAGGCCCAGAATCACCGCCCAGCTTAAGAGCATAAAAATCCATCCGTCAAGTCTCATGGGTCGATCTCCTGCGCGGCTGCTGCGGGGCGTCGCCGCCAGACAAAACGCACCATCAGCAGCAAAAAGATGAACAGCCCCGCCAGTCCCACGCGAGTCAGCAAAATGATCGGCTTATCGGCGGGCGGAATATCTTCGAGGAAAAGATGCCTTCGCCAGTCCGTCCAGATCCACGACGCCAGAATGGTCAGCAGCATCAGCGGCGTGATATATTTAATGATCAAACGATAAATACTCGGAATGCGAATATCCGATCCGGCGTGCAGCTCCGTCCAGGCGCGGTCGATGCCGAAGACCCAGGCAAACAAAATCACCTCGACGGTGGCGAACACAACAAGACACACCGTCGTCCCCCAGAAATCCATCTCGCCCAGAACCCCGTTGCCGTAAAAGAAAATCACCGGCTGACACAGCAAAAAAGTAATCACCGCAAACAGCACCGCCGCTTCGCGCCGCGACAGATTGAATTCGTCTTCCAAAAACGCGATGGCCGGCTGCGCCAGCGAAATGGAGCTGGTCACACCGGCAACAAACAGCAAAAAGAACCACAAAAAGCCGAACACCTGGCCGTACGCCATTTTTCCCAGCACCAGCGGCATGGTAATGAACCCGATATCAAAAATTCCCTGCCGGGCAATGGTTTCAATGCCGGCGGCTCCGACAAAGGCAAACGCCGCCGGAATCACGAGACTGCCGCCGAGCACCACTTCGGTCATCTCGTTGGTCGCCGCCGCCGTCAGTCCCGACAGCGCCACATCATCGTTGCGCCGCAGATAACTGGCATACGTTAAAATCACGCCGAACCCCACGCTGAGCGTAAAGAAAATCTGTCCGGCCGCGGCCAGCCACACATGCGGCTCACGCAGTGCCTGCCAGTCGGGATTCCACAAAAACCCCAACCCGTTGGCCACATTGTTCTCCGGCAGCGCCGGATCGGGCGCCCCCAGCGTCAGCACCCGCACCACAAGGATCACTGCAATGACCAGCAAGAGCGGCAGTGCCCACTTGCAGAACCGCTCGATGCCCCGGCTGATGCCGAATCCCACCACAATGACATTGATGGCAAAGGTAATCATAAAAAACAGATACGCCGTCCCCAGACCGCTGAAATGCTCATTGTGGGTCAACCCCTGATAGCCCCGCAGAAATTCCGCCATTGCGCCGGAATCGCCGCATCCGGCGTATTTCCCGGTGAGAGCAAACACGCTGTAGCCCAACAGCCACGATTCGATATAGGTATAATAGGAAAAAATGACAACCGGGCCGAAGATGCCGATGACGCCGAAGTATTTGACGAAACGGTTTTTCTGCCACATCGTGTGAAACACGCCCGGTGCGGTGCTGTGGCCGAACCCCCCGCCGAAACGGCCGATCGTCCACTCGATCCACATCAGCGGCAGTCCCAGCAGAAAGAACGACACAAAATAGGGGATCATGAACGCGCCGCCCCCGTTGTCGGCGGCAACCCCCGGAAAACGCAGAAAATTACCCAGACCCACCGCACTTCCGGCCACCGCCAGAATGATCCCCAAACGGCTTGACCATCGCTGTTGTGACATCTGAGTTGCTCCGCAAATCAACTTAAAACGTCAAATCCAATACCGAAACCCGCCGCTAAAAAATCAAAACGCAGTATAAAAGGCGCGCCGCTGCTGGTACAATTTTGATTTTTTATTTAATCCCCAATACCGTCAGGCTGTCGCGCTCCACGACACTTCGCATTTTTTCGCGCGGCACCTGCGGCAGATGGGTATCGGCCAGCATTTTGTTAAACCCCAGCAGCGTCTCAATGCAGTGGCCCGGCTCGGCATACGGAAACCCGCTGCCGAACAGCAGCTTATCCATCACGCCCGCCTCATACGCCCCCATCACCAGATTATAGACTTGCCAGATTTTCTGCGGGTGAATCGTCAGGTCGGCAAACACATTCTCATGCTTGCCCAGCAGGCACAGGGTTTGATGATGAAACGGCAGCCCCATTCGTCCGATAATCATTCGCAGTCCGGGAAACCGCCTGGCCACCTCATCCAGCAGCCACGGCTGGGCATAGTCCATCACCGCCGTCGGTGAGAACGGCGGACAATTATGAAAATACACAATCAGCCCTGCCTGTTCGGCCGCCTCATATAGCTGCAGCGCCCGGCTGTGCGACGGGTGAAAATGCTCTTCGGCGCAGTACAAGACCACCCCCGCCGTCCGGTCGTGATTTTTCAGCGTTTTGAGCCGCTTGGCTGAAATCTCGTCGTTCAGCGGATTGACAGAGACAAACCCATATGTCCTGGGCATCTGACGAAGGTACGTTTCCAGCTCGGCATTGAACTGATCGCGCTGGTTTCCGGCCCCGGCCAGAACAAAACAGGCATCCACGCCGTTGCAGATACGCCGATGCTCCTCGGTCAGCAGGCCCCGCTCGGGGCAATGCAGATGCGTATGGCAATCCACAATCATAGTCTATCCTCTATTCCCTCAAGGAATCTGTCATTGATTTCGTCATTTTCGACCACATTCTACTCATTCCGATACCCGTAGTAAAGCCAAAAGCCCTGTTCTGTCAAGGACTTTTAGCCAATTGCTCGCAATAAAGATGTACGAAAACCAAAACACATCAAAACGGACAGCCGCATCCGAATTTCGGATTAGACCGTTTTGCTTGGATATGATACACTCGATAAAAACAGATGTTTTTGGGGATCGAAACGATGTGGGAATTGCCGGAGCCAAAACCGGTCAAGCTGATTTGCGGCATACTGGCCTGTGATGCCGCGGCGCTGGATGCTGCGCGGGAATGTTTGATTGCGGCGTTGGGGACGGCTGACCGCATCAGCGATATCTGGCCGTTTGATATGACCGCTTACTATGCCGAGCAGGCCGGCCCGCGGATTTTGCGTCAGTTTGTCGCCTTTGAGGCGTTGATCGATCCCGGCCGCTTGGCCGCCGTCAAGCACACCACCAACTGTCTGGAACGCCGCTTGGCCGACACATTGGCCCGTCCGTGGCCGCGACCGGTCAATTTCGATCCCGGCCTGATTGAGCCGAGCAAGCTGGTGCTGGCCTCGACCAAGAATTTTGCCCATCGGGTCTATATCGGCGACCGAATGTACGCCGAGGTGACCATGACCTATGTCCGCGGGACATGGCAGACCTTTCCGTTTACCTTTCCCGATTTCAAAAGTGGACGTTACGATGCATTCTTGAGCGAGGTGCGGCAGCGGCTCGTCGAACAGCAAAAACAGGCAGCGCGTTCGAAAGAGGTCTGAACTCAGCACAAGATCCGTCGGCCGGGGCATTGGTTATGCCATTTTTTGCAGGATCTCGTCGGGAATATCGAAATTGGCATAGACTTCCTGCACGTCATCGTGGTCTTCAAAATCCTCCATCAGCGCCAAGATTCGCTGGGCGATTTCCGGATCGTCAACCGCGACGGTATTTTCGGGCACCATCGACAGCTCCGCGCTGTTCAGGGGGATTTGTTTGTCCTCCAGCGCCGCCTTCAGGTCGTCATAGGCGCTTGGCGCGCAGGTCACCTCGTAAAGTTCGCCAGTATTTTCGATGTCGTCGGCGCCGCTGTTCAGGGCGATGTCCATCAGCGTCTCCTCATCGACATCGTCGGTCTTGAGGGTAATAACGCCGCGTTTTTTGAACATCCAACTGACACAGCCGGTCGCGCCGAGTGAGCCGCCGCGCCGCTCGAAAATTTTCCGGATTTCCGGCGCTGTACGGGTCCGGTTGTCGGTCAATCCCTCGACCATAATGGCCACGCCGCCGGGGGCGTACCCTTCGTACAGCACCTCTTCATACGTCACGCCGCCCAGTTCGCCGGTTCCCTTTTTGATGGCCTTTTCAATGGTATCTTTGGGCATATTGGCGGCCTTGGCCTTATCGATGGCGTAGCGCAGCGTCAGATTGGCCGCCGGGTCGCCGCCGCCGGCTTTGGCCGCAACGATGATCATCCGTGCAATCTTGCTCCACAATTTCCCGCGTTTGGCGTCGTTGGCGGCCTTTTTGTGTTTGATTCCCGCCCAATGTGAATGTCCAGCCATAATCTACCCTTAGTAAACGTATGGTATGTCTCGTTTGATTGGTATATTCTCTCTCTCGATTTTCCGACCTCTGACCTCTGTCCTAATGAATCACCTTATTCAAGGGATACGTAAAAATCCCCGATGCCCCGGCGCGTTTCAACTGCGGAATCAACTCGCGCTCAATGCGCTCTTCGACCAGAATCTCAATCGCGACGTACTCCGAATCGGCCAGCGGCGAGACCGTCGGGCTTTTTTCCGACGGCAGGATGTCAAGAATCGCCGGCAGGTTCTGTTTTTGCACATTGAGCTTCAGCCCCACCAGCGTCCGCGCATCAATCGCGGCATTGAGCAGAATGGCAATGTTTTCAATCTTATGCCGCTTAAACTCATCCTGCCAGGCCTTGCGGCAGGCAATGAAACGCGTTGTGGATTCGAGAATCGTGTCGATGATCCGAAGATTATTCGCCCGCAGTGAAGAGCCGGTCTCAGTCAATTCCACGATGCCGTTGACCAGTCGCGCCTTGACTTCCGTTGCGCCCCAACTGAATTCGACTTTGACGTTGATCTTCTTCTGTTCAAAGTAACGGCGCGTGGCGCTGACCAGTTCGGTGGCGATGATGCCCCCGGCCAGATCTTCGGGTTTCTGGGCGGACGATTCGTTCGGCACGGCCAGCACCCACCGCGCCGGATTGGACGTGGCCTTGCTGTACCGCAGCTCGCACACCTCGTGCACATCCGAGGCGTTCTCAATAATCCAGTCGTGCCCGGTAAATCCGGCGTCCAGTACGCCTTCTTCCACGTATCGGCTCATCTCCTGAGCGCGAAGCATAATCAACTGAATCTGCGGGTCGTCGATCCGCGGGAAGTAACTGCGCTCATAGCCGCTGATGTTAAAGCCGGCTTTTTCAAACAATTCAAATGTGGCGTTCTGAAGGCTTCCCTTGGGAATGCCCAGTTTCAATACGTTTTCAGACAATGTCTTGCTTCCTTTATACTAAATACCAACGTACGTTACTTTTTCGGTGTTTTTTTCTTGGTTGTTTTTTTCTTTTTGGCGTATTTTGCCTTTGACCTGGATGCGGTTTTGGCGCGGGCGGGCTTGAGGCCGCCTTCGGTCTCGGCGCGCAGCAGTGCGTAAAATGTATAGGCGTCCGCGGCGCTGATGTGGCGTTCGAGAAAACTTTCAATCTCCTGAATCGTCGCATCCGGATGCACCAACTCATGCTCTCGAAGATACGCCGCCATTTGATCGGTCAGCGGGATCGCATGACCGCTCAGCGCCGTCAAAAACGTATAGGCCGCGACAAACGGCGTCATGCCGGCGATCTCGTCCAGTTCTTTTCGCGCCTGACGTTTCCCTTCGGACGTCAGCGACAGCAGATTTACCTTGTCATATTTTTCAAAAACGGCATTCAGGGTTTTGATCAGTGCCTGCGCCGAGGCCGAGGCCGCTTCCGAGGCGTCGCCGAAGACCTCCAGTATCTCTTCCTGACGCGACACACGCAGATCATTCATATCCACAAAATGATCGCGAATGCGTCGGCAGATCTTACCGGCGTTGGACTCGGTCGTAAAGGCGCTGACAAAGGCATAAACGATTGCCTCGACCGGATCGCTGTAGCGTGGCGGCGAGGCCGGCGCCGCTTTTTTTTGCAGCGCCTTGAACAGTTTTTCAATTTTCGGGCTGTAGTCTTTACTGTTTTTCATAGCCGTGACCTTTTCCGATTAAGGGCCTTGCTGTTCATCCTCATCCGGGGCGTCTGGCTCGGATAAGTCATTTGTCGAGCCGCTGTCTGCAGGCTCGTATTCCTGTCGCGCCCGGTCGATCAGTTCCAGTGTCCGGAGCGTGTTTTTCATTTTCGTGTCCAGCTCGAACCGCAAATGCGGACAGACTCGCCCGGTCAGGTCGCGCCCGAGCGCCGCCTGTATGGGACCGGCCGCGTGCTGAATCGCGGCAAAGGTCAACTTGCCCGCCTTCTCGTCAACGCCGAAAATACTGAGATACACCGTGGCGTTTTTCGTGTCCGGCGACACCGTCACCTCCGTGACGCTCACCAGCCCCGTGATGCGCGGATCGCTGAGTCGATTCTGGATCGTATGGCTGACCGAATCCCGAATTACCCGCGCGATTTTAAGTTGTCGTCTTGATTCCGTCATGTTATATCGATGCACACAAGAGATAAAGATAACGCCGGCCAGACGCCTGCAAAGTCGAAGCATAAAATCCGGAAAAGGTTACAATTGTTCAAAAAACTCCGGATCTGAACGCCGTCCTTCTGTTATCTTCCGTCTTCTGACCTCTGACTTACAGTGAATCCCGCTTGACCTGCACGACTTCAAATGCCTCAAGGACATCCTCAAGCTTCACATCGTCAAATCCGGCGATCTTGATGCCGCATTCCAGCCCGGCCCGCACCTCACGCACATCGTCCTTGAAGTGTTTGAGCGATTCGATGGTGCAATTGTCTTTGACGACGATATTGTCGCGAATCAACCGCAGTTTGGCGTTTTTGGTAATGGTTCCGCTGGTCACGTAACAGCCGGCGATCGTGCCGAGACTGGAGACTTTAAATGTGTTTCGCACCACTGCACGACCGAGGATTTTTTCTTCGCTTTCCGGCTCCAGCATCCCGATCATTGCCGCCTTGACATCTTCTGTAATACGATAAATGATGTTATACAGCCGAATATCAACGCCTTTGGCCTCGGCCAACTGCCGCACGCGGTCTTCGGGCACGACATTAAAGCCGATGATAATCGCGCCCGACGCCTCAGCCAGCACCACATCGCCTTCATTGATGCCGCCGACGCCGCTGTGAATAATCCGCACCCGCACTTCCTCGGTGCTCAAATCGGTCAGGTACTTATTGAGCACGTCCACCGACCCCTGCACGTCGGCTTTGACGATCAGATTCAGTTCTTTGATATTCCCCGCGGCGATATGGCTGAACAGATTGTCCAGTGTAATCTGCGAGCGTTTGGCCAGGGTCTGCTCCCGGCTGAGCCGCTGCATTTCCTCGGCGGCCTGTTTGGCTTCATTGATGTCGTCCAGACAGTAAAACTTATCGCCCGCCTGCGGCACGCCGTCCAGACCGGTAATGACCACGGGCATCGACGGATCGGCGCTTTTGACGGTGCGTCCGCGGCTGTCAATCACCGTGCGGATGCGCCCATAGACGCCGCCGGCCAGCACCACATCGCCTTTATCCAGATGGCCTTCCTTCAGCAGCACCGTCGCGACCGACCCCTTGGTCGGCGACATATGCGCCTCAACCACCCAGCCGTAGGCCGGGATGGTCGGATCGGCCGAAAAATTCAAATCCTCGGCTGTAAAATCAATATGTTCAAGCAGTTCTTCAATACCCTGACCGGTGACGGCGCTGGTTTGGATGATTTCCGTCTGGCCGCCCCATTCCCGAGGGGTCAACTCGTGCTCGGCAAGCTGTCCGTAGATGCGATTGACATCCACGCCCGGCAAATCAATCTTGTTCAGCGCCACCAGAATCGCCACGCCCGCCGCCTTGGCATGATGAATCGCCTCAATCGTCTGCGGCATCAGCCCGTCATCGGCGGCCACGACCAGAATCACAATATCGGTCATATGGGCCCCGCGGGCGCGCATCGCCGTAAAGGCCTCGTGCCCCGGCGTGTCCAGAAATGTAATTTTCTTGCCGTGAAGCTCGATCTGATAGGCGCCGATGTGCTGGGTAATGCCGCCGGCCTCGCCCGTGGCCACATTGGTTTGCCGAATGCGGTCCAGAAGACTGGTTTTCCCGTGGTCCACATGACCGAGCATCGTGACCACCGGCGGACGTTTTTGGAGATTCGGACGCGAACGAGTGGAAAATTTTTCTTCAATCTGCTCCAGAAGCGTCCGCTTGCGCTCGACTATCAGCTCCGTGCCGAATTCGAGGGCCACCAGTTCGGCCGCGTCTGTCGAAATCGCCTGATTGGCGGTGGCCATAATGCCTTGATTCATCAGTTTGGTGATGATGTCGCCCGTCTTGACCGCCAGCGCCGCCGAGAGGTCTTTGACCGTGATCGGCTCGTGCACGACGGCTTTTTCAGGACGTTCCGACGAGGCGCTGATGTCCTCGGCGCTGCGTGCTTCAATGCGTCGCGACGGCTTGGCCCGCTTGCTGGCGCCGCCGGCTGCCGCCAGACGTGCCTGACGTTCTTCCAGATCGCGAAGCCGAACCCGCTTGATGTCCCCGCCGCGGCCTCGACGAGCGCCTTTGTCTCCGGAATCTTTGCGCCGCCCATGGGTTTTGAGTTTGCTGGATTTTTTGCCCTTTCCAGAGGAAGGACCTGCCGGCAGCGGCATCAGCGGCTCTCCAGCCGCCGGGGACTTGGGACGCGGCTTCGGCCCGTGCCGTCGTGGGCCGGGGCGACGTCGCACGTCATCCTCAATCGATTCAACCCGAACGACTTTCGGCCCGCTCAGTTTGGCCGGTTTGGGTTTTTCAAGCATCGGCCCGGCCGGTTTGATGACTTCGGGTTCTGGCTCGGGCGCCGGTTCCTGAGGCGCCGGCGATTCTTCCCGGTCAGGCACGTCGAGTTTTTCCGTTTCTTGGGCTTTTTTGGGTTCTTCGAGTTCTTCGTGTTTTTCAGGTTTTTCAGGTTCTTCGGTCGGTTCCGGTTCGACCGGCGGTTCAGTTGTTGGCGCCGGCTGCGGCGGCTCAGCAACAGGCTGCGGCGGCTGGTCGATCTCAATCGGCGGCGATTCAACGGTCGGCTCGGCAGGTGCCTCGGCGGATGCCGCGGCGGCAGGCTCTGTATCGCTCTGTGCGGCGGCTTTCTCTTCTTCAGTCGGTTCGGGCGCTTTCTTTTTCTTTCGTTTGACGCGAACCTTTTTCAGATCGACGGGCGCAGCCTTCTCGACCGCCGTGGTGTGTTCGCCTTCGCTGAACCACTCACGGATCGTCGCCGCAAGGCCCACCGAGATCACCGCCATGTGGTTTTTGATATCTTCCAGACCTTCGGCCTGGCATTTTTCCACAATGGCCTGACTCTTGACGCCAAGCTCTTTGGCCAATAAGTAAACACGTGTCGATTTAGCCAAATTCGTCTCTCCGTTAAATCCGTTACGCCGTACAAAAGACGTCTATTTGCGTTTCTTCTTCTTCTTCTTTTCCTGTCTGAGCAGGGCCTGTGCCTGGGTCTGGACGTTTTCGGCGGCGGCTTTTTTGGATGCCTCGGCTGCGGCGGCAATAATCTTCTCGGCCTGCTCGGTCGGTACATCCAACTCCTCAACCAGAGGAGCGGCACCGACTTCCTCAAGATCCAGAACCGAGATGATCCCCAGTGCCAGCAGCTTATCAATGAAACTGTCGTCGATGCCTTCGACGTCCTTCAGCGCCTCGGCCATCCGCTCAACTTCTTTGTTGTATTCATCCGGCGTCAGGATGTCAATGTCCCAGCCGGTCAGCCGGGCGGCCAATCGTACATTTTGCCCATGCTTGCCGATCGCCAGGGACAATTGGTCTTCGGTAACGACCACCGTCGCTCGTCCCAGCTCAAAACAAATCGCAATCTCGCTGACTTTGGCCGGGGCCAGCGCGTTGGCGATCAGATTGTGGGATGAATCGCTCCATTTGACAATATCAATCTTTTCGCCGCCGAGTTCATCCACAATATTGCGGATTCGACTGCCCCGCACCCCGACGCACGCGCCGACCGGGTCCACCTTGTCGTCGAGGGTGTCCACGGCGATTTTGGTTCGATACCCCGCTTCACGTGCCAGCGACTTGATCTCAATGATTCCCTCGGCCACTTCAGGTACTTCCAACTCAAAAAGCCGACGAATAAAGTCCGGATGCGTTCGCGACAGGATGATCTTGACCTGATTGGACAAATCCCGCACGTCCAGAATCAGGCACCGAATCCGTTCATTGGGATGGTGTGTTTCGCCGGTAATCTGCTCTGATTTTGGCAAAATCGCCTCGACCCGATTGGTCACGTTGATCACCAGTACCCCGCCTTCATAACGAGCGACGATACCGTTGATGATGTCGCCTTTGCGCTGGGCGTATTCCGCGTAAATACTGTCGCGTTCATCAGCCTTGATTTTTTGAATCATCACCTGTTTGGCGGTTTGAGCCGGAATCCGCCCCAATTGACGAATGTCGATTTGCACATCATCCTTGTAGGCGGTGATCTGTCCGGTGCTGCGGTCAATGTGCACTACGATATCGCCCTCGGCGCCGTGCAGCAGGCCGAAATGCTTCCGCGCCGCCGAGATCATCGCCGCCTCAAGATCCTGAAATATGGACTCGCGGTCGATGTTCTTGTCCCGTGCGATGTTGTCAACGATTCGTATTAATTCCTGATTCATTTTGTCGTTTTCCTTCTCAGAAAATAAAAAAGTGGAAACCTTCAGGTTACCACTTTACACCCGTGCAGAACGCTGTCGAGCCTCGGTCAAGACGACCCGCGACCGATTCAGGTTGTCCCGTCAATCGGTCATCGTGCCCTCCGCGAAAAAAAATCCTGCATTTCGCACAGTCCCTGAAGAGTTTCGCTTATCATCACAAAGTCGGCCAAGCGTTTGGCACGCTCCCGGCAAGCATACTGTAACGCTATGCCTATGCACGACTTATTGTTCCTGCACATAACATCTTAACACCTTTCGAACAGACTAACATACCCACAATAACCCAACATTATAATCTAAGCATCCTCTTTGTCAAGGCTTATAACGATGCCCAAAAAGAAAAATAAAGAAACGGTTTCTCTTCAAATCGCAGTATTCCGGCGTGCGTCAATCCCGCACCGAAGGATTGAATTCGGCATACACCGACGTTATAGTAGAGAAAACCATACAGGAAAATCAAGATGAAACAGACAAAAAAAGAGGTCGTTTTACTTGCGGCTGCATTTCTATGTCTCTTGGCAGGCGCCTTGTTAAACCCCTGGCTGCTCAAACCGCTGATACGTCTGTCCGACGGCCGCGTGTCGCCGTTGCGCGTGATCGTCCTGCTGATGTTTGATGTAGGTGCAATCGCGGCCGGATTGTTTTTGATCAAATACCGTAGAAAAACGGTCATTTCGTCCAAAAAAGCGGTTTTTTGCTTGCTTTCGCTGCTGTTGGCATTGCTTTTCACGGAAGGGGTGCTTCAGGTGTTGACGCGGCTGTCCCCGCCCATCGCCCGACAGCTTTCCGGTACGGCCATTACGCTCCACATTTCGGATGACCTTTTAGGGCAGCGCCCCAATCCTACTCATCCCGATCATGATGCCCGTGGATTTCGCAATCGGACCGCTTTGACAGAGGCGGATATTGTCGCGCTCGGCGACTCGCAGACCTATGGAATGGGGGTCAAACGACATCAGGCCTGGCCGCAGCAGCTTAATCGCATTTCAGACTATACCGTGTACAGTATGTCGTTTGGTGGGTACGGCTGCGTGGAAGGGTTGGCTTTGCTGGAGGATGCCGCCCGATTAAACCCGAAGCTTGTCGTCTTTGCTCTGTTTACCGGAAACGATTTGGTGGATGCCTTTAATGCGGTGTACAATAAAAACTTGTTCCCGGAATTCAAGTCCGCCGAGTCGGTTCAAACGGCGATTGAGCAGATTGAAAATACCTCTCCGCTTATGGAACAGGTCCGCCAGATCACGTGGCGAATGTGGCAAAAAGAAGTGGATGCTCCCCCCGCACCAAAGAAAAAAGAGAATGTGCCGGTACACCGAAGAACGCTTTTTTCGACGATCAAAAAAGCCAAACTGCTGCAACTGTTTTTTGCCGCCGAGCGTTGTATCCAAAATACGGTTGTCCACACGCCTTATCGGCGCTGGCTCGCCATCAAAAACGGACATGTCAAACATCCGGAGATTTTCGAGGTTCTTGACGTTCCCCCGTTTAGGACAATTTTTACGCCGGACTATCGTTACATCGCAATGAATCTGGATGATCCGCGAATTGCCGAGGGGCTTTCGATTTCGCTCAAGGCCCTGCAGCGGATGCAGACCGTTGCCGCTGCGAACGGCAGCGATTTTCTGGTCGTGCTGATTCCGACAAAAGAAATGGTATTTTACGGCGTGCTTGACGATTCCGGCATTGAGCCGTCGGAATCGATGCAATGGGTCGTACAGCAGGAAACCCGTTTACACGAGCAAGTCCGGACGTTTCTCAAGCAGCACGATATCGCATGTATAGAGGCACTTGCGGCGTTAAGACAATCCTTAATGGATGGGAAACAGCCCTATTTCATCGATGCAGACGGCCACTTAAACGCGCTTGGACACGATACGGTGGCCCGAAGCGTCAATGCGTATATCCAGACGTCGGAACTGGGGATGACATCTCGATGACCCGGCCAACAGATCAGTATTCGATGTACGCCACACCGGTCGAGTCGGTGCTGGCCGTGTTCAGACGAATTTCAGCCGTTTCGGGTTTATACAGCCAGCCGATGGTGGTTGCGGAGGGATCGGCCTCTATCGTACTGACGATTTTAACGCCGTTCTGCCCGTTGAACGGATTCTTCGGAAATCGGTCCAGATAAGGGCCATGAGGATGAGTGGTCGTAGGCGTTTTTGATGCTGAGGCAACGCCATTGATGTTTGTAGTATAGGTTAATTGTGCAATCAGTGTGGATGCCGGCACGGGATTCAGCATGCTGCCGATCACAACATAGCCGGGGGCAAGTCCGTTATGCTGAAGTTTGTACAGTTCAATCTGCGTCCGTATAATCCGCAGGTTCTCTTTGGCGGCCGATTCGCGTGCCTGCTGCTGATGGTTCTGAAAATGCGGCAGGACGATCGCCGCCAGGATTCCAAGAATGGAAACCACAATCAACAACTCAACCAGCGTAAAACCGCGTGTTTTCATTTATCAGACCTTGATCGCCTCGTTAACCGGCGGCAAACAGCCGTCCCGTCCGGATTTTTTCGGTTTTTTTCCCGAACGACTTAACCCGGACTCCCAGTTCGTGGAAAATTTAGATGCCGGATCGAGCCTCAAAGAAGTGCCTAAAAAAGGCCTTGTACGACGACTATCTGGCAAATTGGTATTTTCAGCTAATTTGCAGGCGAAAAAAGGTT
Organism: Anaerohalosphaeraceae bacterium; assembly: GCA_050309605.1. Lineage (GTDB taxonomy): Bacteria > Planctomycetota > Phycisphaerae > Sedimentisphaerales > Anaerohalosphaeraceae > T3Sed10-213. The sequence continues at coordinate 22,412 of JBNRMN010000074.1, forward strand.
GAAAATAGATAACTTTGGGTTATACTATCGCGTTTGTTAATGAGTGGAAAAAATAGGTCAGGGGGCATGTGGCCCCACCCAAGAACGATGAAAGGATGACAGAAAGCAATGATTACCAAAGAGAAAAAGACAAAAGTGATTGAGGAATACAAAACCGCCCCCGGCGACACCGGCTCGCCGGAGGTGCAGGTGGCCATCCTCAGCAAGCGGATCAGCGAGCTGACCGAACACCTTAAAACCCATCCCAAAGATCACTCGTCGCGGCGGGGACTGCTCAAAATGATCGGCAATCGGTCTGCGTTGCTCAAGTACGTCAAAGCCAAAGACATCAATCGCTATCGCCGTATTATTTCCCGTCTGGGATTGCGCAAGTAGGTTACCCGTTCGCAGGGTGCCTTATGCTGCTCCAGAGAGGGAGGATGCGCGGTGATGGTTTTTCCAAAAAAGACGTTATCGATACAGATAGAGCGAGAAGGTTCACGGCTTGACGGTATTGCCTGATGTGAACGCAATGACAATTATTCAAATTTTTTCAGGAAGCAAACCTTATGTTTACGATACATCGTGTAGAAAAAGAAATCGGCGGCAAGATGATCAGTCTTGAAACCGGTCGAATTGCCCGTCAGGCACACGGCGCCGTGGTGGCTCAACTGGGACAGACCATGGTCATGGCCGCGGCGGTCACCGCTCCGCCCAGAAGCGAAGAGATCGACTACTTTCCCCTGAGTGTGGATTATCGTGAAAAATACAGCGCCGCCGGCAAGTTTCCCGGCGGTTTTCTCAAACGGGAAGGACGCCCTTCCACCAAAGAAACACTGACCAGCCGCCTGATTGACCGTCCAATTCGTCCGCTGTTTCCCGACGGGTATTTTCAGGAGGTGCAGATTACGGTCAATGTCATCAGTGCCGATCAGGACAACGATCCGGATGTGTTGGCGATGATCGCCGCCAGTGCCGCGCTGAGCATCAGCAAAATCCCGTTCCTCGGCCCGCTGGGCGCCTGCCGCGTCAGCCGCGTGGACGGGCGGTTTATCGTGTTTCCCACCTATCAAGAACGCGACCGAGGCGATTTTAATCTTGTGTTGGGCGGCAAACGCGAAGCGATCAATATGATTGAAGTGGATGCCAAAGAAACTCCCGAAGAGGTGGTTGCCGAGGCGGTTCAGATCGGCCATGAGCACGTCCAGCAGGTCTGCGACCTGATCGACGAACTGACGGCCAAGTGTAATCCCGAAAAAGAAGCCCCCCTGTTCGAACTGGACGAGACCTTGTGCACGCAAATCGAAGGGGAAACCTTCGATGCGTTTTACCAGGCCTATCAGATTCATCTGAAAGCCGAGCGGACCGCTGCGGTCAACGCCGCCATTGAGCAGGCCGTTCAAAAATACGTCGCCGTTGAGCCGCCGGCCTGTACGGCCACCCAATTGAAACGAATGCTGGATGCCGTCCAGTGGAAGGCGGTGCGCAAACTGCTGCTCGAGGGCAAACGTCCCGATGGGCGCGACTACGACCAAGTCCGCCCGATTTATTGCGAGGTAGGGCTGCTGCCGCGTTCGCACGGCTCGGCGCTGTTTACCCGCGGTGAAACGCAGGCGATGGTCTCGTGTACGCTGGGCACCGGACGCGATGAGCAAATCATCGACGGCCTGACCGAAGAATTCGGACAGAGCTTTATGCTGCATTACACCTTTCCGCCGTTTTCGGTCGGTGAAGTGCGTCCGTTCCGCGGCCCCGGTCGGCGCGAAATCGGACACGGGGCGCTGGCGGAAAAAGCGCTTGAACAGGTGCGACCGGCCGAAGAGGATTTTCCTTATACCATCAAGATTGCCTCGGACATTACCGAGTCCAACGGCTCCAGCTCGATGGCCTCGGTCTGCGGCGGCTGTCTGGCGCTGATGGATGCGGGCGTACCGATTGTCCGGCCCGTGGCGGGTATTTCCATTGGTTTGGTTACCGAGGGCGACCGCTACGAGCTGCTGACCGATATTCTCGGCGACGAAGACCATTTCGGCGATATGGATTTCAAAGTCGCCGGCACTGTCAAAGGCATTACGGCGATTCAACTGGACATCAAGGCCTCCGGCCTGCCTCATCACATTATGGTGGCCGCACTGGATCGCGCCCGTCAGGCACGGCTGAAAATCCTCGATATAATGCATCAGACGATTGACAAACCGCGTCCGGTGCTGAGCGAATATGCGCCGAAGATTGTCTCGATCAAGATTGATCCGGAGTATATCGGCAAGGTGATCGGCCCGTCGGGCAAGACGATTCGGGCCATTCAGGAACAGACCAGTTCGCTGATTGATATCGAAGAAGACGGCACGGTGACCATCAGTTGCGTCGGCGGCGACGGACATCTGAAGGCCCGCGATCTCATTGAGGCCATGACCACGCCGCCGAAGGTCGGACGCATTTATCGCAATGCCAAAGTGGTCTCATCCAAAGAATTCGGCGTGTTTGTGGAAATATCGCCGGGCGTGGAAGGACTGTGCCATATCAGTGAACTGAGCGACGGCTATGTCAAAAATGCTGACGATGTCTGCAAAGTGGGCGATTTGATTGATGTGAAACTGTTGTCGATTGACGAACAAGGTCGGTTCAAACTCAGCCGCAAAGCGGCGCTGGCTGAGATGAAGAAAACCGATAAGAAAAGTTAATAGCGCATTGCAAGCGGCGGCCGGTATCCCTTTATCGGCCGCGGCGATTTACGGTCTATGTGACGAAGTGAGTTGTTTCGCTGACCTCGAAATGGGCGATCAGGAACGCACTTGAGCAATTGTGCGGGACGAGAAAGGAAACTCGCTTCGATCATGGAGACTGCGAATGGCCAAAGGTACAGTGAAGTGGTTTGACCCGAAGAAAGGATTTGGTTTTGTGGTCAACGAATCAGGTGAAGATGTGTTTGTGCATTACAGCAGTATCCATGCAGAAGGATTCCGCTGTCTGCGAAGCGGACAAAGGGTCGAGTACCATCCGATCCAAACACCAAAAGGATTAAAGGATCGAACGGTTCAACTGCTTCCGCAAACAGACAGCGGCTACACGACAACATCGGACCGTCAAAGGTCGCCGTCTGACTGACGGATTTTGAATTGTTTTTTCAGCGCGACGTGAAATGAAAAAAGAGCCAACCATTGTCATTGCGGTTCCTCAGAAAGATCAGGCCGAACAGATCAAATCGGTTTTTGCCGCACAAGGATTCAACACGCTTTATACGGATCACGGCGACGGAGTAAGGAAGTATCTGGAAACGGCGCCGGTGGGGGCGGTGTTCTGTGCGTATTCCTTTCATCAATACGGCGACGGGCTGGATGTGCTCACGCATGTGCGCCGGCAAAATCCGGCCGTGGCGGTGATTATGCTGGCCGAGGAGCCGGATCTGGCCGCGTGCAAGCAGTCGCTCAAACGGGGGGCGTATGATTTCTTCGTCGCGCCGCCGGACCGCAGCGAATTGGAGCGTCTGGCGCGCGAGCTTCGACCGACCGGTCCGCCGAAAGGGATTGAGGACTTTATTTTTCCCGGTGTCATCAGCCGCAGCCCGGCCATGCAGGGGGTCTATCGCATTCTGCGCCGCGTCGCGCCGACCGATCTGACCGTGCTGATTGAGGGCGAATCGGGAACCGGCAAGGAACTGACCGCCCGGTCGCTGCATGCCAACTCCAAACGCGCCGACAAGCCGTTTTATCCGATCAACTGCGCGGGCCTGGCCGAAAGTCTGCTCGAAAGCGAATTGTTCGGACACGTCAAAGGCGCTTTTACCGGCGCGACAGCCGACCGCAAAGGGCTGTTTCAACTGGCCGATAAGGGCACGCTTTTTCTTGACGAAATCGGCGATATGCCCTCGCTGATGCAGGCCAAGCTGCTGCGGGTGCTCGAAGACGGCCTGGTCTTGCCGGTCGGCGGCTCGACGCCGATCAAAGTGGATGTCCGCGTCATCAGCGCGACCAACCACGATCTGGCCAAACAGGTCGAAGAAAAACAGTTTCGACAGGATTTATATTTTCGCATCAAAGGCGTCAGCGTCACACTGCCGCCGCTTCGCAACCGTCCGCAGGATATTCCCGAACTGTTCGGCTATTTTCTCAAACAGGCCTGTGAGGAGATCGGCACGGATATTCATCTGATTACCGAACCGGCGATGCGTGCGCTGATGAGTTATTCCTGGCCGGGCAACATCCGCCAATTGCGTCATGTCGTGCGGACAACGGTGGCCCTGTGTGAGCGCGACACGATTGATCTGCGCGACCTGCCGCCGGAAATTGCCCGCGTCAAGCAGCTTGAGGCCCCGCTGTCCGGTGCGCACCTGATCGCCGCCGGCCAGGAGACCGCCGGGCTGCCCCTCGAAGAGGTCGAACGCGAGCATATCCGCCGCACACTCGAACTGACCGGGCAGAACCGCGCCGAAGCGGCCAAACTGCTCAAAATAGGCGAACGCACCCTCTACCGTAAAATCAAAGAATACAATTTGTAAAGGGTGTAACCAGTCTTCCGCTATGCAACTTTTTTCTATCTTGAATCGATTTTCTTCTGATATGGGTATAGTTTCCGGCGGTTCAGTTCAATGCGATACTGCTGAAAAAAACTCCCAGTCATCGTTCAAGAACACCGCACGTACATTTAGCATCGCTTGCGCCCCGGCAACGCGCCAGTGCATCCCGATTCCTTCCATGCGATCCATAACCAGGTGCCGGCAGGCGCCTTCCACAACACCGCTGCCAATGGGATAGCCGTTTGCCAGATATTCATCGTATTTCATAAAGCGTCGGTTGTTTTGAAAGTAGGTCAGTACCCTGGCCCATTGCGTGCGTTTGGTCATGTTCAAATGCCCTTTGGTTTGACCCGAAGATGCTGGACTATGACGAGTACTGGAACAGCGAGATTGCGGCCAAGCTGGCGGATTTTGAGCGGATTACCAAGTCCGACTATCTGGAACTGCTTCGGCAGAACGGCTTTATCATTGACCATAACCAAAGACATTTGTTTGATTGACGGTCTTATCCCACCTGCACCAGTTCACTCCATCGCGTCGTATAGCAGGCCGAGCGGTGGTTGAATTGCGTTTGCCAGGGTTTGACGATGCCTTCGGCGGCAAAGGCGACTTGTTTGTGGTGTCTGTTGAGCCGATCCAGTGTCGCCATCAGGCGGCTGTCCCGTTGACGTGTGGCGGGATTGTCGAACAGGTTCAGTTGTACCCGATTTTTCGACACCAGCCCACTAAGCAGGACTCCGGCCTTCTTGAATTTAACTCCATCCCGATAGACCCGTGCGGCCAGCGGCCCGACCGCCTTGACCAGTTCCACGCTGCTGTCGGTTGCCGTCTCAAAGATATGACTGGCTGCATTCGAGTAGGCGTTGGCCTTGTCAAACCGGTTGCTCATCGCAAACACCGTCAGCGTCTTGACGCATAACCCTTGCTGACGCAGCTTTTCGCCCGCCCGCACCGCATAGCTGCACACCGCCTCGTGCAGGGCGTCCAGCGTTGTTACCGGCTGGCCGAATGACCGCGACACACAGATATTCTGGTTCGGCGCAGGTGTATCTTCCAACCCAAAGCACATCTGCCCCCGCAGTTCCAGCACCGTCCGTACCGTCATCACTGAAGACGCCTTCTGAACCCACCGGGTATCGGCCTGGGCCAGTTGCTTTGCGTTGACAATCCCGACCTTACGCAGCTTGGCCGCGATCCGACGGCCCACGCCCCAGACCTCCTCGACCGGGGTGCGTTCCAGCGCCGCAGCAATATACCGCTCCTGGGTCAAATCCAGCACCCCGGCGGCCTTGTCGGACGTCTTGGCCAGATGGTTGGCCACCTTGGCCAGCGTCTTGGTTCGGGCCATCCCCACCGAGACCGGAATCCCCGTCCATTGCAGCACCGTCTGTCGCAAGCGTCGTCCATAAGCGTCCAGATGGCTGTCGAATCCCTCCAAATCCAAAAACGCCTCGTCAATCGAGTACATCTCCATCGACGGCGTAAACTGCCCCAGCGTCTGCATCACGCGGCTGGACATATCGGCATAGAGAGTATAGTTCGAAGACAATACGGCCACGTTGTGTTTTTCCAGCAGGTCGCGCACCTTAAATGCCGGCGTACCCATGCCGATCCCCAGCGCCTTGGCTTCATTGCTGCGGGCAACGATACAGCCGTCGTTATTCGACAAGACCACCACCGGCCGTTTCCGCAAGCCGGGGTCAAAGACCCGCTCACAGGACACATAGAAGTTGTTGCAATCGACTAAAGCAAAAAGGGTACTCATAATGGATGAATCACATTGGTTACCACGCCCCAGACCTCAAACTCCATCCCTTCGGTGATGGGCTGGACGGGGTAGTTGTCGTTTTCCGGTTCAAGCGAGTATGTGCCGCGGCGAATCCGCAGCCGCTTGACGGTTAACTGCCCGTCGAGGACGGCGATGATGACGCTGCCGTTTTTCGGGTCTTTGGCCCGATCGACGATTAAGAGGTCGCCGTCATGAATTCCCGCCCCGACCATCGAATCCCCGGCCACCCGGACAAAGAATGTCGCGGCCGGGTTCTTGATCAGATGCTTGTTCAAATCGAGCTTGCTTTCTTCATAGTCCGCCGCCGGGGACGGAAACCCCGCTGCAATCCGCGCAATGAACGCCGGCAGTTTCTGCTCACTGAACTGTGGTTTGAATATTTTATCGACTTTCGCCATTGTTATTCTCTAAAACATTAAACCATGATTATAGCAATTCGCGATGGCTAAGAAAACATTGAGGTATTTTTCTTTACGGCAGCGGATTGGCAATCTGCTTTTGCGCCAACTCGGCGGCGATGTCGCCGGGGTTGTTTTTGAAGCGGTATTGCATTTCCAGGGATACAAGCTTGCGGCACACATTCGGCTCGATGCTGGTCGCGTCCGACATGCATCCCAAGACCGCCCAAGCCGGATTATTGCAGACTATTCCGGACAGTTGGGGTTTTCAAGTGGAAACAAAAAAACCCTGTTTTCACGCGAAAAACAGGGTTTTGGGCCTGAAAATCAAAGGGTGGAAGAGGGGATTCGAACCCCCGACCCCCAGAACCACAATCTAATGCCCGAATCTTCTAACCAGCAGGATTTACAAGGGCTTACAGATTCCGCATCGACCCACTATGTCAAACACTTAGCCATCTGCCTGCAAAAATACCCCGAATTGGCCGCCCTGATTGAGCGGTGGGAATCACTGCCGGAGAGCGACCGCACACAGATCATCGAACTGGCCGGAGCGTCCGGCTGGAACCCATAATGTTTTTTCAAAAAGGATGAGAACAATGAACCAGGAACTACAAAAACAGATCGAGGAACTGAACGACCGGCAACAGGTATTGTTTCTGCGGCTATTGACGGCAGCAACCGAAACCCGTGAAGGCCGGAAACATCACACGGTCAATTTAGCTACTCGGCTCGCACAGGCAGTATAAACCAACGGGGCGGCAAGAACGGGTGTATCTTGCCGCCCGCCACCCTTAAAAAGACATGAGGTGTCCAATGAGAAAGAGGCAAAAAGCCGCATCGGAACCCGCTCTTTATACCAAAGACAACAGGTTGACCGCAAAACAAGTATCCGCCGAATACGGTATCTGTATCTCGACGCTGGCCAACTGGAGGCAGAATCGATTGACCGATCCGCGGTATCCGCGATACCACAAGCTGTTTACCGGGCGGGTGTATTATATTCGTGCCGAATTTGAGGAAGACTTTGCCGCCATGCACATCGAGACCGAACTAAAAATGCCGAAGGGTAGACGAAGACAATGATTTTGCCTCAAAAAAAGGTTTGCGACGGATCGCAAATTCAGGCTAAAATAACCAACGGGTATTTTTCAAGGAGATATAAACATGGGAAGCGGCGGAAGTCAAAGCAGTAGCTCATCACAGCAAAGCTATACACCGGAACAGAAAAAGTGGCTGGGCAAGACGCTGGGGGTCTATGGGCCGGAACTGGGGCAAAACAACAACGTCTGGCAAGGCGACCGATTGGCCGGATTTGGCGACCTGCAATCAGATGCGTTGAACAGGTCCAGCGGACTTCTTGATGTTTTTAGTAGCGGGTTTCAGGACTTGCCGTTGTTTAACCAGACGGGAACGACGCTGGACGACCTCTTGAAAGGCACGGCGGGCGCTGGTAAACTCACGCAGGCCGACACGGACGCTTTCTTTCAAGGGTCGATCTACGATCCGACCATGAAGTCGCTTAAGCAGGACATGTTGCCCAGTGTAGACGAGTCGTTTGCCGGTACAAACTTCTTCGGCTCCGGCCGTGCCCAGACGCGGAACAAGATGATTTCGGATACATCCGATGCCATGGCCAAGGCGAGGGCGGACTTGAATTGGAATGTTCTGGGGCAGAATCAGGCACTGGACGAGGCGTCGGCTAACCGGATGCTGACGGCTGTGCCGCAAGCGATGCAGTACGGAATGATGCCGACGCAGGCCGGGCTGGCGCAGTTGCAGGGGCTGGGCGGCCTGTTTGATATGGGCAGTGCCGAGCAGACGCAGCGGCAGGCCGAGATCAATACTGCCATCCAGAAGTTTGCCGAGGAAAATCAGATCACCGACCCGGACAATCTGGCGATACTGATGAGTCTGTTGAATATGAATTACAGCAGTAGGACAGAAAACGCAAGTCAATGGGACGCGAAGGTATTCTTTTGATGCGAGAAGCCGGACAAGCAACAGCAGGACGGATTATATCCCCTTGCCGCTATCGACCCCCTGACGGCCTGCCGGTGGCGGATTTGGCCGAAATAGACCGACCGCTTGACACGGAAGCCAGTCCCGTCCGGCTTCGCGTCGGGCGGCTTGTCGTTCTGGATTGTGGCGGTGGATGGCTGAAGGTCGATATCTTGTGTCCAGAGCGAGACAGGGAATCAGAGTTATTGCCGCCTCAGCGGGCGGCAGAATTGATTCAATGGCTCAAAAGCCAAGTCAAATAATGGACAAAAAAGCCCTACAAGCCGAACTGGAGCAGTACGTCAAGCCGGAGTACCGGGCGTTCCTGCTGGACCAGATACCGACGGGGGAGGGCTTGTTGAAGCAGATCACACCGCAAAATCCACACTGGGGCGACGTGATACGGCCACTGACAAAGATGTACGCCGAGATGAACCGGCAACTGGGGATCGTGTGCCGACATCTGAAGTATCCGCTCCACCAGTGGGAGTGGAACGAGAGCAAGCCGCTCAACGTCCTGGCCGAGACGTTCAAGGGGATCGAGGCCACGCAGTGGTTCCAGCGGCATCTGTCGATGATGCTGATGGCGCCAAGCGAGGAACATCCCTGGACAAAAATTATCGACTGGCCGAGGTAGTGTCAAAAATTTTATGAAAGAATGAAAAATCGTATCGTCTTAAATTTTGTGTGTGAATATGAATAACGGATATTCTTTTATCGCAAAGATTATCCTTATCTCACCGCCGCAGAATTTAAC
>JBNRMN010000075.1:0-3668 GCA_050309605.1 Anaerohalosphaeraceae bacterium
ATATAGGCTGCTCTTTCAGAGCGTCGAGGCGTATGGCGTGTGGCCGATCTAACCCAGGGCGTTGCCCTGGGCTGGGATATGCCGCCCCTTCGGGGCGGCACCAACGCGACACACCAGCGCGGCGCAAGCCGCCCGATACGGGGATGCGGATAAATGGGGCGTTTTTCCAAGATGCAAGATGATCCGGCCGCTTGTGCGGCTCGGCTGTTGTACGATGACGCGGCGCAACATCGCGCACAACAGCGCGGCGGCGCAAGCCGCCCGATGGGGATGCGGATAGATGGGACGTTTTGCAAGACGCGGCATTATCCGGCCGCTCGCGCGGCTCGGCTATTGTACGATGACGCAACACAACAGCGCGGCACAATAGCGGCCGCGCAAGCGGCCCGATGGGGGAATGCGAGTGTGTTGAACGTTATCCAAAGCGTGGTGTCATCCGTTGGCTTGCGCCCACGGCTAAATGACCATCCGCCCGCGGTTTTATTGTGCGACAAAAAGGGGAAACTTAAGGGGCGTCGTTTTGTTTGGCGACGGTTTCGTCGGTTTGGGAAGCGGTGAAATATTTTTCGAGCAGGGTTCGGAGTTTATCACGATGAATCGGCTTGCTCAGATAGTCGTCGCAGCCGGCGTCGAAGCATTTCTGGTCGTCGCCTTTCATCGCGTGGGCGGTCAAAGCGACAACCGGCAGGGTCAGTCCTTTTTGGCGGATGTGGCGCGTGGCGTCATAGCCGTTCATCACGGGCATTTGCATATCCATAAACACCAGATCGAAGTTTTCTTTTTCAAGCCATTCAAGCGTTTCCCGGCCGTTTTCAGCAATGACGACCGAAAAGCCCATCCGGTTGAGCAGCGCCCGAATCAGCGCCTGATTGGCGGCGGAGTCTTCGGCCACGAGAATTCTGCCGGACATTCGTTTCCCGTTGGTTTGCCGGGCGGTTGACTCTGTGTCATCGGAGATACAGGTTAGCGCATTATACGATTCGGTTGTCGGCGTGTTGGACACCTCGACACCCGCCGGAATCCGCAGGGTGAAAACAGAACCTTTGCCCATTTCGCTTTTAAGCCGCAGCGAGCCGCCAAGCAGACCGGCCAGTTGGCGCGTGATGGTCAGCCCCAGGCCGGTTCCACCGAATTTACGGGTGGTCGAGCCGTCGGCCTGCGTGAACGCCTCAAAAATCAGCGCCTGTTTTTCCGGGGGGATACCCACGCCGGTATCTTCCACATCAAAGCGGAGGTAATCCGTCTCATCAATGCGTTCCACATCAATATTGACAAAGACGTGCCCTTTGTCCGTAAATTTAATGGCGTTGCCGACCAGATTGATCAGACATTGGCGAACGCGAACCGGATCGGTATGAATCATAACCGGCAGCGGGCAGCAGCGTAAAATCTCAAATTTGAGCTTCTTTTCCAGCGTCAGGGGACGCATAAACGAATCCAGCTCGCTCAGGAACGGTTCCAGTTCGACTTCCACGATCTCGGTCTTGAGCTTGCCGGCTTCAATTTTTGAAAAATCCAGAATATCATTGATCAATTCGAGCAGCCCCCGGCCGCTGTTTAAGACCGTCTTGACAAACATGTGCTGCTGATCGGTCAGGTCTTCCTCGGCCAGCAACTCGCTGAAACCGATGATCGCGTTCATCGGCGTGCGAATTTCATGGCTCATATTGGCCAGAAACTCGCTTTTGGCGCGATTGGCGTCATTGGCCTGTTTGGCCATCAGACTGGCCCGTTCGGCTGACATCATCAATTGCCGGTTGACGTTTTTCAGTTCGGCGGTTCGCTCCTGCACCATTTCTTCGAGATGGTCGCGGTGGCGTTCAAGCTCCTGCTGGGCCTGATGACGCCGCTCGATTTCGTCCTGAATGACATCGAGCATCGCGTTGAACGATTCGATGAGCATTCCGATTTCGTCCCGTCCGGTCACCACGGCGCGCTGACTATAGTCTTTGTCGGCCGAAACGCGGTGGGTCAAATCTACCAGGCCTAAAATCGGTCGAGAGATCAGCGCTTGTAGCCACACCGACAGCAAGTACGCAATCAGCCCCGCAAAGCCAATGACCATACCCATCATTGTGAGGTTATTCGTCAGGTGGGCTTTTAATTCGTTCAGATCGGATTGAACCACCATCACGCCGAGCGATTCGTCGTCAATTTGAATCGGTTCGAAAACGATCAGTTTTCCATCGCGAAGGCGAAAGCCGCTTGACTCAAACGATACCTCTTCGTGTGCGTGATAACCCGCTCGAATATAGCTGGCAAAATGATCGCCTTCGGTGGTATAGATACAGGCGTTGGTGATGGACGGCTTGGCGGCGTACGTTTGCAGCGTTTCGGCGGCGCGATTGGCGTCATTGAACATCACCGCGGCGGCACAGTTTTGGGCGGTCATTTCCGCCTGAATCCGCAGCGTGCGTATCAGATTATCGCGAAACGACAGATAACTCCAGAGACTGAAGGCCCCGCCGGTGATCACCAGTGCCGCCAGAGAACTGGTCATAATCACAAGAATCAGTTTCTCACGAATGGTTCGATTGCTGCTGAGCATAATAAATCGATCCCCTTGACTAACGAGGTCCTTTTGTCTCAGGATTGTCTTCGGTCTTGTGAATACGGCGAGCCAGTTCGAGAAGCTGAGAACGAATCTTCAGATTCTCTTCTTTTACGCAGTCCAGATTGATATCAAATCGCACACGTTTACTGTCCATCACGAATCCGACCATTCCTCCGCGAAGGACAAAACGGGGAATGTCGCTGATGGTCACGGCGGCGCTGCCGGCGATCATCGGCAGGAGTGTCTCAAGATGGTTTTCTTCGGACGTACAGATAAACAGTACATCGCAGCGACTCAGCAAAACGGCGTTTTTCTTCCGGTAAGCCGCTATCGCCTCGGCCTCGGTCTTTGCGGCGGCCAGATAGGGGTCAAGCTCGTCAATGTAAACCAGCCTCAGTTCCCGCTCATTGATTTTTCGGTCCAAAACAGGAACGAACGTCTGACCAAACGGATTTCTGCCGACAATGCCGATCAACAACGGCGGCGGAGGCGGCTTTTCGCGGCTGACGTCCGGATCATTTTCGACTTGATACTTTCGGTTGGCGGTGTGCTTTTCATCCGGCCAGTCGATAAACCGCATAAAATTATAAATGAAGGCCGCCTTGATTTCGTATTCGATCTGTTCGGGCGTTTTGGTCTCGGCCCATAAGACACCCGATTCCAATCCGGGGATTGAGTATCGAACCAATACTAAGACCAGGATCGCCGCCGGAACAACCCGGAACAAGGATTTCGCCCGGCAGAACGAGGCTGTCGATGAACAACGGACCCGATGGGTCACCGGATGTTTTTGGTCTTGCTTCATGGGCATATTTCGCCGCCGCAATCCTTCGTTATCTCCTGCCGCGAAGCGACCGCGCTTTGACGACAGGATTGTACTCCCGGTAAAACAGGACACCGACGTTTTTTTCGGCATAAAATCGACAGAACTTAATTGATTTTGCCCGACGGAATGGTCTTCATCGTCCCTGTTCAACGAAAAAACGCCGTATCCGTTCACAGTTTTTAGCAGATTAATGAGGGGTATTTTTTATTACTCCAGTGAGCAACAACTGATTCATGGATAAAGTCAAAGACATTTTGACCCTGCTTTTTACAGGTTGCGATGGTTGTC
>JBNRMN010000076.1:0-3411 GCA_050309605.1 Anaerohalosphaeraceae bacterium
TTACGCTCAAACAACGCGGATTAAACCCCGTGAATACAGTAAAAGAGGCGCTGAAAATCTATCTCAAAACCGGCCAGCTGCCGGCATTGAAAGAGTTCACTGCTTCAAATGGCTAAAATCTTACAAACATTATCAGATTCAAAAAAATTACATAAGATAATACTGGATAATTGGCAAGCATTTAGTGAGTTATACCGTGGAACTGGGGCAAAGTTCATTACTATTAAAAGAATCAAAAACATATTTAGAATTGAGTGAATTATTACGGGCTTTCGCCCGTAGCATTTTCCGCAAAGGCTTAGACTGCCTGTTTTCGGCGGGTAACTACATCCTCGGGTTTACACCTGTAGTATTGCGTCGGAAGAATAAATTTCGTTGTGAGATAAAATAATTGAGGCGTAGATATGAAAGAAAAAGTTTTAGTAATTAGGCGGAGAGTATTTGAGAAAATAGGAGTCTTCCAAGGCATTTGTTTAGAACCAGAAGTCTACTTCAAAGAAATCTGGTCAAACCATAATGCTTTTTTTATGGACAGGAAAGAGGCTGAAGATGACGCTGAATATAAACAAATAATACCATATGTTGTTATTTCATACAACAACCTTTTTTTGTCTTATGTGCGTGGTATCACTGGCGGAGAGTCTCGGCTTATAAAAAAAAGATCCATAGGCTTTGGTGGACATATAAATCCAACTGACCAAATACATTCGTCAACCTGTAACAAAGAAATGTATCTTAATGCACTCTACAGAGAAATAAATGAAGAGCTGATATTAAACACTATTGCTGAAGACAAAATTGTTGGTTTAATTAATGATGACTCTAACGATGTTGGTCGGGTCCATATAGGAGTAGTCCATAATTGGATATTGGATAATAATGAAGTTGGCATCCGCGAACAAGATATTTCCGAGCTTAAATTCTTGTCTATCGGCGAATTATCTAAAATTAAAGATGAAATGGAAACCTGGTCTCAGATATGCTTTAGCCATCTCAAAGAAATGCTATAATTTTTGACACCCCGAAACTTTTTTGGCTGTTAACCGATAGGGGAAAAGGGGTGTCAGAGTCTCAGAGTTTTGGCAAAAATCCGGTGATAGAGGATTTTCGGAGTTAACAACACCAGAGTCAACGCAAAACAACCTGGTCGTTTGGAACTGGATTTGGGGACAAATAACGCGGATTCCGGTCGATTCGACAAGGCAAAAATGGGCATAAAAAAAGCCCTCTACGGGTTTGTAGAGGGCGTTGACCTCAAAAATGCTCTACCTAATTCGATACCGAGCAGTTAATTTGTGTAAACCTTAACCCTCTATCTATAAATGCTTTACGTTTTTGTTAATTTTCGATTGGCGTTTGCTTAACAAAATCAATTCTCTCTCACCTTCTATATTTGCAGTTGAAGCGATTTTGTCGCGCAAAAAAATGAAAAAAGAGTTATTGCACATAGGATTGTCGGACGATACAATACGGTGACAGATATTGTGATGTGTCACCGATATGTAGCAATGGATCATAAAAATAAAATAATTAAATATGCCGCCCAAAAGGGTGCGATCAGCCCCAAAGAAATTGAAGCAATGGGCATATCTCGACAGGTGCTTTATCGGCTCTGCAGGGAGGGCGCATTTATACGCATCGGCTGGGGCACATATTCGCTTCGGGATATTGACCCAACAGAACTGCATACGCATGTGGGCGTAATGGTCGCATACCCCGGAGCGGTGATTTGCCTGCTTTCTGCCCTGCAGTTTCACGAACTCACAACCCAGCTGCCGCATCAAATCTGGATCGCTCTGGACCGACGGGTTGACAGGAAAGGCCGAAAAACCGGCAAAGGTCTGCCGGTTAAGACCGTATGGTTTTCAGGAGGGTCCTTTTCGGAAGGGATCGAAACACATCAGGTAGAAGGGGTCGATCTGAGGGTTTACAACCCCGCCAAAACGGTAGCGGATTGTTTCAAGTACCGTAACAAAATCGGGCTGGATGTGGCTATAGAGGCACTAACCGATTGCATCCGCCAGAGAAAAGCCACACGAGACCAGGTCTGGCATTATGCAAAAGTATGCCGAGTCGCGAATGTGATCAGACCGTATATGGAGGCCATTGGATGAGCGATGCCAATCGTGTCCGGTCGATACGGCAAAAACTTCTCAATTTGAGTACCCAGAGAAAGCTTGACTACAATCTCGTACTGATCTGGTATTCTGCGGAAAGGCTGCTTTATCGGCTGAGCCAGTCAAAATATTCAGACCACTATATTCTGAAGGGCGCAATGCTTTTTGCGGTCTGGTCCAGGCAGACATTCAGACCCACCAAAGATGTGGATTTGCTGGGATACGGTGATTTTTCCCAAGCATATTTGAAATCTGTCTTTTCAGAGATCATCCAAACGGAATGTAAGGAAGACGGGCTTGTTTTTCTAAGCGACAGTCTCGACGTCAGGCCCATCCGCGAAGAACAGGAATATGGAGGACAGAGAATATCGCTGCTGGCCCTGTTGGGAAATGCCCGTATACGTTTGCAGATCGATGTTGGATTCGGAGATGCAATTACCCCTACGCCACAAAAAATTCAGTATCCCACTTTCCTGGAAATGCCTGGACCGGAAATTTTGGCCTATAGCAAAGAGACCGTCATTGCAGAAAAGCTGCATGCCTTGACGGTACTGGGACTGACTACCAGCCGCATGAAAGATATTTATGACCTCTGGGTGCTCTCCAAGCAGTATGAGTTCGACGGGAATCTGCTGGCTCAGGCCATCAGGGCGACTTTTGAGCGAAGGAAAACATCGGTGCCTGCCCGACTGCCCTTGGCGCTGACTGAAGAATTCTATCGGGACCGTGTGATTCTGGCTCGGTGGAATGCCTTTATAGGAAAAACGGAACTAAATTACGTGGAAAAGAATTTGGAATCAGTGGTTCGCCATCTGGGGATATTCTTCGGAGAACTTCTGGCTTCGTGTTCTGATAACGAGGTCTTTGACCGAGTGTGGGATCAAACTCAGTGGAAAAAGAGAATCGGGCAACCCGAAAGATAAAATCATAGTCCGTCATTTTGAGTCTGTTGATGGCTTTTCGCAGAGGGGCAGTTTTTTGAAAAAATCGGGGAGAAAAGTAACGGTCATGCCGCCTTTGGGGGTTAATCGTACTTCCTCGACAATCATCGACATATAGCGGAACTGCGTCGGTAATTCCAGTGTAATCCAGGCCGAGTGTATTTCGCTCAAGGCCTCGGCTTTATCCGGATAGTATTTGATAAACCGCTGCCAGAATTTTGATTCCCGAAGCTTCGAAATATCAAATGAGTCAATATTCTGATTCAAGTCGTTCAATGCTTCAGCAATAGATTCCAGCCACTTCTCTTTTCTACTGGACAGGCGAGGGGAGACAATATAGTCAAGTAATTCTG
>JBNRMN010000077.1:0-3592 GCA_050309605.1 Anaerohalosphaeraceae bacterium
GGACAACCATCGCAACCTGTAAAAAGCAGGGTCAAAATGTCTTTGACTTTATCCATGAATCAGTTGTTGCTCACTGGAGCAATAAAAAATACCCCTCATTAATCTGCTAAAAACTGTGAACGGTTACAAAAACTCTTCCCGCTGCTCGATGAGCCCTGAACCACAGCCGCCAAGGGCTTACTCAACAATCGGCTTGTGAAAACCAGAAACAACGCCAAGGCCGCCATTGTTTCTCCGACAATGCCAAGATGCTTGATATGTGCCAGAACGTACTCCACCAAACGCGGGGATTTCAAGAAATCCTTTGCCGCCTCGACCAATTTTGCATCGGTTTCCGCCAGTGCCTTTTCAGACAGAACAAGCGGCGTTTCAACCAGCTCTTCAGTTCCATCGTCCGGTTCTTCAGGCCTTGTCAAAAGGTCATTGGCTATCTTTAGCAACTGCTCATTCAGGTCGTCAATGTCAAGTCCGGGATAGTCCTTAACCAGCTTTTTGGCAAAAGCTTCCCGCTTGTCTTTACGGCTTAGGTCAACCTGCTCGGTCTCCAGTAATGTCCCATCCTCGGTGTTCTTGACGCTCAAAGCGACCTTCGCGGGATTCGACGGGCTGATGCTTCGATAGGTAAATTCAATCTTCACGGTGTATTGTCTCCATTTGTAAAGGTTTGGTGTTCTCGATGATTTTCAATAATTCCGTCCGTGTCAGGCCGGCAGACAACCAGCCGCGCAAATCGTTACATTCTGCCGGCGGCAAGACCATCCGAACATCGCGGCAGTACAGCCGCAAAATCACAGCCAGCCGCAATCCGCCGGACTTGCCGGGATTTGTGCCGTCGGGCTTCTCGTCGTTATCCGGAACGATAACAATTCGCGAGTAGGAGTTCTTTCGGATGAATCGCTTAATAAGGTCAGCGCCGCCGCAGCACGATGGGCGACCTATGGTATCAAGACCCATGCCCAGACCCGCTGCCGTGTCGGTATTGCCTTCGACAATAAAAAGTATTCCGATGCCGCCAAGTCCGCAAGGCAAGAAAAGTCCGTTCCTGCTGCCTTTAACGCAGATTTTACGGCCATTCGGAAATCGCCGCCGGATGCCGATAATCATTCCGCCTGCATCACGCATCGGGAATGTGTAGGCCTTGCCGTCGAAGCCAACGCAAAGCCGCTCAAGACTTTCAGCCGATACGCCCAGGGTGGCAGACAACGCCTCGCAGCGATCAGAGGTCATTGCCTGACGATACTTTTCGGCCAGGAGAGGCATTTCATTGGCTTTGGCAGATTGTCCTTTAACGGTGAAGGTTCGCGGCCTCGCAGGGGGCGCGTCGGTCAATCGGTGAAGCCAACCACCGTTACGGGTCGGCCTGCTCGAAGCAATCCTCATACAGATCGCTGCGGCGCCGTCGGCGGACCTGCCGCAGTAATCAGACTTGCCGCAGACGAGGCAGGGTTTGTCTCGATTGACGCGAAGCCAAGTCATCGAGTCGCCCTCTTCGATTTCCAGCACCAAGCGCGGCGAGGTGGTAGTCCGGCAAGAATCCAATCCTCAACCTCGGCGCGGCGGAGAAGGTTCTTGCGGCCGATTTTGACAATCTGGGGGCCGATGCGGCCGGCGGCGCGTTGCTCGTAGAAACAAGCGCGGCTGACGCTTAACATTTCGCAGACGGTCGAAACATCAACAAGAAGCGATTCGTTGGAGTGCCTATTTGCCACGTCCGCCCCCCTTCGCGGCCATCGCCGCAATAGCCGCTTTAACTGCGTCAATGTGAAAACGCATCTTTCGGCCAACAAAAAGACATGGGATGTTGCCTGCTTCGGCCTGGTCCGCAAGCCATTTTACTGGCAGTCTCAACTCATCTGCCAGACCGTGTAAGTTGAATAGTTTTTTGTTTTCCATGACCTGATTTTCGGCAACATGGATACAAAAAACAAAGTGTGTTTATGGTGTGTTTTTAGTGGGCTGTCTTTTCGGTTTTACTAAAGAGAAAACACCATTTCCATGCGGTTTTATGATTTTTCCCCAGGCCTCGTGAGTTCCATACCTTTTGCTCCGAAATGTATCCAGGAGACGATAGGTTTTTTTAGATGAGCAGTCAATATGCCCCCCAATGGATTCCTGGCTTGCCCTTTCGTTCTCCCAGAGGTATTGAATGCAGCGGCCCTGTTTTTTGTTGAATGTGTATACTATGCCATACCAGACAACCAATGTAAAGTCTTGGTTGTGCCAACACCCGTTGTTTTTTATCGCCTCTGCTTTGCCTTTGCCTTCAATGGCGTTCGATTTTTTGGCATTCACCAGCTTTTTCAGGTCAGAAATGTAATACGGGTCTGCGTAAAATTCGCGATCTGATCCGTTAGGATTCGCGGCAAATTCGTATATTTCAAACACTTTCTTGAGTCCCCGCAATTGGTATCGCTGTTGTGATTCTGGGAGAGACTCGGCCTTTTCATACAAAACCCTCATTGTAATTCGACCGGCATCTTGCTCTTGATCTGCTCCGTTACCGTATTCCTCGAAAGCTGCCCTCCACTGCTCAAGTGCTTCGATGATCTGCTCGATATCGCTTTTTGCCATCATTCATCCTTTTTTTTCTGGTCGGGCTGTCCGGCCTGTTGGCGGGAAAGGATGAGTAACCCGCTTCGAGGCCGGACAAACGCGGGCGGCCACCCGCAACCCGATAAATTGAGTCCTATTATCTGCGTCGCTGCATCTGCTGAAAATCCATATTATGCTGAATTTGTTGCAAATTCCAATTCATTTGCTGCATTTTCATATCGTTCCTCATGCTGTCGAAACTGCTTTGCTGTGAAGCGGACCGGACGGCACGGGTTTGGCGGTCAACCGCCTGCCGTGCCAAAAAGTCGCCGTCCAATTGAATCGCCGCCAGCATTGGAGAAGACATACACGGCGGTAATGGTTCAAGGCCGAAATACTGATTGGCCATTAACGCTTCAAGTATTTTCCGACTGTAGGGGTCGATGATCTTGTGTGCATCGCAGAACTCATCAATCCTTGCAACCAGTTCCGGCATGTCCTGGACGAGCCGGCTGCGCCGCTGAATTTCCTGCTGCACCTCTACATAATTCGACATGCGACAGCTTTTGAAGGTCAGAAAGTACGGGTTTGCTTTCCCGTCCTGCGAAAGCCAGTAGCGGTACGATGTCGAAACACACTGGCCGTCGTCCTGCTGATTGATCGCTTCGAAAGCATACTCCGGGACGGTGGCTGTTGTATTGGGATCGTCAGGGTCAAAGCCATACTGAATCCATACATCAGTCTTGCTCATACCGACTTGCAGATGTTGTCTTGGTATGCTCTTTGGCGTTGACGGACTAAACAGTAAGCCAATACCACGCGCCGGTCGCTGCGTCAGCGTTTCGCACCCGGCCAATGACAACAGCCCCGCAAGAACCGGCAGAATCATCAAAAATCCTATTCTTCGCATAGGGTCTCCCCTTTCTTCGGCCAGCGTTTTGTCAAAAATTTTTCCTATATTTATCTTAAAATCCCTTATATCAAAGGACTTACACCAGTTACTGTTTTTCCCTGTTTTTATTGACTAATTTGGATTTTTGGAAAAAATGTGTGGGCGTCG
>JBNRMN010000078.1:0-3797 GCA_050309605.1 Anaerohalosphaeraceae bacterium
AGATTGTTCCGTGCGTTGTTTCATTACACGAAACAATACTCAAAATACAGGATGGCGCAAGTCTAAAATATGAATTTTTCAAAGAATTTTTAAAATTTTTGCTTCAAACGGCTAAAATCTTACAAAATTTCGGATAATTTGTTGCGACTTCCGCCGTGTAACAGTGCGTTTTTCTCGACACCGACAAAATCCCTTCCTAAAGGGCATACCAGACACAGATAACCCAAAATCAAACAAACCCATCAAAGACACCAAAATAATGCCAACCACGGCTGTTTTTATCGCCGTAGAGGAAAGCGACCGGTCCCCTCCGTATGAACAAGATGAGGAATCACGGCAGGCGATTTTTCCCATTCATCCTCGAAATAGATAACCTCACGCAGTGTCACATCGAGCGAATTGATTAACTTGATCACATAGTCATTGTCCACGGCCCGAACCAGTTTGGCCGAGGCTATGCGAGCGCCCTTGACATCATCAAGCACGATGGCATAACGGCTGTCGCGCGTTTCATAATTGAAGGTACAATTCTCGACCGTCAATCCCATAGCGTGCCGCGCCCACAATCCATAAGACGGCTGAACTCTCAAATTGGAAACATTATATTGGCCGACGCCCAGCTCCGGCGGCGACTGTTCACAATCCGACAGCGGATTGCCGCCTTTAACCAAAACATGGACATCTTTGAATTGAATATTTGTTATATAGCCGGCGTGTTTTCCGTTGGGCAGCGTAAAGTCCAATCCTCCTTTGACCGCCTCGGATGCGGGCAGTGCATAGCCGGCGACAATCGGGGTCGCCCTGTTCTGGGAGCCGTCATAGGGTTTCCATCGGGTGTTGCGGTCCCTGTATGAACTGCCGCCGTACACTTCATCAATATCGATGGCGTTGAGAATGATATTCTCGACTTTTCCAATGTTCACGTTCGTGCAGAGCAATTCATTGCGTTCTCTGTCGTTTTCCGTGAACGCATAACGTTCGACATCGGAGCCGAGCACTCGCCCCCGGTTCGAAATCGAAACGAAAAACGGCGCTCGCGTTCGATACATTTTAGAACGTGAGTGGAGAACGCCGGTATGCCCGCAATTCAGATGGATGTCCTTGACATGCGCCCCGTCATTGGTCGAAATGGAGAATCCGGCCTTGTTAGCGCCAAGAACATAAATATTGTCCACGCAGACATTTGTGATATCATCGGCGGTTTCCGAGCCGATTTGAAACAGATTGCAATTGGTATCGCCGATGATGTTGCGCACTCTGAAATGTGCCGCAGGCCGGGTAAATCCGAGCGAACAATCCGAACCCAGCTTGACAATGTCATCCGAACTGATACGGGAATAAATATTCGTGACGGTTACATTATTACATGCCATAAAATCGTAGATATCCCGCGCGTTGCCGCCGTGATATTTGGCAAAATAGGTGTCGTGCATATGGAGATGATCCGTTCCCGTCGCCAGCAATACAAAATGTCCGCCGCGGTCGATATGCAGCATATTTTTGCATTCGTAATCTCTTGCACCGTTGTCAAGAATGTAGTAGGGTTCATCCTCTTCGGGATCGTACCAGAGGTCTTCCGTGCGATAAAAGCCGCCGATTTCGATACGGGTACATAATTTGAATGTGAACATCTTGTCGCTTCGATTGTCCGGCGAATTATTCATGACTCTGTCGCTTGTGACCAGATTGCCGTTGCCGGTGATGCGGCCTGTACCGATGATTTTGATATTGTCCTGCCGCTCGGCAAAGAACATTGAATTTCTGAAATAGGTATGCCCAACATCCTGTTTGGTCAGCCAGTTTTCAGGGTTTCGATAGGGTCCCCTGTCGGTCGGCGACAAGCCGCTTCGGTACTGTTTATCGCTGAACCAGGTCGGTTCGGGAGCGTCGCCGTTTTTCATCGCCTTGATGACAGCGCCGCTTTCAAGATACAGATAGACATTGCTTTTCAGATGAACGGTGCGCACATTATACACGCCGCCGCTGAAAAGAAGCGTTCCGCCGCCCCACTGATGAAGGGTATCAATGGCTTGATTGATCGCATCCGTATCATCGCCTCCATCATTGCCCGAAACACCGAAATGCCGGATATCTATTTTACCCGAGTAAAAATAAGCCGGATTGGAATATCCTTTATGCTCGCCGCTTCTCACATCGAGCCTGAACATATAGAGCTGATCCGGTTCCAAACCGAAAACAACGGCGCCGGCGTTATTACGATCGATGGTTCCTGATGAAAGGGTCCAGTTTTTGCCCTTGTCCACAGACTGCATTAATTGAATATCGGCGTCATCTTCTTCCAAAGTCCATTTGAACTGCACGCGGGTATAGGTCTGCGGTGTTTCGGTGTAGGTCAGACTTTTGTCCAGTACTCTTTGAAAATCGGAAATAGTTTGCACCGCATTAAGCGTTGCCGTTTCCGATCCTGTGCCCGGACTTCGCAACACCTCAGGTTCCGAGGTGGTATAGCGTGCCCTGAAAGCGTACGCTCCGGTTTCAGTGAGTCGCACACTACCGATCACGATTTTGAGATCGGGGCCATTGGCGGGCCTGAGATCAAGACCGGTAAAGGTCAGGACTGAACCGCCATCGGGCGTCTGTTCGATGGTTACATTTCCCACCTTCGAGTAACTGTAGTTGGTTCCTGTTCGTCCGATAGATTGTGTCGGCAAGTCTTTTAAGAGCACGTCGCCGCGGCCAATCACATTGACTGTCGTATGGGCCATTGTTGCCGTGATACCGACGGGTAAATAAATCTGTACCGTTGCATCCGGACTTCGCTGGCCAGCGGTGAAATACAGTGTTAAGTCTCTGTTTGTATCAACTGTTATTTCCTCTTGTTCCAAATGAAGCCGCCCGCTCAATGCCATACGTTGCCGTTCAATACGGTATGTTCTGCGGGCGGTTCCATCTTCTGAGGTGACAATCAGCCGGTCTCCTGAGACAAGCTCGCCTTCGGTTTTGGCGACGCCATCATTGTCTGTTATTCTATAGCGTTGAGCCGACCCATTTTTTGACCGAATCTGAAACGGCAATTGCGATGCAGTGACGGCTGTTGAGATCAATCCATCGTCTTCGGGGGTATCGACGGTAAACGAGTAGGTACTGCCCGCAATCACGACGATGGTGTCGTCCGCTATGCGCGCAATGTGGCTGGCAGTATCTCCAAAATCTATCTCGGTACACGTTCTATGGTTATCCATAGCGCGTGCAAACGGCACAGCACTCATCAGCATCATAAGCAACAGGTTCAGCGGTACGTTCATTTCCAAAATCCTTAATAGAAATTTACTTGATCATTTACCCTTTACTGAGTGGGGTTATTGTTATACACCGGGTCCGCCGACGATGACGATATCATCCAGACGCAGTTGCGCTCGCGGGCCGCTGTCGCCGTCGATGTGGCAGTAGCGCCACAGCAACTGCACATACGGCTGATTGATCGCTTCAGCCGGCAGCGCGATCGGACCAAAGGCGTGCGTATGGTCTTTGGCCTGCACCGAATACTCGACCGGTTGCCCCTCATGGAGCACATCAACGAACGGCCCCGTATGGCCGAGACGGTACTGCAGCCGAATCGCGTAACGGCGGTCATTCGGCTCACGCGTGCCGCCGAGCCAATGGACCTGCACACCGTCCAGCCCGGTCGTATCCACCGCGGCCAGCGCTCCGCCCAAATCCCGCTGACGTCCGGTATTGATAAACGAAATCCCGTCCTCGTTTAACCCGTTGATCCGCGACCGCTTCGTCGTTCGATAGGGATAGCCGACGTGGTCCGGGATGTCGTCGTCGTGGTA
>JBNRMN010000079.1:0-5468 GCA_050309605.1 Anaerohalosphaeraceae bacterium
CGTCCCATTTAACACGCTCAACCCACGATTCAGAGCCTTTCGATGCCTCAAAAAACTCCCTGCCGAAGGCAGGAATACTCACTTAACCGGAAAGGCAATTTGTCCAATTTCCGCTGAACCAATACAAAAGAGCTTGGGCGACTACTGATCGCCGCATAAATCTATGTTTAAAAAATCAGTCAACTTGAGTCTATACTTCAGGCTTAGTCAAGAACTCTTTCTCTGGTTACGGGTTTCCCGGCAGAAAAGCAGTATACTGCTTTTTGAGGTATTCAAAAAACCATTGTCTCTTCATTAACCGGACAATATTTCCCCAGAAGTAGCTTACTGCTTTTAGTGGCGAAAACCGGTGCGCTTCACGCAATGAATGCAATGGGGTGCAATGGCACGCAATAAATGCAATGAAAATCGGAATTCCCTTGGCTTATCGCGCGGAATATAGACCCTTGTGGCCAAAGAGGTTACGGTAAATCGCGACGGTTCGCGATGGGCCGCGCGGGCATCGGATCACACCCGTGAGGTCACAGGTTCGGGATACGATGTTCCCTGCCCATCCCACGCGGAGCTTCCCGATGTCTCGTCAAACGGCAAGTGAAGCTAAAGGCCGACTTGGCCCTTGAGCCACTGGCGTGCGAGAATCGCATAATCTTTTAGGGTGACTGTGCCGTCGCGGTCCAGGTCGGCTCCGCCGCAGTGGCCATATAGGTGGCAATGGGTGTGCAGCCACCATTGAGCAAACTGGGCGAAGTGCTCAAAACTCACAGTTGCCTGTCCCACCTCCATTTTATCTACATTCGGCCCGCCCGTACTGGTCGTTGCCGTAACACGGATCGTATTTAATCCGGGCATGAGGGTTATATCCATTATCGCGATTGACCACGCATCCCAGCTTCCCGTCGATGGAAAATTCAGCATTCCGACGAAAACTCCGTTGAGACTGATCTCACAAAGGCGACTTGAGCTGTCCCCGACCGCATAACGGAATGTCAAGGCGGTGTTGCCGCCGCTGGTTCCGCCGTCAATAAAATCCCATTCGAACCAACTGTTCATTCCGCCCATATCGACATATTCATTGTTTTCGCCGGTTGCTCCGGCATGTTCGGACGATATGGTACAATCCGAGTAAGCCGTGCAATCTTCCGCCTGATAGACGGCATCGGGGATATCATAAAAATACTTTTCGCGCAGATAGTTATATACAATCGTCATATCGGAATCGGTCAGCGCCCTGTCATACAGCAGGACTTCGGCGATGCTGCAATCACCGAACTGGTTGCCCATCCCCTCATTACCATTATGATAAGCGCCCAGTCCGAGGGCTTGCAGCGCCACCGCGCCCGTGCCGCTGTTGGTCGTACGCAGGGCCGTATTATCAATCAAAAACTTCACCGCGTTGCCCGTCTGCCCCGAAACAATTGTATACACATGCCGGTCGGTGTCAGCGGCAATGATATTGCTCGACACACCGCCGGCGCCAACCCCGATATCAATCATGCCGGTAGTATGGCGTTTGAGAATGCGGAGCCGGTTGGCGGTGCTTCCGCTCGGGTACTGGCCGGAGATCATGAAGTCCGATACGCCGTCATTTCCGGCGGTCGTAAAATTACCCACGACAAACAGCGTTAAATTGGCCGTGCTGGGTGCATCGACCAGGGCGCGATTGACCAGCATATTATTGATCCCGTTAAAATACACCGCCGCATGGCCATTGGCATAAGAAGCGTCGTAGGTTGCCGTTCCGGTAAATTCATAACCGTTTACCGAGTCCGTCCACGAGGTGACCGCCGCGCCGTCCGTCAGACCGAGGGAATTGGCCTCAAGATACAAATACAAAGAACCGCTGGCAACCTTGGGTACAGAGATCGGTGATTCGGCGGGGATTTCCAGAATGTTGGAGGGGAAATTGCCGTTCAGTTCGTTGTCCTGAACCACCCCGCCGGGCAGTGAGATCTGCACCGTTTCTGAACCGGAAGGCTGGATCGCCGCATGATAGACACGCGGACCGCCTGAAAGATTGACGGCTGTGCCATGGGTCACGACAAAATCGCCGGCCTCAAGCCCGGTCACATCTTCAGAAAACCTAACCGTCACAATGAAACTGCTCGTTCCGTGACTGCGGGGGCCGCTGAGGTTTACATACGGATCGGATTTGAATACCAGGCCGGTTACGGGAACGGCTTTGCTGACAACCGCATCCGCTTCTCTTAAGATGGGTTTTCCACCAATCATCAGGTTGTTGAAGGTCACATTTGAAACCGGAAAATTCCCGGAAAACCGGATCGGTGCATTCATCATGCACATGAAGTTGGAGATCGTAATATTGCGGACTTCCTCTGTCTCGGTATAGAACTCGACCGCATAGATACTCGAATGAGAAAAGTTGCCTTTAAGCTCTTCGCATCGAATATCGGTAAAGACCGGCCCGCTGATCGGCACCGGCGGAGAACCCGTCTTCGTGTCAAAGGCAATCGCGCGACGGCAGTGGATAATATCCATATTTCGAAAGACCATATTGTTCATCGCATGGTCATTCTGCATCCCGCACTTAACGCCGGCAGCCGAATTCCATGCGATGCAGTTGGAAAATACCCCGTTGTCCATCGACCCGCCCTGGGGATACCGGGCCTTAAAACAATACGCATCGTCAATCGTGATGACAAAACACTGGTTGACGGTTGTGTTATCCGAAGATACATTATTGATGCCGTCATTTTCTATTTTGTACCAGACATCCCGGTGATTGAGGACCTTGACATTCTGAACAAGCACATTATCAGACAACAGGATCTCCACGGACCAGCCCGTAGCGTCTTTTACAATAATATCTTTAATTACAACATTGGATGCATTGCGTGTACGAATGATCCGCCGGCGGGGAGTATCGGGGCTTTGAGAGGTTAGCCGGCCGCCGACCGGATTCATCAGGGCCAACCCGCTGGCATCCAGTTGGCCTCGCCCGCGGACCACTGCATCCTGGACATACCGGATTTCCAGCGCCGGTTCGATGGTGCCGTTGGAAGTATTGTAATTGTTCTTGTTCGGATCTGACTTGAGCACGGCACCCGGGGCAAGATAAAGATCCACATAGCTCCTGAGCCGCAGGTCCTCGTGAATTATGTACAATCCCGCCGGGACATACACGATCCCCTTACGAGACGAATTCCCATAGTTGCCGGCAGCGTTTATCGCGTTCTGGATGTGCGATTGAGTTTGTGTAGCGCCGGTGTTGTCGGCGCCGAAATCGGTCACGACGTTGAAAATTCCGGGTCCGCTCGACGGGGGCGCATCCGTTTCCAGCGGATCGCCCAGTATAACCAGCTCTTCGAAATCATTGATTTTTATCACCAAATACCGCGGCGTGCTGTCAGTGTCCGGTGACTGGGTCATGCTGAATGTCAGAGTATTCCCTGAGACCTGCCCTTTCAAATCCAGACTTAAAGGGCTGATTTTATAAGTATGAATCGCGTTAGGCGCAGTAATCGACAATTCAACCGTTCCGTCAAAGGCAAAATGGGCATAATGATAGTCCATATACGCTCTGACCTGAACCGGCGTTCCGTCGATGTGGAGAGAATACACACTGCTGACAACGGCATTCGGCGTATCAGGATAGACCGTCAATGCCGCATTGAGCAGCGGATGCAGAAACAACACTAAAACGACTGATATTTTTCTCATGATATCTCCTGGTTCTTTTATCGCGTCTTCATTGCCGCACAGAAATTGATCTGTCAAAGGGCGCATCGGAACTGCACGTCATATCAACCCCCGAATCCAAAATGAAAAGTGGAAAGCGGCAAATACCGCCTTCCACTTGCTTTATTGCTGCCAACTGTACTACGGACAAACCGGGTACAATCCGCAGTTAAGCCATGTCTGGACAAAAACAGCAAAGTCGATGAGATTGACGATACAATCCGGTTCATTGCCATCGACGCCGCCGCCGGCCACATCAAAACGCAGGTCCAAACCGTCAGGATTCAGGCATACCGGCGTTTGCGTCACAGCATAGTACGTATCTATAACCTCAGTATCACTGAAAGCATAGTTGTACATCCTCAGGTCGTCAACTTCGGCGGGGAAGAACTGATCAACGGTGCCGCGGTTGTTCCGGCCACACAGCACCATCGGATACTGCCAGTCCTCAAACACTGTCAGCGCATTACCTGAGACTTCAGCAGCCATCACGCCGTTATGGTAGGCTCGCATCCGTCTGCCGTCAAAAGTACACACAATATGTTGCCATTCATCGGTACCTACAAGCCCGGATGCCGTGTTGAGCGTAGTACTTGTCCCACCTTCTTCTCGGAGAAAACACCCGAGCGTACCGTTTCCTGACACGCCGAATTGAACAGCGGTTGTGGAGCCATTATTAAAGCTCCCAAAGATACGGGCATCGCCGCTGTAAGTGCCCCGTTTGACCCAGGCGGAATAGGTGAACGCATCAAGCCCGTTGCCGAAGCCGGCCTTCGGATAGGCGTCTGTGGACAGTTCGATATAGTTAGCCCCGTTCGGATCGACTGCATAGCTTCCTATCAGACCTGCCGAATAATCCATGTCCGGAACGGCAGTACCGTTGTTCGTGCCGGAAGAATCATCAGCATTTTGCTCAAATTCGTACCAGGCCAGCAGTTTCTTTAACGCCAGACTCGCAACATCTGAAACAGCCTGACCGCCAATGTTGGTGAGGGTGCAAACATAGTCGCCCTCATTCATCGACGCGGCACCGGTGATTGTCAGCGTACTGCTGTCGGCATCGGTCACAATCGAGACATTCCCGGCACTGACCGGCTGACCGTCTTTTGTCCATGCGGCTGTGACTGCCTGGCTACTGGTGAACTCCACAGTGAATGAAGCGTCCAGCCCGGCATCAACCTTGGCCGAAACCGGCTGTTGCGTGATCTCTAGCTGTGCAAGGGTTTCGAAACTCACTGTCGGGCCCATGATGTTATTGGGATCGACATCGGTGATTTGACTGATGCCCGCCGTCGGCGTATAATCATAGCCGTCCATCACAAACACAACCGCCGCATCATAGAGACCATCGTAGTTTAAGCCATTGGCGGTATAATCAGATGTAAGACCCAATACAATAGCCCCTTCTCCATGATAATAGAGATTGGGATCATTCGAGACCGTCTGGTCTCCGCTCAGATAGACATACTGTCTGAGAAGGTCCGGATGCACCTGCGGGAAATTGCCCGGCTCGGCCAACGTATTCCATGCCAGCGTCGCATCAACACCTGTTATAACATCGGTCTGCATGACCGTCATATCCGCATACTTGGCCTGCAGATACTCTGTCACATCTGCGACCTGCTGAGCGGTCAGTGCATGGTCATACAGCAGGACTTCGGCGATGCTGCAATCAGCAAACTGGGAATTGCCTTGGATATAGCCGCCCAGCCCCAACGCCTGCATGACTGCCGGTGAATTGCCGCTGTTGCCCGTACCTAAGACCTCACCAT
>JBNRMN010000080.1:0-25821 GCA_050309605.1 Anaerohalosphaeraceae bacterium
TCGGACGATAGAACTCATCAATAATCCGCGAGGCCACAATGCCGATGACCCCGCTGTGCCAGTTCTCATCGGCCAGTACAATCGTTTTGCAATCGGGGTGGTTCAGGCCGTGCTGAAGAATACGTGCCTTGGCCTGCTTGAAAATATCCCGCTGACATTTCTGCCGCAGACGGTTTTGTTCCTTGAGGTACTGGGCGATATACAGCGCCCGCACCTGGCTGTCGGTCGTCAGCAGCTCCACGGCCAGACGGGCGTGTCCCATCCGTCCGGCGGCGTTGAGCATCGGAGCCAGTTTGAAGGCCACATCATAGCTGTTGACCGCGTCGCCGGCAAGCTGAGCGGTCTCGATCAGCGCCCGGATGCCCACCAGGCCGGATTGCTCCACCGCGCGAAGCCCGTATCCGGCCAGCACACGATTTTCGCCGCGCAGATCCACCACATCGGCAATCGTGCCGATACCCGCCAGCGTCGTGGCATTCAGCAGAAACTGCCGCAGGGCATCCGGAATTCGCCCGCCCCGCTTGTGCGCCTCGGCCACCCCCCAGGCCAGCTTGAAGGCCACCATCGCGCCGGACGAGGCCGGGTTGGCATAACCATCCAGCAGCGGATGCACAATCGCCTCGGCCGGCGGCAATTCGGCACCAAGCTGGTGATGATCGGTTACAATCACGTCCATGCCCAGTTCGCCGGCCAGGCGGACCTGCCGCACCGCGGTCACGCCGCAGTCAACCGTGATCAGAAGCTGTGTGCCCGCCTCGGCCAGTTGCCGCACCGCCTCATCGTTCAGGCCGTACCCTTCATCGACCCGATGCGGAATGTAATAATCCACGTCCGCGCCCAGCATTTGCAGCAAATGCCACAAAATCGCCACCGACGTGATCCCGTCCACGTCATAATCGCCGTAAATCGCGATTTTTTCCTTTTCGCTGACCGCCCGCATCATCCGATGCACCGCCGCGGTCAGGCCGGGCATCCGGGTCGGCTCGATCAAATCGGTCAGTTTGGGCGATAAAAAGCCGCGGGCATGGGCAATTTCACTCAACTTGCGGTTCAACAAAACTTGCGCAAAAAGCGGCGTGATATTGAGCTGTTCGCTCAACCCGACCGCATCCGCGTGAGCGGCTCGAACCTGCCAAATCTTTTTCTGCATCCCTGCGACGGTTTTTTTCATAACTTCCAATATCTTTGCCAGTGAGCCGATGAGGCAAAAATGACGTTTGTTCTGTCGATTATATTCGGAACAATATTATACTGTGAGGTTCTTGACTCGTCAACATTGAGGGCCGAAATCGATGATTGGTCATAAAAACCGATTTATTATCGGAATTTTCTTGACACTCGCACATATTATGTTGTAGTTTTTGAATTGTATTAAGTACAGAACAGGTCTTTTTTGGAGTATCTGGATTCTATTTGGTTCATATTCCGCGGCATAGGGAAACTGAGAATTTCGCTAAATCCAACTGAATAACGGATTAATTTGTCTTTCTTTTCAGTGTATCATTAAAGGGTCCTGCAAGAGGTCAACTTAAAAACAGGGAAAACTCATTTGAGGAGGATAATCCTATGCATTTCAAAGGTCAATGCTTTGTTTTAACAGCAATTGGGTATTTACTTTTTTCCTGCTGGACATTAGCTGGTACAATAACGCTGTCAACAGATATTAACTTGCCCGCCCCGAACCCAGACCCCAACGAAGTAATTACGGTTTGGATACATAGCGATGCTCCTTTGTTCTTTATGAATATGTTAATACGCATAAATGGTGATGCAACTATTACTGCGGCGATGAACAAAACGGATTGTAACGATTTTGGTTGGGATAGTGAGGTTACACCTATATCTACAATCAATCCCGACAACTCAATACAATTCCTCGGTCTGAATTGGAGCAATAATTACAATGAAACGATTGGTTATTTGAAGTTTCGTTGTAACAGTGGACAAGTTTCAGTGTACATTGATAATGAAAACAGCCTTGCTTTTAGCTGGAGTGAAGGCTTTACTTATTCTACAGAACCTATCGTGGTTGGTACATTAACATTGCCGCCCGTGAAAAAATCGAACGAACCAGCGCCAGTCTTTATGCATGGCCCCGCCGGTTTAAGCGATCCCCCGCGCGGTGAATTAAACTGTTTCGTTGAATGGCACCAACAAAAAGTGTTAGGGGTGCCTGATTCAGAATCGAATATTATAGAAATCAATTCAGATATTACAACAAATCAGATATGGGATGCAAATGATGTGTACTATATCACAGCCGAAACGGTGAATGTTCAGGCTTTACTTGTTATTGAACCCGGTACAACAGTTGTTTTTGATTATGGGTGTGGATTGTTTGTCAACAATGGCGGTACCTTGATTTCCAAAGGTACACCCAATAAACCAATCATCTATACCCCTGATTTTATGTATTTCTCGTACCCTGATTATATCGGTTACTATTGGCAAATCTATCATTTGTATGGCCCTCACTATCACTGTCCGATTTATATTGAAGAAACCGCTTCGCCATTAACAACTGTACAGTATTGTATGGTAGAAGGTGCGGTCGGTGGTGTGATAACAAATAACATTCGTTTGAGTCAACCCATCGAAAACAATTACCTATTCGGCAATGCGTGGGGAGTCTATGAGTTTGGACCTTTGCTGACCGATGTTCGCAACAACCTGTGTTTCTATCAGGACCAAGCGGCTATTGAAATCGAATTATGCCCTGACCCGAATGGTTTTGCTGACTTGGATCATGCCTTCAAAATTGAACACAATACGTGCGATGGTTCAGGTTATACATATTGTGGCATTACCGTTCATGGTGTTGCGGACCCGAATAGTTCTGGTATCCCGACAATTTATTTGACCAATAATATCGTAACCGGCAATTACAATTACGGTTTGAATTTGGTTGATGGCGCGATGTACGCTTTGGTTGTCAGTACAGGATACTTTGACAATTATCACAACAAAAATTGGGAGTTCGACGAATACAATCCGGTTATCACAAAAACCAACCCCTATTATCCTTACATCTTAGACAACCCTTGGCAACATCACTACCTTGTTGACGACACGGATTTCGTGGATGCTGGCTTGCAGTACATCGAGCGGAGCAATTTGATAGGCACCAAAACGAATGCTGATAATCTCCCGGACAAAGGCATTGTGGATCTTGGCTTT
Source organism: Anaerohalosphaeraceae bacterium (assembly GCA_050309605.1). Classification (GTDB taxonomy): domain Bacteria; phylum Planctomycetota; class Phycisphaerae; order Sedimentisphaerales; family Anaerohalosphaeraceae; genus T3Sed10-213. Next base: position 3,178 of record JBNRMN010000080.1, read on the forward strand.
CACCATTCAATGTGGGATTATGTCGGCGGCGAAGGAATTGCGGGCACTGACATTAATGACCTGATAGAAATTAGCGACTACTGGTTAACTTGGACACCGTATGATCCGAACAGTCCGAACTATCAAGACCCTAATATCGTTGACCCGAACACAATCAGTTATGGCGGCGATTGGAACGGCGACGGCTTTGTGGACCTGGCCGACTTTGCGATACTGGCCGGTATGTGGAAAGCGGCGCCCGAAGTACCCAACCTTGTTCCGGTGATTAACGGCGACCCCAACGACGGTTGGATTCAATTATCTGCTGGCGGTTACAATCTAGATACGCGAAGCATCTTTGCCTTTGTCAATGGGAAGTATGTTGGTCAAGTCTATGGATTTGGAACCGATACCCCCGTCAGTGTTGATGTTTCAGAATCCGGCAACATCCCTCAAGAACTGAAATTCGTGGCGATTGACGGCGGAGGTTATTTTGCATACTCTGAAATATCAGCAATAAATTATACCTCGCCGTTAAGATATTGCATTTTATCCCAAAGTTACGAACCAAATGAACCTCTGTATTTTGCGGCATACAACATCAATGAAGACACATCCGTTAATGTATATGCAAACGGCGGGAGTTTAGTATGGTCGCAGACGTATAACGGAAACACGGTATCGGGTTCTATCCCTGCTTCAATTACCGGCCAGCAAGAAATTGATTATGTCAGTTTTGAATCAAGCGGCGCGGTATCTGTTTTGAAAACAACGGATATAGCTGAATCTGCCGTTTCGCCGCCCGACCCTAATGTTAAAGCCCTGATAATCCTACCCGATCGAATAATAAGAATATATGACTTTAGAACCATCTCACAGATTCAAAATGCCTTCAAAGACAGAGGGATACAATATAAAAGGTTGACAGGGGAATCTGCTACTTATCAAAATATTGCAAAGTATGCAAAAACTGGAAATGTCAAATATTTATATACTGCCGCGCATGGCTCTCACGTTGGAAGCGAAGATACCCTTGTTTTTAGAACAGGCTTAGGATTGCACGATGGTTGGGTAGTTTCAGCTAAACATTCCGATTTTCCTCCGGGCCAAGCCCCCTTATGGTGTGAAAAGTTCCCTGATAACTTGGAGGAAACAACAAAAAGTTTTGCGTCAATGGGTTTTAATTCACTTGAATTTGCATATTTTGACGTCTGTTATTCAGGGCGTCTGAAAATTGGCGCTCACGGATATTTGGTTGAAGGGTCACCAGGACAAATAGGCCTTTTTGATGGCCCTCACTCGGACATGAGTCTTGCACTGGGTATGGGCGATACCAGTAAAAGCCGTATTTATCAAGGCTGGTACGATGAGGTTGAATCTCGATTACAGGTGTGGCCATTTGAGACTGCATATCAAAAATTTTCTCGTCATGAGTGGGAATCACTTAGCAGTGGAAATAATCTGATTCAAGCAATTACCTTTGCGATTAATAAACAAACGAATTTTGGCCCCGATGCTCCGGTAAATAATTACAGATTGAAAGGTCAAGGGTCATTAACTGATATTAGGTTACGTTCAAATTAGGAAAGGGTCAATATGCGTACAAATTCATCGCAATGGTTTTTGGGGATGTCTGCCGTTACAATGATATGTCTGATTGGTTTGATATTGAATCCTTCCATGGTCTATGCAGGTGTCTTTTCAGTGATTAGCACTCTTACCGTGGCTAACTCAATTACGTTTCTCATCGCTTTCAGTATTTTGCGAAAGCTTAGAACGCTTGCTTTTTGGAGGTTTGCGGTTTATCTGATTCCGATTGTCGCCGCCGGCATGACCCTTTCCGGACTTACGACAAAACTGTCGCGCAACCTGCGCTTTGCACGAGACGGTTTCTACGTTTTGCGGCCCGACGTCCGACCGGATCCGCAGTTGTTTTTACTTATTTGTGGGTTTGTATTGCTTGCGTCCTTGAATTTTGTGCTTTGGAGAGTATTGTATAATGCAACACTTCGACAGGCGTTATTGCTGGGCTTTCTGGTGGGCTTCTTTAACACAATCACTTATTTGGCGGTAACACCTGTTTTAAAATAAACCAAAGGAGCTATGATGGAAAAAAACAGTGTCATCGCCGTTCTGTTCATTGTCATTACGACACAGTCGATACTGCTGTATCGCACCGCACAGTTGCCCAAACAAACCACAGTTACACCCGAAGTGATTACGGACGAAGCCGCTTCTGCATTGGCGATTGCCGCTGAAACGCAAGATCAAATTTGTTGTAATATTCCTGTACAAATGGCATGGCTCAGGAAACATTTAGAAAAAATAATTATCGCGTTAGAAAAGAAATATCATCTTGAACCTTTGCCAACTCGCCCCCCTGTATATCAGGAGGACATACGACCGTTTGTTACTCCTTATGAACCGCCCGATTGCCATTCATTGGGGTTAGATACTGATGTTTTAAAAACCAGTGTTGGCCTTCACGAATTAGCGGCCAAAATGGATTTGCGCTCTACCAGTATCGAATTGATAAACAACTCGATGGAATACCGGATTGACAACTATTACCAGCGGCTTAAACGGCTGGAACCGATGCTTGAACAGGAAAATTAAAAAAGCGAGTTGCTTTTTGTAAGTATCCGCAAAAACCCGATAGGGATAAAAGTCGCATAGTCGGGAGCGTGCCCCCGGCAGGCAGGTTTGCTCTGTTGTCCAACCCCGACAGGACGTACACAGTACATCCATCCTATCCGTTTCCGCAAAGCACCAAATTTTCCGGCATTATCCCACATCGACCAGGCCGAGTGTATCGCCGAAGCGGCGGATCAACTCGCTGCGCAGCGCGGCGGCGTCGGGTCGGGTCAGCGTCGGATCGGCGGCAATCAGCGCAAAGGCGTCGCGTCGGGCCAGATTCAGCAGATCGAAATCATCGATGATGTTGGCCAGTTTCAAATCGGGCAGGCCGTGCTGGCGTGTGCTGAACAACTCGCCCGGCCCGCGCAGACGCAGGTCGTGCTCGGCAATTTCAAAGCCGTCGCGGCTGCGCGTCATCATCTCCAGACGGCTGACGGCTTCGGGGTCTTCGGTCTCGGCGAACAAAAAACAGTACGATTTGTTCTGGCCGCGTCCGATACGCCCGCGAAGCTGATGCAGTTGCGCCAAACCGAAACGATTGGCGTTTTCAATGACCATCATCGTCGCGTTGGGCACATCCACGCCGACTTCAATCACCACCGTCGAGACCAGGACGTTCAGTTCACCGCTGCGGAAGGCCTCCATCGTGCGGCGTTTTTCCTCGGCGGTCATCTGGCCGTGCAGCAGTCCCACACGAAACTCGACAAAGACCCGCTCTTTCAGTCGGCGGTATTCATCGACCGCGGCCTTGAGGTCGCTGTCGTCATTTTCCGTATCGGCGTCGATTCGCGGATAGACGAAATACGCCTGACGTCCGGCCCGCAGACGCTGACGAATAAACTCCATCGCCGCGTCGCGATGGTGCGGCTGGACCCAGCGTGTAATAACCTGGCCGCGTCCGGGCGGACAATGGCGGATGGTCGAGACATCCAGATCGCCGAAAACCGTCATCGCCAGGGTACGCGGAATCGGCGTGGCGGTCATCACCAGGCAATGCGGGTTGCTTCCCTTTCGCAGCGTGGCCCGCTGATGCACGCCGAACTTGTGCTGCTCATCGATAATCACCAGCCCGAGAGCGGCAAACTGAATGTCGCTTTGCAGCAGCGCGACCGTGCCGACGACGATATCGACGTGTCCATCGGCGACGCGGCTGAGCAGTTCCTGCCGTTTGCCGCCGGTGATGCCGCCGGTGATCAATTCGCGCCGCACGCGGCTGCCCTTAAGAAAACGCTCGATGCTGTCGTAGTGCTGCCGCGCCAGGATCTCGGTCGGCGCCATAATGACTGTTTGCAGCTTATTGGCCACCGCCGCCAGCACCGCATACAGCGCAACGACCGTTTTGCCGGAGCCGACATCGCCCTGCAGGAGCCGATTCATCGGAATACGCTTGGCCAGATCGCCGCAGATCTCGGCAATCACCTGATTCTGATCGTCGGTCAGCAAAAACGGGAACCGCTTTCGAATGCGTCGGTCGATGTGCTCATCAATCTTGATTTCCGGGGCCGGGGCGGTGTGACGCAAATGATACCGTTTCAGCGCCAGACCCGTCTGCATCAAAAACAATTCGTCATACTTGAGTCGCCGCTTGGCGCGGGCAAGCTGCTTTTCATCGGCGGGGTTGTGAATGGCGGCGTACGCCTCGGCGCGGCCGATGAGCTGGTTTTTCTTAAGAAACGCCGGGGTGAACAACTCAGGCATCAGCGGCGCAAGCCGGGCAAGGTTGGCCCGAATGATCTTTTTGATGCGCCAGGCGGGCAGTTTGCCGCTGGCCGGATACACCGGCCCGCTGAACGGTTCGGCGGCATCGGCGCGCGGGCCTTCCAGTATCATAAATCGGGGATTGGTCAATTGAAGCATATGCTTATAGCGACTGACGGTCCCGTGCACCAGCAGGTGCTGGCCCGGCTCAAGCTGATTGACCAGATACCCGCCGTGAAACCACATCACCCGACAATACCCCGTCCCGTCGGCCAGCATAACCTCAAAGACCGGCTTTCGCCGATGAGGATGATAGTCGGTCGATTCGATCAGCCCCATCAGCGAGACTTTTTTGCCCGCTTCCATCCGGGCGATGGGAATGGGTTCGGGCATAAACACCCAGTCGCGCGGCAAATACTCCACTAAGTCCCCGGCGGTGCGCACCTGCATCTCGGCCAGCGCCTCGGCGCGCGCCGGCCCGACGCCTTTGAGATACTGCACCGGCGTATCGAGGGTCATCGGTGATATGGCGGTCTGTTCCATAGCCTCCGATTATCGCCGCCGGCGGCGGCTTTGCAACCCCAAAGTCACGTTTCCGTTTCGGTCGATTTCAAAAAAAATGTCCTAATTCCTGGGCTTCTTTCAGGTTTTGGTTAAAATATCCGGCGGATACGGTGTTTACATAAAAGCGCTTAATTGGTTCTGCAACGTATTGAACAAGAAACCTCTGTTATGGAGAAAAAATGAGACCGCTCATCGCCGAATGGATGAAATGGATCATCGTATTGTGTGTCGCTTCAAGCTGCTGTTCCCACACTGTTACTGTTGAGGAAAGCCCGCCAATGTCTGCCCGAAATAACTACTATGTCTCAAATCGTCAGCCGCTCAAACCCAATCCCTTCCTCAAGCTGCCGGTCGGCGCGATTCGGCCTGAGGGGTGGCTGGGCGTCTATCTCGAGCGGCAGCGCGAAGGGTTGACCGGTCAACTGGACACCCTCAGCGCCTGGCTGCAAAAAGACGGCAACGCCTGGCTGTCCAAAGACGGCAAGGGACAATGGGGCTGGGAGGAAGTGCCCTATTGGCTCAAGGGCTTTGCCAACATCGGCTATATCCTCGACGACAAGGCGATGATCGAGGAGGCCAAGGTCTGGATCGAAGCGGTACTGCGCAGCCAGCGCGACAACGGGGATTTCGGCCCGGATCATCGCTTCGAAGACGGCTCGCGGGATTACTGGGCCAATATGGTGATGCTGTTCTGCCTGCAATCGTATTATGAATACACCGGGGACGATCGTGTACTGACACTGATGAGCCGCTATTTTCGCTATCAGGCCACGGTGCCGGATGAGAAGATGCTGACCGGCTATTGGCAGCGGATGCGCGGCGGCGACAATCTGTTTAGTATTTACTGGCTGTATAACCGCACCGGCCAGGAGTGGCTGCTGGAGGCGGCGGAAAAAATCCACCGCAACACCGCCGACTGGATGATGAAAGACACCCTGCCGAACTGGCACAACGTCAATATCGCTCAATGTTTTCGCGAACCGGCCACCTATTATCTGCAAAGCCACAACCGGGACCATTTGCACGCGACCTACGCCAATTTTCGCATTATTCGCCAGCAGTACGGGCAGGTTCCCGGCGGCATGTTCGGCAGTGATGAAAACTGTCGTCCCGGCTATGACGGCCCGCGACAGGCGACCGAAACCTGCGGCCTGGTCGAGCAGATGCATTCCAACGAAATCCTGTTCGGCATCACCGGCGATGTATTCTGGGCCGATCACTGCGAAGAGGTGGCGTTCAATATGTACCCGGCCTCCACGACGGCCGATTTTCGTGCGCTGCGGTATTTCGTCGCGCCGAATATGGTCTTGAGCGACCGCGCCGACAAGCACCCCGGTATTGACAACAGCGGTCCGTTTTTCATTATGAACCCGCTGAGCCACCGCTGCTGCCAGCACAATCACGCCTTCGGCTGGCCGTATTATGCGGAACATCTGTTTATGGCCACGCCCGATAACGGCGTGTGTGCGGTGTTGTACTCGGCGGCCTCGGTTCACGTGCGCGTCGGCGACGGAACGACCGTTACCCTGAAGGCGGAGACGCGCTATCCCTTTGAAGAACACGTCCGCTTTACATTAAGCACCCCCAAGCCCGTTCAGTTTCCGTTCTATCTGCGTGTGCCCAACTGGTGTAAAGGCGCCTCGGTTCGCATCAATAACCGTCCCGTTGAAGTCAAGAGCAAGCCGGGTCGATTTATCCGCATCGAACGCGAATGGAAAAACGGCGACACCGTCAGCTATGCCCTGCCGATGCAGACTCAGGTACGCACCTGGACAAAGAACCGCAACAGCGTCAGCGTCGATTACGGCCCGTTGACGTTTTCGCTCAAGATCGACGAACGTTATGAATCGTGCGATCCAACTGCTACAGCGGTCTGGGACGCCAAATGGCGAGACGATACGGATACCTCACAGTGGCCCGCCATTGAGATTTTTCCCGACAGCAACTGGAATTACGGCCTGGTTCTCAACGCCGATGATCCGGCCGCATCGTTTACCCTCCGCAGAAAACCCTGGCCGGCTGATGACTTTCCCTTCACGCCGCAATCGGCGCCGCTGGAAATGACTGTCAAGGCGCGGCAGATTCCGCAGTGGAAACTGGATCGCTTCGGGATGTGCGGCCGTCTGCAGGACAGCCCCGTCATTTCCGACCGGCCGGAAGACACCGTGACGCTGATTCCGATGGGCGCCGCTCGGCTGCGGATCAGCGCGTTTCCGACCATCGCAGACGGCCCGGACGGACACGTCTGGAAAGAACCCATCGTCACCGACGTAACCGCTTCGCATAAACACGCCGGCGACAGCACCGACATCCTCGACGGGCGCGAACCAACCGCCTCGAATGACCATAATATTCCGCGGTTTACGTGGTGGCCGCGCCGGGGAACAGAAGAATGGATTGCCTTTGAGCTGGATCAGCCGCGCGTGATTTCATCGCTGGGCGTGTACTGGTTCGACGATACCGGCATCGGCCAATGCCGCATCCCCAGAGCCTGGCGGCTGCAATACAAGATCCCCGACGGCCCATGGAAGGAGGTCCGCGCCAAAGGCCCGTACAGCCTGGCCAAAGATCGTTACAACCGCATCGAATTCGAACCGGTTCGAACCACCGCCTTGCGGATAGAGGCACGCCTTCAGGATACCTTTTCCGGCGGAATTTTGAAGGTGGATCTGCACCCCGATACGACGAACCCTTAAACCGACTCATCGGATTTGGCGCCCAAGCGAGCGTTGCGCCGAAGACGGATCAGACCAATCCGTTCGATAGGCGAGCCTTTGCAGATGACGTCAAAATCCGCTTGTTTCCAGGTCAGCACATCGTTCGGGCCAACGCGCGCCCGTTCCGGATGAAATCGCAGTCCCCTGTCGGTGCGCGGCGGTGCGTGTCTGACCACAGGACAGGCCATCAGACACGCATCGCAGCCGAACAGCCGCCCCGCCATTTTGTCGGCAAACTCCTCGTTAATCTCGTCCGGCTCTTCGATGGTCAGATAGCTCAGACAGCGTCGGGCGTCAAAGGCGCCGTCGGCCCCCAGCGCCCCGGTCGGACAGGCGGCAATACACCGGCCGCACTCGGCACAGTAATCCCCCATGAGCGGTTCATCGGGCTTCAGCGGCAGGGTGGTCAGCAATTCGCCCAGAAATATCATTCCGCCCAGCTCCGGATGAATCAGTGCGTGATTGCGCCCGATAAAGCCCAGCCCCGCTCGATGCGCCAGCGCCCGCTCGGCCAGTGGAATCGCATCGGTACAGGCCTTGAATTTCAGCGGCCTGTCCGGACAGAGCGATTGAACAAACGCCGCCAATTCAAACAGCCGCGTTTTGATGAAGCCGTGATAATCGTCGTAAAGGGCATAGCGGCTGATCGACGGACATTGATCATCGGCCACGTCCTCTTGTCGCGGTCGATAATTCAGCGCCACACAAATCACACTCTGCGCCCCGGTCAGCAGGCGATTGGGTGCGAAACGTTTGTCATTGTTACGATACAGGTAATACATCCGCCCCGCGCAGCCGTTCTCCAGCCATTGTCGATGATAGTCTCCGTACTTCGGCTCCAGCGGCTCGGCGGATGTGATCCCGATCCGATCAAACCCCAATTCCAGCCCCGTTCGTTTGATGTTCGCCTCAAGGTCCATCTTTGTAGTGTATCCATTTACGCCGTCCGATAAAAGAAAAAACCGCCGCCGCGGCTGCTCAGTGCCCCGACTGGCCGATATTTGTCTTGACTTGGAAACCGTTTTTCGGTAAACTATGGGTGTTGCCGGTGCAAATTCAGCGTTTTTTCGCCTCGCGTCTTCCGCAGCAGGACGCACTGCGGCACGACGGCAACAGGGAGACGGCACACAAATAAGATGCATTAAATGCGCCCGCCTCCCTCTTTTTTTATACCTACCTGTCCCGCATTGAGCGTCCCTGTTGATTGCGACACGTCGTGTGTGTTTCGATGTCGTGTCAGCGTCCTTCCGACAGGGTAGTTTTCGACCGCCGATACCCATTTTCTGAATTCGGAAAATGCCGCTTGCCTGAAATCGCACAGCCTTTATAATAAATCCTATGCCGAAACAGCAGTACAAAGAAGCGGTTTTGTGGACACCGCTGGACGGGAGAACGGTTCGGTGCAACTTGTGCCATTGGCGCTGCACCATCGTGCCGGACCAATTCGGGCGATGCCATGTACGCAAAAACATAGACGGCACGCTGTACTCGCTGAACTACGACAAGGTGTGTGCGGCCAACGTCGATCCCATTGAAAAAAAGCCGCTGTTTCATTTCCAACCCGGCTCGCAGAGTTTTTCGGTTGCCGCACCGGGCTGCAATTTTCGTTGTGTATTCTGTCAAAACTGGCAAATCAGTCAAGCCCCGCTTGAACGCATCATCGACGGCGCGGCGTTTTCGCCCCCCAAAATCGTCGATGCGGCCGTCAGGGCCGGCTGCCGGAATATCGCTTATACCTATACGGAACCGACGGTTTTTATGGAGTTGTGCGCCGAAACCGCCGTGCTGGCCAAAGAACAAGGCCTGGCCAATGTGTTTGTCAGCAACGGGTATATGACACCTGAAGCAATCGACTTTGCCCGGCCGTGGCTGGACGGAATCAACGTGGACCTAAAGGCGTTTACCGAGGATTTTTATCGCGATTTATGTAAGGCCCACTTGGCCGGTGTGCTGGAAACGCTTGAGTATCTGGCCCGAAAAACGGATATCTGGCTGGAAATTACCACGCTTGTTGTACCCGGCCAAAACGACAGCCCCGACGAATTGACCCGCATAGCCGAGTTTATCGCCCAGACATTATCGCCCGATGTGCCATGGCACATCAGCCGATTTTTCCCGCAATATCAGATGTCAGAGGCGACTGCGACCCATGAAACGGAATTGTCAAAGGCCTATGACATCGGCAAAGCCGCCGGGCTGCGCTATGTGTATGTCGGCAACCTGCCGGGCAATCGGGCCGAATCCACTTGGTGTTCCGGCTGCGGGGCGTTGTTGCTCGAAAGACTGGGATACCGTATCCGCTCCAATCGGATTGCCGATCATCGATGTCCACACTGCGGCAGCCAAATCGCCGGATATGACTTAAGTTGAAGCAAATGCGTTAGACACGAAAAAAACAGGACGAGACTATGACCGATAAGACCCTGAATATCTATCACGAACCGACGGTTCATCACCCTTCTTTGGTCATCGGCTTTGAGGGCTGGATGGACGGGGGCGACGTCTCTACCGGCACCATCGATTATTTGCGTATCAAGCTGGGAGCACTGCCGTTCGCGGCGATAGAACCGGACGGCTTTTATATCCTCAATATGCCCGGACCGATGGAACTGGCCTCGTTGTTTCGTCCGCATGTGCGCTATGAAGAGGGATTGATTAAACAATACGATTACCCGACCAATCGGTTTTTTGTCCAGTCCGATTACAATCTGATGCTGTTCAGCGGAAAAGAGCCGAATCTGGATTGGGATCGTTTCTCACAAGCGATCTTATCGCTGAGCAAACGCTTCGGCGTCCGGCGTATTCTGTACGTCGGCAGCGTCGCCGGCTTGGCGCCGCACAGCCGCGATCCGCGCATTATGTGTACGCTCTCCGATCCGGAACTCAAATCGCTGGCGGACAAAATGGGGTTTCACGCCAGTCAGTACGAAGGCCCCGGCAGTTTTGTCACGCATCTGACGCATCGCGCGGCCGAGGAACCAATCGACGTGATCGGACTGGTCGCCGAGATTCCGGCCTATCTCCAGGGCTACAACCCCAAATGTATCGAAACAATGGTGCGGTGTGTTTCCAGCATCCTTGGACTGCATCTGATCTGCGACGATTTGCGGGCGCTGGGTGAGGAATATGAAAAGCGCGTCAGTGAACTGGTCAGTCAGCAGCCGGATCTGGCTCAGCGAGTCGAGCAGCTTGAGGAAAGCTACGATAATGAAGTTTTCAACACCGACCTGGAAGACCTCAAATCCTGGCTTCACAGCCGCGGTATTCGTCTGGACTGAACCGGCGGTATTCCGACATGGGCATCCGCCGGGCCGGGGAACCGCTTTCTCCCGTCCCCTGTGCAGCCGTGCTGTTCCATTCGATCGAATGGTCATCAAAAAATCTTGTTCACCCGCCGGACGGCTGTTATACTTTTGTCGCTTTGTCACTACAACGTGCGGTAAGTTTTGAATCCGGTAATAAAAATGATGAACTAATGATTGCTCTTGAAATAGCACAGGAAGAATAGAGGGTTTATGGAAAAGTATGTCTGTATTCACGGCCATTTCTACCAGCCTCCCCGTGATAATCCCTGGCTGGAGGACATTGAACTTCAGGATCAGGCCTATCCTTACCACGACTGGAATGAGCGGATCGCCGATGAGTGTTACGGGCCAAACGCCGCGTCCCGCATTCTCGGAAGCGACCGTAAAATCATTAACATCGTCAACAATTACGCCTCTATCAGCTTCAATTTCGGCCCGACGCTGCTGTCCTGGCTGGAAGATAAGGCGCCGCAGGTCTATGAAAAAATTCTTGAAGCGGACAAACAAAGCATCGACCATTTCTCCGGCCACGGCGCGGCTCTGGCCCAGGCGTATAATCATATGATCCTGCCCCTGTGCAACGAACAGGACAAACACACTCAGGTGATCTGGGGGATCAAGGACTTTGAAAGCCGGTTTGGCCGCCAGCCGGAAGGGATGTGGCTGCCGGAAACAGCCGTCAACACCGAGACGCTGGAAGTCCTGGCGGCACATGGCATCCGCTTTACGATTCTGGCGCCCGGGCAAGCCGAGCGGGTTAAAAAAATCGGCGCCAAAAACTGGAAAGAGGTCACCGAAGAGACCCTGGACACCACCGTCGCGTATGTGTGCAACTTGCCTTCGGGCAAACAAATCAATTTGTTTTTCTACAATGGCGCGGTGGCTCACGATGTGGCCTTCGGGGGATTGCTGCACAACGGCCAGACCTTTGCCGAGCGGATCTACGAAGGCTTCGATAAAAGCGGTCGGGCGCGGCTGGTTCATATTGCCACCGACGGGGAATCCTTCGGCCATCACCATCGGCACGGCGATATGGCGCTGGCCTATTGTCTGCATCATCTGCAAACCCAAACCGACGCCAAGCTGACCATTTACGGGGAATTTCTCGAAAAATTTCCCCCGGAGTATGAAGTCCAGATTAAAGAAAACAGCTCCTGGAGCTGCGCCCACGGCGTGGAACGCTGGAAATCCAATTGCGGCTGCTGCGGCGATCATACCCTCAGCGGCAAACAGCAATGGCGCGCCCCGCTGCGTGAAGCGCTGGACTGGCTGCGCGACCGGCTGGCGGACATTTACACGGATATGATGCAGCTGTTCGTGCAGGATCCCTGGGCCGTTCGCAACAGTTACCTTGACATTATTCTGGACCGGCGCAAAGACAACGTCAACCAGAAGATCACCGAATGGACGGGAAGCGAACGTACCGCCTCGGAGACCAGCACCCTGCTGAAACTGCTGGAAATGCAGCGCAATGCCATGCTGATGTACACCAGTTGCGGGTGGTTTTTCAACGACATCTCCGGCATTGAAACCGTTCAGATATTGCAGTACGCCGCGCGGGCGATTCAGCTCTGCGGCGACATCAAACAAATTGATCTGGAACCGGAATTCCGAGATCGCCTGGAAAAAGCCCCCTCACTCAATGAAACGTTCGTCAACGGCAAGCACATCTATGACCAGTTTGTCAAGCCGTCGATGATCGACCTGGCGCGCGTCGGCGCGCATCTGGCGCTGAGTTCGATCTTTCAGGAAGGCGATCTGACCGGCGCGGAAATTTATACCTATTCGGCCTCCCTTGATTCGTTTCAGCGGCTGGACGCCGGCATCGAGACGCTCATCACCGCCGATGTCACCCTGCACGCCAATACCACATGGGAGGACGCTTCGTTCTTTTTGGTCGGATTGTATCTGGGCGGCCAGAACGTCTTTGCCGCACTGGGCGCCATGCCGCCGCAGGAAGCGCGAGAACACGAGGCGCACCTGTGCTCGGCCTTTCGAAAAGGCGACACCAGCGAGGTTCTGCGTTTAATGAATGTCTTCTTCTGCGGTCGTAATTATTCGATTCCGCATCTGTTCCGCGACGAACAGCGCCGCATCCTCGACCATTTGCTCGAAACGACCTGGCAGGAAATCGAGTATTCGTTTCGCCACATTTATGAGCACAATTACTCCATGATGCAATTGATGAATAATATGAACATTCCTTTGCCGCAGGCATTTATGGCGCCGGCTCAGTACATTGTCAATCGGGACCTGTGCCGGCTGATTCGCAGCGGCCATAACAACACCCGCCGCATCAAAATGCTGCTTGAGGATGTGCGGCGGTTTTCATTGTCGTTAAATCATAAATTGATTCAGTATGAATTCAACCGAAAAGCGGAACGTCTGTTTCGGTCGCTTCAGAAAGACCCCAACGATATGACCCAACTGGTACGCATTGAAGAACTGCTGGGTATTATGAAGGAACTGGATACCGACTTGAATTTACAAAACCCGCAGAACATCTTCTTTACGCTGGCCCAGCATACCTATCCGGACATCCGCCGCGAAGCGGTCGCCGGCGACGAGACCGCCCGACAATGGGTCGAGCATTTCAAGAATCTGGCCCATCAGTTGAACCTGGTCATTGAGTAAACGAAAGGAACAACGATGCTCAAACGCAGAGCCGCCGGCATTCTGATGCATCCGACCTCACTGCCATCCGCCTATGGAATCGGCGATCTGGGGCCGGCAGCGTATGCCTTTGCGGATTTTCTCAAACAGGCCGGCGCCAATTACTGGCAGATGCTGCCGGTGATGGAAACCACCGCCCGAGTGGGCTTTTCTCCGTATAGCGGCTGTTCGGCCTTTGCCGGCAATCCGCTGCTGATCAGCCCGCAGATGCTGCATCGTCAGGGCTGGCTGAACAAACGAGAGCTTGAAACAATCCGCACCCTGCCTGCGGACAAGCCGGACTTTGCCCGCGCCGCCCGACTCAAAAGCCGTCTGCTGGACAGCGCCTTTGAACGGTTCCAAAACAGCGGTCAAAGCCATGGCGACGTGGAGGCCTTTATCGAACGGAATCGCTGCTGGCTGGACGATTTTGCCCTGTTCAAGGTCATCGGCAGGCGCTATCCGGGATACTCCTGGGCACAGTGGCCCGCGGCGCTGCGTCATCGCGACAACAACGCCCTGAACCGCTTTCGAAACGAACACCGTGAAGCCGTTGAGCGCGAGCAATTCATTCAATTTCTCTTTGCCCGGCAGTTTTCAGCGCTGAAGCGCTATTGCAACGACAACGACATTCTGCTGTTCGGCGATCTGCCGATCTACGTCGTGTATGACAGCGCCGACGTGTGGGCACACCCGCACCTGTTCAAACTCAAACCCAATAAAAAACCGTCCTTTATCGCCGGCGTTCCACCGGATTACTTCAGCAAGACCGGCCAGCTCTGGGGCAATCCCGTCTATGACTGGCCGGCCAACGCCAAGACGGGGTTTGATTGGTGGCTCGGTCGGCTGGAGCATAATCTAAGTTGGTTTGATCTGCTGCGGATCGATCATTTCCGCGGCTTTGAGGCGTACTGGCAGGTTCCGGCCGGCCGCAAGACCGCCGCCCGCGGCGCCTGGATCAAAGGCCCCGGCGCGACCTTCTTTGATGCCGTCTTTCGGCGGATGCCGCAGGCTCCGCTGGCCGCCGAAGACCTCGGCGTCATTACCGCCGAGGTGCGCGAACTGATCGCCGCCTATGCGTTGCCCTGTATGAAAGTGCTTCAGTTTGCCTTTGACGGCAATCCCGACAATATCCATCTGCCCCATAATCACGAGCGCAACAGCATCGTTTATACCGGCACGCATGACAACAACACCACGCTCGGCTGGTTCAAACGCGACACGACGGCATCAATGCGCCGACAGATTGCCGACTATCTCGGCCGGCCCGTTACCCATCGAACGATTGTGTCGGAACTGATGCGTCTGGCGATGGCCTCGCCGGCGCGGCTGTGCATCGTCCCGATGCAGGATGTGCTCGAACTGGATGCCGCAGCGCGAATGAACACCCCTGCCAAACGCGCGGGCAACTGGCGCTGGCGCATGCCGCCGGACCGCCTGAACAAATCCGCCGCCCGCGGCCTGAGACGCCTGATCACCCGATACGGCCGCCTTTGAACCTGCCGCAGGTCGGGGGTTGGCTCCGACAGGCCGAAAGCCATTTTAATTCTTTACGATCCCTTACAGGGCCTCTCGTTCCATCTCACTTGTCCGCTTTGACCGCCGTCAGCACTGTACGGCCAGCGGGCAATCCGTCGCTGCGGGCGATCACTTGAATTGAGCCTGCCCGGCCCTCGACGGAACGCAGGATAAGCATCGCCTTGCCGTAAAACAGCTTGCGATAATCCGCTTGAAACGGCTCAATCGACAGCGGGTTTCCGTTGCCCACGCCCGCAATTTCGGCCGGGCCGTCGATGTCAAACTGAATCAGATTGTCGGCCAGCGGGCACGGCACGCCGTTTTCGTCATACGCCTCTACCAGAATATAGGACAGATCGTGCCCGTCGGCGGCCAGATTGTGGCGGTCGGGTGTCAGACGAATCTGCGCCGGCTCGCCGGCGGTGCGCATCACCGCCTGGCCGATGTGTTGTCCGTTTTTATACGCCACCGCCTTCAACTCGCCCGGCTCATAAGTCACCTCGTTCCAGCGCAGCCGATAATCATAGGTCGGCGCGTAATAATCCGATTCGACCGGTTCCGAATAGACTCCCAACGTCCGAATGCTCGCCCACGTGCGATCGCGCAACTCGGTAAATTCAAGACGCAGATAGCGGGCCTGTTCCTGAACAGAGTGAAACACCTCGCGCGACCCGCCCCATCGCGGCTGGTCACTGGCCGGCTTGGATACGACCGAACGCCACTGCCGTCCGTCTTGGGAAACGGCGACTGAATAGCCGTAGTGTTTGGCTTCCCGCTCGAACTCCAATGCCAGATATCGAATGGGACGGACTTGCCCCAGATCAACGCGGAGCCATTCACCGGTCTGTTCCGACGCGGCGCACCAGCGGGTTTGGCTGTTTCCGTCCAGCATGGCCTCGGCCGGATTTTCCGCCTGAAACGAACTGACGGCAGCCGTGGCGCTTTGGGCATAATTTTCCGGCCTTTTAGGCCGCTGACCTTTGGCACGGCGGCCGAGGGATTTGCCGTTTAAGAACAGTTCGGCCTCATCACCGTTGGTATAGACAAACACCGGTACAGTTTGACCAATACGATCCGGCCAGTTCCAGTGCGGCAGGATATGTACCGTCGTCACGTCCGGCCGCCAGTAACTGCGATACAGGTAATAGCGGTCTTTCGGAATACCGCACAGATCAACAATGCCGAAATACGAACTGCGCGCCTGACGATCAAACGGCGTCGGCTCGCCGAGATAATCAAACCCCGTCCAGACCATCTCACCGGCGACGAAGCCGTCTCTTTCCATCAGCGCAAATTCGACGTCGGGAATATCCGACCACGGTGCGGCGTTCAGGTCATACGAACACACCTGAAGCTGATCGGAGTAGTCGGTCTTGACCGTCGGCAGCGGCAGATCATAAAACCCGCGCGTGCTCAGCGTCGAGGCCGACTCGGAATAGACAATCGGTTTGTCCGGATACCGCCGGCGGTAAATTTCGTATCGCCGCGCATAATTCCAGCCGGTCAAATCCATCGCATCCAGGATCGGCTGATTGGCGGTAGCAGGAATATGACAACCGATGCCCACCGGACGCGTCGGATCGTAGTCGAGAACAAAGTCGCGCATATAACGGACCCGTTCGGGCGTTTTGCCTTCGGTGTTGCTTGGATAATTGTTAATTTCATTGCCGATAGACCAGACCACCACGCTCGGATGATTACGGTCGCGCATCACGAAATTTCGAATCTGCCGTCGGCTGTATTCCCTCAGCGGCGGCTGCCCGTCTCGGCGTCCGGCGGTATGATCCCACTTGTCAAACGCCTCATTCCAGACCAGAAAACCCATCCGGTCGCACAGATCCAACAGCTCCGAGGCCGGGGGGTTGTGGCTGGTACGGATAAAGTTCACGCCGATATCGCGCATAATCTCAAGCTGCCGCTCCATTGCCCGACGATAGAACGCCGCCCCCAGCGGACCGTGGTCGTGGTGCAGGTTGACGCCGTGGATTTGCACGCGGCGGCCGTTGAGGTGGAAGCCGTCATCGGCGGTGAATTCGAAGGTACGTATGCCGAACGGGGTCTGTTCGCGATCCATGACCCTGCCGTCGACTGTAACCGTGGTAACAAGGGTGTACAGGTTCGGCGATGCGATATCCCATCGTTGCGGATTCGCAATGTGAAAACGATACCCCAGCGGCCTTGACCCGCCAGCGGGAAGGGCAGAATAGAGCAGCGTTTGCCGCGCAACCGTTTTGCCGTCGGGCGCAATGACTTCAAATGTAGTTTCCGCCCTGACATCAGTAACCTGGTGATTATTCAGCTCGGTCTGAACCTGTACGACCGCCATAGTGTCGCTGATCGCCGGCGTGGTCACAAACGTCGCCCAATGCCCGATGTGGACAGGCTTGCTCAGCGTCAGTGTGACCGTGCGATAAATCCCCGCGCCGGGATACCAGCGTGTGCCCTGACGGCGGGTATCGACCTCAACGGCGATAAGATTGTCCTGACCGAACTTCACATACGGCGTGGCATCCACGCGAAACGGCACATAACCATAATCCCACTGGCCGGCCAACTGCCCGTTGACGTACACCTTGGGAAAGGCCATCACCCCGTCGAAATCCAGATAGACGCGCTTGTCCGCATCGGCGGCGTCAAGAGCAAAGGTTTTGCGGTACCATCCGACCCCCTGCCAGGGCAGCTTGCCGGCATAGCCGTGTTCGTCCGGATTGAACGGCCCGGCAATCGCCCAATCATGCGGCAGCCGAACCGATTGCCAGTCGGCGTCATCAAACTCGATCTGCCGCGCCTGGTCGGACTGCGGCCCTTGGGCAAATCGCCAATCGGCGTTGACGTGCTGCACAACACGAGCCGAAAAGCTCACCTGAGACAAAACGACAAGACAACCGACGCATAGACTCACTGTTTTGTTCCTGTTCATCGCTTTTCCTTTTAATAATCCCGATGGAGTGTACATTTTGTTTAAGACAGGTTCGGACATAAAATGACAACACGTCTTTCTTGGCCACATCCTGCGGATAAAACGGCCCGCGCCAATGGTCATAATGCCAGCCCGATGTCCCGATATGACAGACCGCCTGTCTGTTCATTATTTCCGTCATCCCAAAATTTCACTCACGCATTCAGCAGCGATGCGACCGCCTCGACGCTTTTTTCCGTCGCACCCTGATGGCGTCGTATCACCTCGCGTCCGGCCGCAGCAAGCCGCTCGGCATAGGCCGCATCCGAGAGACACTTTCGCACGGCTTCGAGCAGTTCGTCGGCGTCTTTGACTTCCATCGCCCCGCCGCCGGCCAGCAGCGCCTCGACCGTCTGACGAAAATTAAACGTATGCGGCCCGAACAGGGTACATTTGCCCAGTGCCGCCGATTCCATCATATCCGATCCACCCATCGGCACCAGGCTTCGCCCGACAAACACCACCGACGCCAGCGCATAAAACGTCCGCAAATCGCCCATCGTATCGCCGAGAATCACCGTCGGTCGGCCCTCGGCACAGTGATCATTTTCCTTGAGTGTGCTGTAGCGCACGTAATCCAATCCCGCCTGCTCAATCAGGGCCGCCGCCTCGTCAAACCGTTCCGGCTTTCGGGGCACAATCGCCAGCCGGACATCTGCAAATACGGCCTCCTCGCGCAGTCGGCGAAATACCTCCAGCCCGATGGCCTCTTCGCCCGGGCCGGTGCCGCCGAGGACCCATAGCCGATCATCGTCGAGCCGAATCTGTTCAGCCAGCCGAACCGACGCCGGCACCCTAACATGGGTCTGGGCCGTATCGTATTTCAGCGAACCGGTCACGTGTACCCGCTCGGCCGGACAGCCCAGCGCAACAAACCGCTCGGCATACTCCGGCGTCTGGGCCAGCACAAGACGAACCCGCCCGAACATCCGGCGGACAAAGCGACGCATCCTGAGATATGTGGGAAAACTGCCGTCGCTGATCCGCCCGTTGATCACCACCAGCGGAATGCCTTTGTCTTCGGCAAAACGCGCCAGGTTGGGCCAAATCTCCAGTTCCATCAGACAAATCACCGCCGGATTGATCCGCTCAATCGCCCCGTGCATCACCCAGGACAGATCAAACGGAAAGTAAAATACATCGTGCGTCTGGCCGTACAGCGCCGCCGCCCGGGCAAGGCCGGTATCCGTCGTGGCCGAGACGGCAATCGGAATCTGCGGAAATCGACGCTCCAGCGCCTCGACCAGCGTCCGCGTGGCGTTGACCTCGCCCACGCTGACGGCGTGAATCCAGATGCACCGCTGATCGGGCCGACACCGCTGAATTCGCCCCAGCCGCTGGTCCCAGCCGCCCTTATACCGTCCGTGAGCCAGCCGACGGTACAGGATCACCGGGCTGTACGCCAAAATCCCAAGCACATAGAAAAAATCCACCGCGTATCGCATCTATTTTCGTCCTTGTGTATCCAAAAGAAAGCCAATACCCTACCCCAATTCACCCTTTTTGTCAATTCTTTCCAAAACTAACGTTCCGCCGATTGACAATCCGCCCGTTTTGACGTATCTTAGTTGCTTTACAATCCAAGTCCCCGTAGCTCAACGGATAGAGCGTTGGCCTCCGGAGCCAAAGGTTAGAGGTTCGAATCCTCTCGGGGACGTTAAATGGATCACTTAACAGCCAAGTCCACAATTCTCGGCTGTCTGAGTTCTGGAAAAAAAAAGAAAAACACAAGCGCACTTCACCAGCATCCCCCATTGATGCGGTGTCCGCTGTATTGTTGCGAAAAAGACAAATGACAAATCCATCCCAAAAAACAAACTTGACCCGTCGCAATTTTCTGCAATCAACCGCCGCTTTAGCGGGACTCTGGGCCATCTAGCCCGGGCATTCCACCACGACGTATGCCTCTGGTTTATCGGCCGATGCGCCTGGCAAAGACGCCCGCCCGAACATCGTTTTCTTCTTTGTCGATGACCTGGGCTGGCAGGATACGTCGGTGCCGTTTTGGGACAAGGCAACCACGCTGAATAAACGCTATCGGACGCCGAATATGGAAAAGCTGGCCGGCGCAGGGGTCAAGTTCACCCACGCTTACGCCTCGGCCATTTGCTCGCCAACCCGAATCAGCATTATGACCGGTCAGAACGCCGCTCGTCATCGGGTAACCTACTGGACGCGCGATTTAGACCAGATTACCGGCGGCCACGGCCCTGTACTCAATGCACCGAACGACTGGAACTATAATGCCCTTCAGCCCAAAGGGACGCATTTGAATCATTCTCTTGAGGCCGAAACCCTGCCGGCGCTGCTGTCAGAGGCCGGCTACCGAACCATTCATATCGGAAAAGCCCATCTGGGAACCAATTATTCGCCCGGCGAATGCCCCACATCCATCGGATTTGACGATAATGTAGCCGGGTTCGGCTCCGGCGGTCCGGGCTGTTTTTGGGGGCGGCAGAATTTCGGCAATACGTATGCGCAGCACACCTATCCCTGGGGTGTGCCGGATCTGGAACACTATCATGGAATGGATATCTTTTTGACAGAAGCGCTGACGATTGAAACGTTTAAGTTATTGGATGATGCCGTCAGAAAACAACAGCCCTTCTTTTTGCATCTGTCGCATTATGCGGTGCATGTGCCGCTGCGGCTTGATGAACGATTTGAAGACAACTATCCTGATTTGTCCGGCAATGAGCTGAAATACGCGACAATGATTGAAGGAATGGACAAGAGTTTGGGAAATCTCCTTCGGCGGCTGGACGCTTTGGGTGTTGCTGACAATACGATTATTATTTTTTACTCCGATAACGGCGCTTTGACCGGGGTTGTTCCCGAAAACTACCCGCTTCGCGGCGGCAAAGGAACCGGATACGAAGGCGGCATTCGCGTCCCTATGATCGTCAAATGGCCCCACAACGCTGCCGCCGGGACAACCTGCTCGGTCAATGTCATCGCCGAAGATTTCTACCCGACCATACTGGCCATGGCGGGCGTGGAAATTCCCGCTGCATACCAAGACAGGGTGGACGGAAAAGATTTAACCCCGTTATTAACCCACAATGGACACTTTGACAACAACCGCCCGATCTTTTTTCACCAGCCGCATTATCATGCCGGAAAACCCTACTCAACGGTTATCAAGGGCCATTGGAAGTTGATCTACTGGCACGAAGACAGCAAGATCGTTCTTTATGATTTGAAAAACGACATTGGCGAGCAAGACGATGTCTCTGAGCGGTATCCCGCCCAAACCAACGCGTTGAAAAAACTGCTCAGACAGCACCTGCTCAGCGTCGAGGCACGGATGCCGACGTATCAATCAAACGGACAGCCGGTGCCTTATCCTTCAGCCGGATAGGGTCCGCTGTTTTAATCGTATAGCCCGTCGGAGCATAAGCAATGCTGCCCTTGATGACCGAAAAACAACCCCTGCCCGCCCTGCTGCGTGCCGTCGTGGCGGCCGGCTGTGTGATATTCGCGGCGGTGATCGTGACCCTTCAGGCCCTCGAGGCGATCAATACAAAATGGATTCTCCCGCTGTGGCTCATCTGGGCGGTGATGACCCTGATCGACGGGACGCTGGCGTTGTCGCTGAAACTCGTCACTGAAATCCACACCGGAGGAATTCGCGTCTATTTCGCCCCGCTGGGGATTCCCTCAAAACAATTCGATTGGTCCGAAATCGACCGTCTTTACCCTCGCACGTATCGGCCCATTGTCGAGTACGGGGGTTGGGGGATTCGCTGGGGCCAATCCGGCGCTGCCTACAATTTGCGCGGCACACAAGGCCTCCAGCTTGAGCTGAAAAACGGAAAGCGGTTTTTGATCGGCACGCAAGATCCGGACAAACTCATCGAATCCATCCGCTCGGTCGCCCCGACGAACCTGCTGGGAGCCGAATCAGAGGGCGTATAATACACCGCCTTCGGCTCCATTTGTTCACGGCCGGCTCTTGTCGGGTCTTCGCAGCGCACAAAAAAAGACCCGCCCTCAAACGAGGGGGGTCTTTTATAAGCATCATAAATGGTGTCCGCGCAACAAAAGCTCCTGACATACACGGTTGTTAAGAGCAGGACTGCTCCAACCGTGTCCAAGGTATCCCTTAGAAAGGAGGTGATCCAGCCGCAGGTTCCCCTACGGCTACCTTGTTACGACTTAGTGCCAGTCACCGAGCTTACCGTCGGCAGACGCCTCCCTTGCGGGTTAGCAATCCGACTTCGGGTACTCCCGGCTCCCATCACTTGACGGGCGGTGTGTACAAGGCTCAGGAACACATTCACCGCGTCATAGCTGATACGCGATTACTAGCGATTCCACCTTCATGCAGGCGAGTTGCCAGCCTGCAATCTGAACTGGGGCGACTTTTTTGCGATTTGCTCCACCTCGCGGTCTCGCGTCGCTCTGTAGTCGCCATTGTAGCACGTGTGAAGCCCTGGGCATAAAGGCCATGAGGACTTGACGTCATCCCCACCTTCCTCCGGTTTAACACCGGCAGTCCCGTTAGAGTTCCCGGCATGACCCGCTGGCAACTAACGGTAAGGGTTTCGCTCGTTAAAGGACTTAACCCGACATCTCACGACACGAGCTGACGACAGCCATGCAGCACCTGTGC
>JBNRMN010000081.1:0-3731 GCA_050309605.1 Anaerohalosphaeraceae bacterium
ATAACGGCAGTCTCCTGTATAAAAGTGCTGTTTCCAACCCTTTTATCGGACAGATTGCCGTTTTTTGTTGAAATAATCACCATTTTCATCCAAAATCCCGATCAGAAAAGTCAGTCAACTTGAGTAACTATAGTTCCTTCATAACTGAATCGTTGCCGTCCATCGGCCCCCTCGTCAAGGGGATACAAAAAGCCATCGACCAGGTTGATACCGCCCAGCGATTCCCGCGATAGACACGCGATGACATTGTCTTCGGCAATAGAACCCGGCGCTCCATAGAATACGATTCCGACATCGGTCGGATCGATAATCAGGTTGTTGCGAACGATTGTGTTTTCAGCCGCGCAGGAAATGGCATCGCCCCAACTGAAAGGGACTTCCGATTTTTCCCGGCCGTTGCCGCGCGGATTGACGCCGGCCCCGATAAAAATATTTCCCTCGACAAGACAGTTTTCAGCCCCTTCATGGACTTTCAGCGTCGCCCACGTCCGGGTGCTCATAAAGACATTGTTGAAAATTTTTTGCCCTTTTGCGCCTTTGCCGCCGAACAACGCCAACGGAGGCTGTCCGCCGCCGCCGACAGTGTGTTCTTTGGCAACCGTCGAAAGCCTGTATCGATTGCCGTCAAGGATGACGTTTTCCAGAACAATATTGTCCTGTCGGTCGCCGTCGATCAGCAGCATCAAGTCCGGACAGGCAATACGCAGCGTCGCATAATCGGACAAGTAAACAGCGTCTTGAGTGGATATGGTCTGGCCCGGATAGCGAAAAACAAGCGTCTCGGTGATCTCGTAAAGCCCTCCTTTTTCAAGGAGCAGGTGGTCTCCGCGGTCAAGAACGGCCTGAAGATCGCCGCCCGGAGGCACCCGTTCCCCAGTAGGCAAATCCGATCTTTGATCGCAGACCGTTGTCCTTGTGCATCCCCCGGTCAAATACAATATGAAAGACAGGATTAAAAAAGCTAAAAGTAACGCCTGGATTTTCTTTTTCACTGTTCTGCCTTTCATGGATGTATCAACAACATTTCCGGCCAAATCATTGTCCTTTCAAATAAGGTGTCCTGTGCACCGAGAACCGCTATTGTAATATCACCACTTCTCCGTCGTTTTCTTGAGCTGCACCGGGCGTACTGCGGCCGCGATCCACGTAATCGTGCAGTAAATCCGTCAACCGCTTGACCACATCCGGATGCTTATCCTGCACGTTTGTTGTTTCGCCGATGTCGCTGTTGAGGTCATAGAGCTGGACCGGGGGCAGTTGGCGAGCCTCAGGGCTGCCGGGTCTGGGAAAGCTCCAGCCGCCTGAGCCGGGGCACAATATCAGTTTCCATTTGCCCTGCCGGATCGCAAACGAGCCGTTGACGGAATGATGCACCGTCGCTTCGCGGACCGGCCCTGTCGCTGTCCCCAGCAGGTTCGGCAGCATACTGACGCTGTCTTGGCCCGCATCGTCCGGCAGGGTATATCCGGTGATCTCGGCGACGGTGGCCATCAGGTCCGTCAGGCAGGTCGTGTCATCGCAAACGGATCCCGCCTTGATCCGTCCCGGCCATCGTGCGATCAGCGGAACCCGATGCCCGCCTTCGTAAATATCGGCCTTGTGACCCCGAAAGACATAATTCGGATTATGCCCTATTTGTGCCAGATACTCGAAATCGGCATTCGGCGAAGCGCCGTTGTCATTGGTAAAAATAAGCAGGGTATTGCCCACAAGGCCGTTTCGCTCCAGGGCTTCCATCACCTGCCCGACGACCCAATCCACCTGCATGACAAAATCACCATACTCGTTCGTGCCGCTTTTCCCCTGAAAATCGTCTGTCGGCAGAATCGGTGTATGCGGTGCAGGCAGCGGAAAATACAAAAAAAACGGCGTTTTCTCACGACTGCGCCGGTCAATATACGCCACGGCCTTTTCCGTCAGTGTGGGCAATACGTCACGATGCTCAAAATCCGCGCCGGTCAGCCCTTCCCGCATCAGCAGTTTGCCGGTCTTGCCCTCAACTATCCGATCCGGAAGAGCGGTTACGGTGTCGTTTTCGACATAAACATACGGCGGTATATCCAGTGATGCAGGGATACAGAAACTGTAATCAAACCCATTGGTGGTCGGACCGTGTTGAATCGGCTTGCTAAAATCAATCTCATTCGGGTTATCGGATTTCATTGTCCAGTCCCATCCCAAGTGCCACTTGCCGATACAAGCGGTATGATAGGCCTGCGCCTTCAGCATTGAGGCCACCGTCATTCGCGTGTCCTCAATCAGATGCGGCGAATCGCCGTAGGTTACCCCTTTTTTTAAACGACTTCGCCAGGAGTACCGCCCCGTAAGGATGCCATAGCGTGTGGGGGTGCAGACGGCCGAGCCGGAATGAGCATCGGTAAAGGCCATCCCTTCTTTCGCGAGCTGATCCAGGTGCGGAACAGGGATCTTTGAATTTCTGTTAAAACAGGAAAGATCTCCGTATCCCAAATCATCCGCGAGAATATAGACGATATTCGGATGCTCTTGAGATTTTCTCGACCCTGAAGTTGAACTCATTGAAAGGCCAAACACGCGCGGGCCAAACGCCATGCCTGCCAACGCAGCCTTGACAAAATCTCGTCGATTCCAATTATCAGTCATCGTAACAACTCCACTGTTTTGATCTGTTTTGACTGGCTCGATACGGGGCGACGTCTTGCGCCAGGCATAAACGCGCAACTTGTGCGATGGTAATTACTTGTGTTAATTGAGCAGACACCATGCTGTGCTATCGCATCCAGGCGGGCCAATCATAGTCGGTCCGATAGCCAATATTAAATTGCCTGTGCCATTTGAGGTCCCAAAGGGCCTTGATGTCAACACCGGTCCCGGAGCCGTCCATAAAAACGACATTGGTCTTTTTGCCATGTCGCGTCAGTGTCACTGTCCGCATATAGCCGCTGCCGCTGCTGCTGCCCCATTCCTGATCGTTGGGCACGTCGGTATGATCCGGCCATACATCGACCCAGCGGGAATCTGCAAACAAAGGAACTTGATACGGAGCAGAAACTTTATCCAGTCTTCCCCAAAAAAGCGTTTCCGGAGCACGCCCCTGCACGGGCGCCCCCCACGTGTGATATCTTGGATCCATCATCCAGGCATTGGGCGCATAGCTTGCCCACGTCCATTGCCGAACGGGCGCTGCCGGAGGCCGATCCAGGCTGCCCCAGCATTCCGTATGTTTGGTCGGGGCAACCGCTTCGTCGCCGGGGGCATAATCGGGCTGAAGTTGGGCTTTGGGACAAAGAAGAATGCTCAGATCGTCATATCCATAAGCCTTAAATCGCTGAATCCACCATTGCCCATGATTCCATCCCGTCAGGCCGGGGGTGCCGGAATCGGGAAAGGTGTTTTCGTTGTCGTCGAGGTAGAACTTAACCATAAGATTCCACTGTCTGAGATTGGAGGAACAAATCGTTCGCTGAGCAATTTCTTTGGCCGACCGCAATGCCGGCATAACAATGGACAGCAGCAACGCAATGATCGCGATGACCACCAGTAACTCAATCAGGGTAAACGCTTTGTGAAAGGGTCGGATGGTAGGGCGTGTCGGTTTCATCTGTCTTTTCCTTAAAAAAGTCTCCGTTTTGTCAAAAATTTTTCCTATATTTATCTTAAAATCCCTTATATCAAAGGACTTACACCAGTTACTGTTTTTCCCTGTTTTTATTGACTAATTTGGATTTTTGGAAAAAATGTGTGGGCGTCGG